>JBAQYF010000001.1:0-53287 GCA_049299895.1 Candidatus Altarchaeia archaeon
TTTTCGCGCAGTTTTCAATCAAAACCAGGTAAAAATGCCCTAAAAACGAAAGGAAAACACGGATAAATCCCAAACTGTCAAACTTTATTTTCTCACGAAAAAACAACCAAAAATGTCAAACTTGGGTCAGTAAGCGCTTTTAGCTGCAATCCGATAGATGCATGAAGGGATAGGGCAATGTTTGTTGATAGAAGTCGATTCAATGATAGAATAGTATGAATAATAATTAAAAGAAACTAAAAAGAAGAAGATAAAAAATTTATTTGTCGGAGTATATGTCCAGCGTCTTGAGGGTGTCGGTGTGTATGTTGTTCTCGTATTTCACCACGTCGTGCACCGGGTAGGCCGTGAAGTTGCAGTCGTCGAGTTTCGTCAGGAATTCCTCGAATCCGACGTTCGCTTTCCTGTTAGGCACTACGACTTTGGATATGACTTTCCCGTCAAAGGTCCGGAACACCGTCCTGACTTCGTCGAATGATGCCAGCTTTGCAGCTATCTTCTTTGACTCCGCCGGGGGCGCGTCTATTATGACGTATCCCATCTGCAGCCCCAGCTCGTGAGGATGCAGAATAGCTGAGAATTTGTTTATTACTCCTTTTTCCACCAGGCGCTCGGCCCTTGTAAAAACGGTTGTATGCGGGATGCCAAGTGTCTTCCCGAGTTTTCTAAAGCTTAACCTCGCATCTTCTTGCAAGTGTTTAATTATTTCCAGATCTAATTTGTCAATCTTCATTTTTTCATCTCCCCTTAAAATCAGGGATTAATAGTTAATTAAACAGTTCCGATTTTTTGAATAATTCATTATTGATTTAATTATTATTGTTTATATTTAAATATATTTTTACAAAATCCACATAGACAATGCAAATTATCCCCATAATAGACATAAAAGACGGAAAAGTAATTGAAGCAGTCGAAGGCAGGAGAAACAGGTATAGGGAATTGTCCAGCAGGATATGCGACTCGGATGATCCTTTCGTGCTTTCGCAGGCTTATGGGATGCTGGGATTCACGGAAGTGTACATAGCAGACCTGGATGGCATACTGTATTCCAAGCCCAACTATGACATTTTACGCAAGATTTCCGAAGAGACTGATAACAAGGTCATGGCGGACATCGGAGTATGGTCCATGGAAGATGTGCTAAACCTTCCCAGGGTGAAGCCGGTAATAGCAACGGAGACGTTTTCTTCGCTCAATATACTTGAGCTCCCAAAGGATTTTGTAATAAGCCTGGATACCCGGGAGGGAGTGTTCCAGTCGGCGATGAATATTTCCCTGGATGAGTTCATAAGGATAATTGCGGACAGCGCCAAGATGAAAGAGGTCCTGATAATAGACCTTGCCAGAGTGGGAGTAGCCAAGGGGCCGAACGTCGAATTGTGCATGAAAGTTGCCGAACATCTCCCAAGTAAGACCCTCATGTACGGGGGAGGGATAAGAAACATCACGGACGTGCATATGCTCTACGAAGCGGGCATAAGCAAAGTACTGGTCGGCTCCGCTCTGCATTCCGGGGCCATACTAAAAGATATATATCAGGGAATACTGAAAGAATCAGAGTAGGAATAAAAGATATAAAAAAAATGCGGATCGTACCGCATTTATTCCTCGACTTTTGTATAGACCCTCTCTGCCTTGAAAGGAGTATATTTTACGCCGTCTGCTCCGTAGAACTTGGTGAACCACTCGTAGTAGTGCAACCTGAGGCTGTGCAGGAAGACGATTATCGACTCAAGCGCAATTACGGCGACGGTTCCGATTAGTACTACGATGAACCATGCTATCCATCCGACGGCGGGGATCTCTATTAGTTTATCTGCTATCGAGAATAGGGCGAGGAACAGTCCTCCGTGAACTAGGGCCAGCGCGAATATCCTGCTGTAGGATACGCTGTTTGACAGGAATATGAGCACTGTGTCGAATACTTCGAATGCTCCCTGTCCCAGGTTTGCAGGGAGTTGTTTTGCGTTAAAGTGGGGCAGGTGGTGTATGATTCCTTCGAGCAATATGAGCACCAAGGGTACGGGTATCAGGAGGATGACCAGGCCGATGTTTGCGCCCCATGCGTCAAAGTCTATCCAGAAGGTATTGAGGAGATAGAAAGCGCCCATGAAGAGCCAAAGCTTCGGGACTGGTCCTGCTATCACGCCCATGTAGTCTTTCTGAACTACCTTATTCAGGAGGTTCATGAGTAAACCTGAGACTATATGAAAAGAACCCATGAATATCGCTATCAACAGGAACTCTTTTGGCAATTCCATTGGATTGACCTTGGGGAAACCCGGATGCTTGTCTCCCACGCCCTGCGGATAGATAGAGGGTATCTTGAACTCGTTTTCTTCTCCGAAGGCTTTTTTGGTGAATTCTAGCTGAGCCTCTGGACCCATTCCGAATGCTTCGCCGTAGACGAATCCGAATACGACCGCGAACAGGCCGCATGTTATTATGATCACGCCCAGATTCTTTGTGCCCTGGCTCGTCTTAGCAATCTTCATCGCAACCAGGCCGAGCAATACCAGCATCAATCCGTGCCCTACGTCTCCGAACATCAGTCCGTAGAACAGCGGGAATGTGAATGCGAGTACCATCGTCGGATCAAGCTCCTTGTAGGATGGGAGACCGAAGGTCTCTATCAGTGTTTCAAAGGGCTTGAATATCTTCGGGTTGTCCAACTTCGTTGGAACTACTTCGCCTTTTTTCGGTTTTACAATCTTTACTACAGAGCAGCCGTTGGTTATTTCTTTTATTCGCCCCGTCAGCATTGCTGCTTTTTTGTCCGGGACCCATCCTTCGAGGACGTATACTCTCTGGGTCTTTGCCATATAATTGTTTGTGTCTGATATGTCTTTTTCTATCTGCAGGACTTCTTTTAGGCCCAGGAGCTTGTCTATATATTTGCTCTTGTCTGCGACAAGGTCTTTCTCCAGGTGCTTTGATTCTTTTTCTATCTCTTCCAGCCTCTTTTTTATGTCTTTGAGAGATTCGGTGCTGGTATTTGCGTCGAGTGAGAATCTCTGGAAGTCCAGGCCCGCGAGGATCTTGTCCACGTCCTGCTTGTACTGTTTGGGCGTGAGTAGGAGCATTGCTATGCGTTCGCCGTTGCTCGCTTCCTTTAAGACGTATTCCATGGCGTCCTTTTCCAGGATTGTCTCCAGTTTGTCCAGGTCTTCCGGGGTTATCATGCCGGATGCCAGGTACAGGAAACGGGAATCGCCCAGCCAGCTGGATTTTACGTTGAGCTTGGATAATGCTTCCAGGACTTTCTTTTCCGGTTCGAGCCGGGCTTTTTCTTCGCCCAGGTTCACCAGCCGGTCGGATTTGCCCCTTACTTCCTTTTCCATGGAGACCAGCGTCTCTTCTACCTTGGCAAGCTGCCTGGATGAGTTTTCGTCCTTCCATGATATGCGTTTCGGATCTCTCTTCAGGGAGCCGAAGAAGTCTTTTTCTTCCTTTATCCCGAGGATATCCATCAAGTAGTATACGCGTCCCAGGAGCTCTGAGCACCTGTTTGACGCCGGGTTCTCTGTTATGGACGAGAGCCCCTTCCAGTCGGCAGGGGCGTTTTTTACGTCCAGTATGTGAACACTCCCAAGTTTAGAAAATTCCCTGATTACATCCTCAGAGTACTGGTCTAGTACGATTGCCTTAAGTTTACTCATCCGCGCTGGTCTAAGCATTTTCCCACTCACTTACTTTTCTTCTGTTGTTTTTCGATTATGTTGTCTATAACGTATGCCCTGAATATGTCGCTGTTGGATATTATCCCTACAATCTTGTCTCCATCGCATACAGGGAACCTGCGCACATCGGTCTTCTCCATGAGCTTTGCCGCTGCCACGACGTCCATCTGCTTTGTTATGGTCATAACGGGCTTTGTCATGAGCTCGGAGACTTTTGTCTTCTTGAGGTCCTTGTTGCCGGCTATGATGTGATTGATTACGTCTTTCCTTGTGATTATGCCGTATACGTCATTGTCGCTGTTCTTCCGGACGATAAGAGAGCTAACGTGCCGCTCAACCATCGTCCTCATGGCATCTTCGATTGTGTCTTTTTCATCCACGGATATGACCCCGCGTGTCATAACCTCTTCAACTGTTGGCATTTTTTTCGCACCTATTTTACTTTACGGCGGTCCACAAACCACAGGTTCGTTCCGCCAGAAGAATCCAATCTGCGCACGCTTAAAAGCTCCTGCAAACGAGTCCTTATTTCTGAAAGCCTCTTCTCTGAAAGCCTCCCGCTATCCTCCTCGGATACGAGACTGCAAACGGCGGCAAGGCTCTCGTCGTTCCGGTATCTGTCGCAGTATTTGTCGCAGATCTTCCTTATCTCACCGGCATCCCCGTTCTCAACGGTATGCAGTATGTCCTTTATTACATAGTGGCTTGATAAAATCATTTTCGGTTAAATAAATTTAGGTAAAATGTGGTAAAATCATATCATTGCATGCCCTGCTCCCTAAGGAAGGCCCCCCAAGTAATTCGATCACTCGGGATTATTAACCTCCTATGTTGAACAGGAGCATGAATGCTATCAATAGACCGTAAATCGCGATCGCTTCAGCGAATGCGACATATACCATCGTTTTACCGAATAGGTCCGGCTTCTCCGCGATTGCACCTACGCTTGCTGATCCGCATGCAGCGATTGCATAACCTGCGCCTAAAGCCGCCAGCCCTATTGAACCTGCTGCTGCTATAGCTACCATTGGGTCGACCATTTTCTTATTTCACCTCCGTATAGTTTATCATTATAAAAAGAAATTTAATATACCGAAATTATTGCGTCTCTCTCTGCTTCTTTCGTTTGACCATCTTGAGCCGGAAGAAACTCTCCCTTTCCATCTCCTCAAGCCTTGAGGTTATGTACCTTTTCGTGTTCGTGAGCCTTGGGATCATTATGTATTCCAGGGAGTTGACCCTTCTCTTGGTCTTTTTTATCTCCTCTCCAAGCCTGCGAATGGTCTCCTCGGTTTCCGCGAGTTTCATCAACTGGGGATACGCCGCGTCGAACTTGTCTGATGCGTCGTACAGCTTGGACGAAGCATATACCGAGCCTTTGATCTTCTCGGAGTAATCGTATTTGTTCTCCGTCAAAGTAACCTGGGGTATGCGCACTCCCATTACGTTCTTGGTGACTATCCCGACGTTGCCTCTCGCGGGCACTGTTCCAGCGATCCCTTCAACGCTTGCTGTTCCCATGAGCGCCTCGGCCTTTATCAGGTCGGGGTATGCGGCAACAAGGGTCGCCGAAAGGTCTGCTCTGCTTCCTTTGGCTTTGTCGATTACGGCAAAGAATTCCGTTACGAGGGAATCCCTTTTTTCTTTGAGGAGCTTGTGTCCTTTGCGGGCGAGCTTTATCTTCTTATTCATATCCATTAGCTCCATCCGCGTGGGCGAAATTCCCTCAACGATGTCTGCCATTTTGCTTTAAGGAAAATATTTATTGCTTCTTTGCGTTCTTGGGGTGGTATTTTTCTACCCATTTAGGTGAAATCCTCTTCAGGTCCCTTTCCGGGAGGACCGACAATAGGTCCCAGCCGACTGTGAGCGTTTCCTGTATGCCCCTGTCTTCGTCAGCGTCCTGGTTTACGAACTCGGACTCAAAGCGTTCAGAGAATTCCAGGAATTTCTGGTCTCTTTCGGTGAGCGCTTCTTCCCCTACGACTGCGACAAGGTCTCTTAGATCCCTTCCTTCAGCGTACGCCGCATATATCTGGTTTGAGACGTCTTTGTGGTCTTCGCGGGTCTTGCCGGGTCCGATCCCTGAATTCATCAAACGAGACAGGCACGGGAGAACGTCTATCGGCGGATACACGCCTTTTCTGTGCAATTGTCTTGACAGAACGATCTGTCCTTCGGTAATGTAACCTGTCAGGTCCGGGATCGGGTGCGTTATGTCGTCTCCGGGCATTGTCAGGATGGGTATCTGCGTGATTGTTCCCTTCTTTCCTGCTATCCTTCCCGCTCTTTCGTATGACATCGACAAGTCAGTGTATAGGTAACCTGGGTATCCTCTTCTTCCGGGTACTTCCTCTCGTGCAGACGAGATCTCTCTAAGCGCTTCGCAGTAGTTGGTCATGTCCGTCAATATGACGAGGACGTTCATGCCTTTCTCGAATGCGAGATATTCCGCAGTTGTCAGTGCAAGACGGGGCGTGATAATTCTTTCAATCGTCGGGTCGTCTGCGAGGTTTATGAATGATACTATCCTTTCTAGTGCGCCTGTCCTTTCGAAGTCTTTTCGAAAGAACATCGCTTCTCCTGCTGTGATTCCCATCGCTGCGAACACGACTGCGAATTCCTCTTCTTTTCCAAGGACCTTTGCCTGTCTTGCTATCTGGGCGGCTAGTTCGTTGTGCGGGAGACCTGCCCCTGAGAATATGGGTAATTTCTGTCCTCTGACCAGGGTGTTCATCGCGTCTATGGATGAAATGCCTGTCTGGATGAATTCTCTTGGGAATTCCCTTGCAGCAGGATTCATCGGGTATCCGTTTATGTCTAATCTGTCTTCGGGAACGATCGGGGGCAGTCCGTCCTTGGGTCTTCCTGCTCCGTCGAATATTCGTCCGAGCATGTCTGCGGAGACTGCTATTTTCATGGTCTCTCCGAGGAATCTTGCCTTTGTGTCTCTTGTGTCCAGGTTGCTTGTTCCCTCGAATACCTGTACGACTGCTTTGTCGAGCATCGCGTCCAGAACCTGTCCGGTCTTGCGCTCTCCTGTTGCAGTCTCTATCTCCACGACTTCGTTGTACATGACGTCTCTTACCTTATCGACGACCATTAACGGGCCTGCGACCCCTATTATGCTTTTATACTCCATGACCATTTGACTCACCTGTTTATACTTTTAGCTCCTCTTCTATTTTCTTTAACATAACGTTGAATTCTTCTTCGAATTTGTCTTCAGGGACATATTTCATCTTTGCGATGTTGTCTATGACCGAGACCTTTGATATCTCCTCTGGTTCCATGCCCTTGTCTACGGCCTGCATCGCGCGCTCGTAGAACTTCAGGATGGTCTTCAGCATCCGGTACTGCTTCTTGGGGGAACAGTAGGTGTCTATCTCGTTGAACGCGTTCTGCTGCAGGAAGTCTTCTCTGAGCATCCTTGCAACGTCGAGCACGACACGCTCCCTTGCGGGCAGTGCGTCCGGACCGACGAGTTGGACGATCTCTTCTAACTCTGATTCTTTCTGCAGGATTGTCATCGCAGAGACTCTCATAGTCGGGAACTCCTCTGCTACGTTCTTCTTGAACCAGTCGTTCAATGCCTCTGTGTATAATGAATAAGACGTCAGCCAGTTGATGGACGGGAAGTGCCTCCTGTCCGCAAGCTTCGCATCAAGCGCCCAGAATACCTGGGTGACACGCAGCGTGTTCTGCGTAACCGGTTCCGAGAAGTCTCCACCGGGAGGCGAGACCGCTCCTATGATAGACGACGAGGACATACGTCCGTCTTTTCCAAGGCATATCACGCGGCCGCTTCTTTCATAGAATTCGGCAAGCCTTGATGCCAGATACGCAGGATATCCTTCTTCACCCGGCATCTCTTCGAGCCTACCGGATATTTCTCTCATCGCTTCAGCCCACCTGGACGTCGAATCTGCCATCAGAGCAGTGTTGTATCCCATGTCCCGGTAATATTCCGCTAACGTGATACCAGTGTATACAGACGCTTCTCTTGCGGCAACGGGCATGTTGGAGGTGTTCGCTATAAGGCATGTTCTCTCCATCAACGGGAGGTTGTTCTTCGGGTCGAATAGGTGAGGGAATTCTTCCAGAACTTCCGTCATCTCGTTTCCTCTTTCTCCGCATCCGACGTAGATTATGACTTCAGCATCGACCCACTTGGCTAGCTGGTGCTGCGAAACGGTCTTTCCTGAACCGAACGGTCCGGGGATAGCCGCTGTTCCTCCTTTTGCAAGGGTGAAGAACGTGTCGAATACTCTCTGACCGGATATGAGAGGGATGTTACATTCCAGTTTCTGCTTGAAGGGCCTTGGCTTACGCACGGGCCAGACCTGCATCGCCGAAATATTGTATTTCTTTGCGCCGTCCTTGAGGACGCACAGGGTCTCTTCTACTTTGAATTTGCCGTCTTCTATGCTTTCCACCGTTCCCTGCATTCCCGGGGGAACCATTACCTTGTTCGTTATGACCTTTGTCTCGGGGATGGTTCCTATTATGTCTCCCGCAGATAGTTTGTCTCCTACTCTTACCGTAGGCGTGAAAGCCCATTTCTTTTCTTTGTCGATAGCAGGAACAGTGACTCCTCTCGTCAGGTAGTCTCCCGCCTTCTTTTTGATGAGGTCAAGAGGCCTCTGGATCCCGTCGTATATGGATAACAGGACGCCCGGACCGAGTTCAACGGACAGGGGTCTTCCTGTTCCGACCACTGGTTCGTTCGGTTTTAGACCGGATGTTTCTTCATATACCTGGATAGAAGCCGTGTCGTTCTTTAATCGGATGATCTCTCCGATAAGGCCCTGGTCTCCTACCTTCACTACCTCATGCATCCTGTTCCCTTTCATCCCGTCGGCCTCGACAAGGGGGCCGGCAATTCTAATGATTCGCGCCATTTTTTGATCCTCAAAATCGTATTTTTTCTTATTTCTTTATTTCGAATCCGATAACGTCTTTTATCATCTTTGTTACGAAATCCTGGCCTGCGCCAGACTGATCAGGTATCTCGATTATGACCTTGTTCGCATTGCGCAATTTGCCGATCTCTCTCTGGGCGTAGCCTGCAAGCGTGTTTGTAACGAGTATTATCTTTGACTGTTCCGAGACCTCAAGCAGAACGGACGCTATGCTCTCTTTGTCCGCGACGTGCACGTTCTTCAGGCCGCCGAGCCGAAAACCCGTAGCCGTTAACCGGTCTGCGATAAGAAACATTTTCTTTACTCCCTGAACAATATCTTCACTATGGCGGGTTTCAGGCTTAGGTCGAATCTTTTGATCATGCTGTTCAGCGTATTGTCAACGCTGACAGTTCCATCGTTGCTCCGCACAATGACTCCGAAGTCCTTTATGTCCTCGACCTGGGCGCCGGGGAGGAGGTCCTCATATTGCCGGTCCACGTAAATGACCGGATCGGTTATCTGCTTGCTTCCGTTCTCGGCGAGGCTCTTTAATATCTTTGCCTTGTCTTTCTTGTTCATGGCCAGCACCGCAGTCTTTGCTTCCTCGAAGGCCTTCTCGACCATCGCCGCCTTGCGAGAGTCTATTTCGTTCTTTCGCTCCATGCGGGCATCTGATAGTATTCTTCGGGGTATGAGTTCCAGCTCGCTTTTTCTTTCTTCTATTACCTGGTTATGGGCTTTTTCCGCTTCTTCTTTTATTTCGCCTTTTATCTGGGCTACTTTGCTGTCGGCGTCTTTCTCTATTTCCTCTATCTCCTTGTCACCCATATCCCTGATCTTTTTTTCGATTTTATCAAGACTTCCGGTCATTCTATCACCAGCTCCATGATATCCTTCGGGTCCAATCCGTTATTAACGGCGACCGCAATGGATCTAAGATTCCTCAGCTCGTATTCTTTGATTCGAATGAATCCCAGGAGCACGCCTAGCGTGAACATGCTGTTCTTGAAGGCATTCCTGTATTCTTTCATGAGATATTTTTTGAATCCGGTCTCGAAGGACTGGAGCGAGCCGTCCTTCTCGTAGGATTTTACGGCCTCGGATAACGCGTATTTGTACGGCGTTGCCGAAAGAGCGGATACTATCTCTGAAACGTCTTTTCCGGCAAGCTCCTTTAATTTGTCCCCGAGCTTGTAGCTTGCAGGCACAAGGAACTTTTCGGCTTTGTACCCGCCCTGTTTTGCCCTCATCAGAACGATTATGTTTATCGTGTCTATTTCCGCGCCGATGAGTTTGCTCGCGATGGCGGCGTCTTTTGAAGAAAGCGTGCCGATGGATTCCCACAGGGTCTTCAGGTAGTACATGTCAAGGAGGGATTGTGCGTATCCGGGTATCTTCATCTCCTCGGATGATACGCGCAGGAGGAAATCATATTTTGTGTTCCTGAAGAGTTCCATTGCGTCGGCTTTTGTCTTTGTGTCCGGCAGGCCTTTGATTATCCTCTTTGCGTCCGCGCCGATGTTGGCAGAAAAAAGAGAGTAGTCGATGTTGAGGTTCTTTCCTTCTATTCCTTCCTCCAGTTTGTTTAGTATCCTTTTGAGAAGCATTACCTCATGAGTCAGCAACAGCGCGTCAAAGAATGGGGATGCATTCTTCGGAGCGACCCTGCGCGCAGTCTCGCCCAGGCGCATGTAATTGGATAATGCCAAATCTTCGATGGCGTTTATCTCCATCGAGGAGATCTTGCTTATCTCGTTCTTGTAAGAAGTATGTTCCAGCAGGCCCACGTATTCCTCCAGGTTCTTCGACGATGCAAGAGCCCTTATGTCTTCGTCTTTGAGCATGAAGCTCTTCCACGCCTTGACCCGGGTATTGGGATATGCGTAGTTTATCGGCCTGTTGAGGTCGCTAAAAGCGCTTTTCAAACCCATTTTCTTAGTTGATCTTTTTGAGTTCGGATACTATCAGTTCAACGGCTCCGGGGAGGTTCTTGGAAGCGCCCGAATCGATCTTTCTCTTCTCGGAATCTATTCCCTTGCGGACTTCGGAAGCCTCTTTTTCAGAATCGTCCCGGACCTTCTTTATCTGCTTCTCTATTTGCGCGTTCGCTTCAGCCGTCTTTTCAGATATGGTCTTCTCGCGCAGCAGCCCCGCCTCGCTTATCTTTTTCTCGGCTTTGGCTTTCGCTTTTTGGACGTGACTTGCGACTTCTTCCTCGATCTTTTTGATGTGTTCTATTTCTTCCATTTAATCTCACCTAAGAGATAGATAAAATTTAATACTTCGTATTTAAAAATAGATTAATGTAAGATTTAAACAATATTTAAAAAAGGTCTTTTTTGGAGTCATACTTGAAGGATTCCATATTAGAAACTAATAATAACATCCTTAGACATTATTTTTGTAGTTAATAAAATGGTCGTATTATCTTTCCTATTTTTGTATATTGTTCAAATGTATGGGGATTAAAAATTACATACCAGGATAGGAATCAGAGAACTCATAATAGGAGCCCCCCGAAATATGCCTATCACTCGCTGCCTTTTAGGAACTCTTCTATTATCTTGGCGTAGGCCGGCCTTGTTATGAACACGCCGATCAGCACTCCAAGCATCGTAGTTAAAGCGAATCCTTTAAGCATGCCCGCAACGAAAGTCATAAGAGGGAGCATTATTGCAATTATCGTTGCCGCCGACGTGAAGATTATGAAAAACGCCCTCCTGATCCTTTCGGCAACGCTGGCGGATTTTTTTGCCTGTCCCTTCGAAGCAAGTGTCTCGTCCGTGATGACTATCTGGTTGTCTACACCGGTCCCGACGGCCGCAATGATCCCTGCGATCGCGGGCAGGTCTATCTCCCAGTTGATGATGGCCGCAACTCCCAGCATGATGATAATCTCCGAGAATCCGGTGATTATGACAGGCGCGACTATGAAGAATTTGCGGTACCTGAGGAATATCACAAGAGACACGCTTAATACGCCGATTATTCCCGTGAGCAGGCTGTATCTTAGGAACTGCGCGCCCAATGATGCCGGAACCGTGGACTTGGACTCGACATACGCTTTTTCAGGCAGGTTTCCTGAAGTCAGCCACACCCGGTTCATCTTTACTTCATCGTCTGCAGCGGACTGATTGTTCGCGCCCCCGGTTATCTGGGCCGCATAAACGCATTCTCCCTTGGTGTCAAAATTCAGCCGGGGAGTAGTCTTTAGACCTGAGACTTCCATTATCCAAGTGTCTATGCTGCTATTGCCTACAGGCATCCTCTGGGTGTCTATCCCGAGTTCCTGGACCATGTTCTTTATGCGCTCTGATATCTTGGAGTCGTCTTCGGCAATTATCGTTTTGGCGTAGCCCTTCGCAAGATAATCCTTCAGGTCGGCAAGCGTCTTGTTGTCATCGCCGCCGTATACGACTATGGGTATCCCGGCCCTCTTCTCTATGAGTTTCTGCGCCGTGTCCCCGTAGTATATGTCCTGCGCATCCGCGCCGGATGAAGAGGTATTCCCGAGCAGGCCGTAGAACGAGGCAGACATCAAAAGAGTGGTGTTCTCAGGGCGGTCTATGAAGAGATCGACCGGCCGGTTCTTCGGATTGTCGTTTCCGTAGTACTTGCCCTGCGCGACTTTTCCAAAGCGGCAGGCTCCTTCCGAATTTAATTTCAAGCTCACGTACCAGCCGTACCCGCTGCTGCCGGATGGGTATATCCCAGAACCCTGCGGACTCATGTCAACGCTGATCTCCGAACCCAGAACGGCCAATTCACCGTCTATTCTCTCCTCGAAGCGTGCCTGCTGCTTGAGTATGTCCTCGATCTTCTTGATCTCCTCAGGAGAGGCTTTTGCCACCTTTATAATAATATACTGGTCTCCGTAAACGTTGACTGGTATGTCCTTTAGCCCGATCTGGTTTAGACGGTTCTCAAGGATGCTTTTCTCCAGAGTCATGACCTCGGAGGAAACGTTATGCTCCAGTTTCAGCCACATCTCGGTCCCGCCTGCAAAGTCCAAACCGTAGTCCAGACCATTACCGACTCCCCAGTCTTTGTCTTTGTTTATTCCGGTGATGTTGCATATGAGCAGCAGTGAAATCAGGATGCTTGCTATGAGCAGCCAGACTCTTACGCTTTTTGAAAGATTTTTAAAGTGGTCCATGTTTTTTTGTAACAAATCTTATTCAACAGAATTACCCTCTCTTGGACGTGTGTCCCTTTTTGATCCTGTCCCCTTTTTCCTCGACGTACCATTTGAGTATGCCTGCGTTCATAAACCATGTGCTCGTTACGTCGGCCAGGAGTCCCAGCAGGAGAACGGACGCGATGCTCGTCAGGGCTGCAAGATGCGTGAAAAAGGTTGAAACCAGCAGCACTACGACCATGACCACGACGGTCGTCCCGGTCATGGTTAGGCCCGTCTTGATGGCGCCATCCACGGCTTCATCAAGCTCTCCCTTGCGCCGCTTGAGCATGCGCGTAGTGAGAAGGATATCCGTGTCCACGGAGTAACCGACAAGCATTATCAAAGCGACAAGAGACGCCGGCTCCAGGACTATCCCGAAAAGGCTCATCAGGCCGAGCGTGATCACCCCGTCGCATGACGCGGAAAGCAAAACAGCAATCGACGGCACAATGTCCCTGAAGGCCAGAAGAATAACAACAGCCATGAGTATGTATCCTACTATTGCCGCCTTCATCCCGTCGTTCTTCAGCTTTTCCCCGAGGGTGGGCTGCATTGCGTTCAGGTTAAGGTTCTTCTTCTGCAGGTTCACTGAAATATCATCTTCTTCGAGGTAAAAAGAAAGGGCGCTGTCAAGGTCCTCCTTGTTCATGTCCAACGCAATGATAGTCAAAGTTTTTGCCGCTTCATCGTACTGAAGGTCTACAGTCTGCTTCAGCCGGGTTTTGAGCCGATCGGCAAGATCCGACGGAGGATCCGATTTAAGCACTACAGACGCCCGGTCGGATTCGCGTATCTCCCCGAAATATTTAGTCAATATGGGGCCTACGTCGCTCGAACCTATGACCGAGCTCGTCGAGATGGTCACCTTGCTCTTTTCAGTCTCAAGATCCTTCCCGGAGTATACCTTCAGGTTTTCCAGCGACAATCCCTGCAGGTCTTTTGTCAGGCTATCTATCTGCTGCGAATCAAAGGTCTTGTCGGAGGTAAACTCGATCAACGTCCCCCCCTTGAAGTCGATACCCAATGGAATGCCGTTTACGGAAATGAAAACGATCATGAGAACGGAGGCGATTATTGGTATTAAGATCAGGGATTTATACGGAACTTTCCTTATAAGGTTGCTGTAGATGTTGTCAAACATGTTGCGGTCTCCAGTTTTATAATATAGATAAAAGCTAGTTTTGATTAGGATTTTCCAATTTAAATATAACTACGCCCCGGAAAAAAGAGGACCGCAAAAAACAAAAAAAATGCCTTATTAATGCGCTTATTCTATATGATAATATAATACACGAGGAGGTGGAAAAAAACAATGGAACTAAGAGTAGGCGACGCGATGACAAGGGGAGTCATATACGCAGCGCCAACGGACAACATACAGAGAATAGCTGAAATAATGAAGAAGAACGACATAGACTCGGTCATAGTAATGGAGAAAGGCAGAGGGATCGGAATAGTCACTGACACGGACATAATCGGCAAGGTAGTGGCATTAGGCAAAGACCCCAAGACAGCACAGGTATCGAGCGTGATGACCTCCCCCCTGATAACCATAACGCCGGACAAGGACGTAGACCTGGCGGCAAGGATGATGCGCGACAAGAACATAAAACGCCTCGTAGTCATGCAGAATGCAAAGATCGTAGGCATCATATCGGAATTCGATTTGATAAAGATCGAACCGGCACTCCACATACTCATAAAAGAGCACAGCCAGTGGGACATAGCGGACATACCCCTGTCGGTGAACACCGTATCCGGGATATGCGAAGAATGCGGGGAATACTCCGAGAACCTTGGGAAGCTGGAAGGAAGACTGGTCTGCGAGGAATGCTTTAGAGAGGAAGCCTGATACTTTTTCTATTTCCTATTTTTCTATCTCCCAAGTCCCGCCATATGAGAAAGACCATCCTTGTTTTTTTCGCTTTTGCTTGCAGCGTATTATTTTCTTACACTCCCGCAGACAAAGCCTCTGGAGATCTTATTTATTTTATCTTCTGGTTTCCTGCGTGCCTGTACACGAGGAACCCTGCAACTGCAATTATGGCCACTACGGCCGCGCAAGCATAAACCATACCGAGCCCCTGATCAGACTGCTTGAATCCTGCGCTCTCGCCTGCCTCCTGAGTTATTCCTATTGCCTCACTGGATACAGCACCTTCCTTTATCACCGGATCCTTCGAGGTTGCTTGCGGTAACACGGAAAGTTTAACTGGGATCTTTACAGAACCCTTTTCAGGGTCGTTGGTTCTTATCTCGATATATCCCTCGCGTATTCCCTCCTTTGATGTATCGAATTTCAGGGGGAAGTCGGCTCCTTTGCCGGGCGGGATATTGAACGACTCCGTTTCGGAGATTACAAATAGAGGGCTGATGATATTTCCTGTAAGCGCTGCATTGCCCTCGTTGAAAACAGTGAAAAAAGCCGCGTCAATCCCGCCTGCAGCATAGCTTATTTCTGACGGGATCACTGCGACGGAAGGAGTGCCCTCGGGCAGGGAATAACGCCTGGGCCGGACATAATCAGAGTCATGGGCATCCCCTCTTGCCATCAGCCACTCGGATATGCCTTTTGTGTCCCGATAATACGTTTCCACGCCGGAGCCGTCAACTAATACAACTGTTTTTTTGAACGCGTACAATTTGTCGTAAGGCAGCCCGGAGCCGGGATCAGAGTTCTTTACATATGTATAGCCCCAGCCAGGCGTTTTTACCGCGGCCGCTGAAGGCAGTCCGCCGAGCAGCCCCCTCAGAGTTGAAACCTCGTCGCCTGACAGATCCCACTGGGGAGGAGTCCGTCCTGAATATAGGTTTATGATGGCGTGGACGCTGCCCGTCCCTCCCAAACTATTTTCTGCGGCATATGATATTCCAATGAACAACATTATCAACACAAGCATTTTTCTGTCCATCCTAATTTTCCTCGCAAGCCATTACCATTCCTTCATCAGAGGGTACATACAAGCATGGGCCGTCTATCCCAACCTTGCTTTTGTCAACGCAGAAATAGCCGCAAAAAGTGTTGTAAGCTAAGTCCGGCACATCAGGCTCGACCTTGTTAGCTGTCCTGGGATCGGATATAAGGTTGCCCGAGTAGTCCAGGTTAGTGGGAAACGTTAAGCCTGCCTTCTGGGACCATTTTCCATCGCTGTCCTGGCGGAACCAGTGAAAGTCCAGATCCGGTTCGTCCCCGTCTATGAACAGGGCCGCCTTGTGAGAACAGCCTTTGCACGGCTTGTCCTCCAGGCCCATGTATTCTAAACCATCGCTCTGTGCCTTCGTAATAAGCTCGGGACATGACATCTCGGAGATGGTGATCCCCTGTCCGGCATATCCCGGTATGGTCCTCATATAAGGAGAGACGATATCGCACGCATAGCTATAACAGTTTCCGGATAGATCCATAGTATCCGGGCCGGCCTCGACAGGCGTGTATTGGGGCAGGCACATATTATAATCAAAATCCTCGCCGGGCACTGCGCACTTATCAGACACCTCGCAGTCGCAGCCTTGAACAGAGGCGCTAAAGAACAATCGCTCCCTGCACTGGGTCCCCGCCCGGCATTCCACGTCTTCCCCGCAGATCACAGGCCCGCAGGCATCCTTGTTCGAACAGGGTTTATCTGAAGAGTCGCATCCCTCTTCCCTGCAGACGCATTCGCCGTTCTCCGAGTCAGGGACGCATTTCTCGCTGCCGGCGCAGCTGTACCCTTTTGCGCCGCATTTCGCCTCCCCGCACGAGCCGGAGCAGCATGTGGGGTTGAAAACACATCCCCCATCTTTGCATTCATAATCCCCGGGGCAGTCTTCTCCTCCGTTCAACAAACCCCCTATCAGAGGTATGGAGGAAGCACCGCAGCCTTTTGCCCCCTCACAAGACGGCGTACCTTCCGGGTCTGAGGACTTTGTCTCAAGCCCGGCGCACAGCTCGTTCCCAGCGCATACGCTGCAGAACGCCCTGCTACCCGAGGGGATCATTTTTCCTCCGGAGCAGCACGTCATCTCCGAAGGTGTTCCAGCCTGGCAGTTACATTCCCCTTCTCTGCACTGGCCTGCATTGTTTACGCGGGTCTTGTCGTGGTTCTCATAAGCCTTCTGCCCGCACCATTCTACTTCTACGCAATTTGAAGCGCCTTCCTCAAAGGGGGATGAATCCAGGGAGCATTTGACGACTGTCTCTCCCCCGGGAGGTATGGTCTTGATCTGATCACCGGGATTAGTGCATGATATTTCTTCAAAGCTTGAGGCCGCCTGCTCGCAGCTGTAGCCCTTCTTAACCGACAGCTCGGCGACGCCCACGTTCACCTGGTTGTTGCCGCCAGTGCATGTTGTACGGTCCGTCTTGAACTTGCTCGTAAAGCCGACTTCGAAAACGTAAGCGCAGCAAATGGAGGAAAGCAGCACCAATATAACAAGATATAGAACCGATAATCCCCATGCATTTATGTAGTCTTTCTTTTTCATGGATTCTCTCTTATATAGTTGATATCGATCCCGCCCACGTCCCCCAGTTCGCCTGCGCCCACCTGCGTAACCGGCACGCTGCTTGCATCCTGGGAGTATTCGTTATTGTCCCTGTCCGAATCTATGACAGAACCTCCGGAGTCCGCTTTCAGGATCAATGACACTCCTGCGCCGCCCGTAAGGAGCCTTCTTACTCCAGGCATATTTGCAGGCGTGCATGAATATGCAAGGACCTTCCCGTCTGCCGGCAGGCCTGCTGCCTGCACGTTGCAAACCGTTAATACATCCATCCCGGAGACCATCGTGACTGTGTTGGCGAAATCAGGAGAGCTCTGGGTCCCGGCATTAGACACCTGGAAAAACAATGGGAATTCAACTAGCCCTGCGGCTTTAAGGGAGTCAAGAGACTTGGTCAGTACAAAACCCTTTGCCACGATGTCTGCCGACTTCTCAGGCGGTGCTGCCGGGCCTGATCCGCCTTCCGGGGTCGCGTCGCCAGCCGCCGATGCCCTGCCCCCCGGATAAACGGGCAGATATCCGCAGTCTACCGTGCCTGTCAGGTTGGATGCTATTATGTTGACCGCAGGAACTGCCAGTACGACTATCAGGATTCCCACAAAGGCCCCTATTATCCCCGCCCGGGCGATATATCTCTCGCCGGAATCGCTGCCGGAGGATAAGTATTTGAGGCCCATCATGAGGATTACCAAAGCAGCTATAGCGCCTACGGAAAACTCCGCTAGAAATATGAACATGCATATGGCGTCGCTTATACTCCGTGCGGATTCGATATCCTGTGCATGGACAACTTGAACAGACAAAAACAAAAGGAAAAGGACGTATAAAGGCCTCAAGAAGCAATAATTCGCCATTGGATTCACTTTCATTGTTACAAATAATCTTTATGATAACTGTTAATACGAAATCTAATCATAAAATGATATATCGGATTTATCAGTAATAAACAAACAGGAGATAAGCAGGATAGAACACTAAAACGCCATGAGGAAACCTAGGGCTGCAAGCACATCACCTAAATGGTTTAATAGATATAACAAGAAGCCGCACTTGGATTAATTTCCTTATTTAATCGAATATACTATTGATACACCATGAAATTCCTGATGGATTCCCCAGCAACCTTCTGAAAGGTTGACCATCACAACGAGTTAAGTGGTCCCCAAGGGGACCACTGAACGCATTAACTTGCATTCTTTTTCTCCCAATTCCCTAATAATACCGATACACCATGAAATTCCTGATGGATTGCCAGCTTACGCTCAGTAAAGAGCTGCCCGGAGTAGACATCAAAGGCCTGCTTGAAAAAACGGGAGACCTGCTAGACAAAGGAGCATCCCCCGGCACGGGCGCAAAGATCGAAAAACAATCCATATCAGGGGAAAAAATACTTCTGACCATATCCTCCGGCCGCTTCGTAAGACCGCACGACGCCGTATTCCGGCTGAAGAACTATTTCGCGCAGCACCTCGGCAAACAATACCACGTAGGCATCAGGGGAATACACGCGCTCAGATACGTTATCGAATTCCCGCTCGACAAGGAACCGAAAAAAACGTTCACAATCCCCTTCGTAAAAGAGATGACATTCACAGGCAAAACCTGCCACATGATCCTCGAAAACCTCGACGAAGAATTCCTCCAAAAAAACTACATAGACCGCATGATAAACCTTATCATCGACAAAGTCGAAGCCCAGCACTACGAAGGAAAAGCCGAACACTGGGAGCTCATGTGGGGATCGCCCGAAAAGAAAGAGGCATGGAACAAGGATCCGACGGTCGAGATGGAGAAAGCCAACTGGATAATGCACCGAGGCCGAGGACAATGGATATTCGGACCCATGGCGACAAGGATACTAAAGACCTTCGAATCGATTGTAATGGAAGAACTCGTAAAACCCGTAGGGTTCTCAGAAATGGTCTTCCCCAAATGCGAGACATGGGACATCTGGAAAAAATCCGGCCACGCAAAAAGCATATACGGCGAAATATATTACCTGTGCCAGCCCAAGACCCGCGATAAAGAATACTGGGAAGACGTGATCGACACCTATAAGATAACAGGCGAAGTGCCCCTGCATTTGATCAAGGACAAGATAAAAGAGCCGATCGGAGGGATCACATACGCGCAGTGCCCGGCGTTCTGGCCGTTCCTCGACGGGAGGACTGTCGCAGACGAAAGCCTGCCATTGAAAGTATTCGACCGCTCCGGGACATCCATGAGATACGAATCAGGAGGCATACACGGGATCGAACGGGTCGACGAATTCCACAGGATAGAACTCGTATGGAGCGGCTACCCCGAACAGGTCCGCGAAGTACGCAAGAAGATCGTCGACTGCTACAAACACATATTCAACGACATCCTGGACCTCGAATGGCGCATGGCCTGGGTCACGCCCTGGTTCATGGCGCAGGAAGGACTCGTAGGAGTAAAAGACGAAACAGAGAAGAGGGATATTGGGACGATCGACTTCGAATCATACCTGCCGTACCGAGGGACACGCGAGGAATCCGAGTGGCTGGAGTTCCAGAACGCATCCAACAACGGGGATAAGTACACCAAGGGCTTTAATGTGAAGTCGCAGAAGGGGACGGAATTGTGGTCAGGGTGTACGGGGATCGGCATGGAGCGATGGCTTGCGACATTCACGGCCCAGAAGGGATTGGATATGGAGAATTGGCCGAAAGAGTTCGTGAAGCGATTCGGGGAAGTGCCGCAGGAGATTAAATTTTTGTAATATGGCAAGAAATGCAAAAACAATTGACTACCTAGAAAGAATACGCTCAAAAAATCCAGATGTTTACCAAAAGCTGTTTAAGAGTTATAGAGACTGGAAAGAAAGCTTAAACATAGAACAATTTGAAGAATTTTTACATTTTGCATGGGAAGAAAAAGTTCTTAATAACAATGCCAGAGGTATCGCTTTTGAAGAATTTTGTTTTGACCTATTAAGCCGCATTCATCGGGATACTCAAACTGCTAATCTATTCGATATTATTTGGAATGAGAATTTGATTATCGAAGAGTTCTACGTCTTTGAGGGGAATCAATTTAAAAAATACCAAAACCAAAAGGCGGTGGACATTGCACTCGTAAAGAAAGAGGGGGCCCTAATTCATCCTATATTAATAATAGGTTGTAAAGGTTGGCTTTCCAAAGAATGGTTAGAAGGGGATAAAGAAGTCTTTGACAGTTTACGGAACAGATATCCAAATGTCTTAGGTTATAGTCTCTGTAAAGACTTGAAGGTTTCACAGGAATCAATAGTGAGAGGTCAACGAACGGGACTAAAAATTTTTGATTTGACCAAAGAAGGTGAAATTGAATCTTTAACCTCGGATATTAAGAAATCACTCAAAGAAATAATCAAGGGCAATAGTTAGCATACCTCATAGGGACTAGCGAAGCGTATGTTGCAGTTACCTGGCATGCCTACAGACACCTCACAGTGTGTGCCGGAGCATGTCCGACATGCAGCTTCAACTGCAACGGATGTTGGCCGTTCTTGGGGAAGTTCCAACGTAGATTAAATCCCTAAAAACATCAGAGCGGTTGAGAATCAAAAGCTCGCGAAGCAAGCTAACGACAGCTCTTGGAGAAAGTACGCGGGAGATAAAGTCCTTATAAAAATTCAAGTCCTCTTTTCCGCCAATTTAAGTATGGCCGCCGTCAGCCCTTTAACCGATGAATTGAATTCTTTCTGCTGCTCGACGAGGGCTTCGATCGTCTTCTCTGTCTGCTCAGCGTTGCGGTCCATCTTTTCCATCAGGCATCTCATGTTCTCAGAGATTGCACCGTATTTTATGTCCAGCGTGTCAAATCTTTTGGCTGTGTCATCGTGAAACGAGCCTAATCCGCTGCCTACATCTTCCATCCTCTCTGCCAAGACCTTATTGCCGGAATCAATCTTCTCGCCCAAACACTTATTACCGGAAGTAATAGTCTCAACAAGCACCTTATTCCCAGAATCAATCTTCTCGCCCAGGTCGTTATTCATTTCCCGCATGTACCTTGCAGCAGTGTCCATGCGATCATAGATTGCGGTCGTCAGATCCTCATCTCGCACTATCTCAAAGGCTTTGAACTCTCCTTTTGCTTTTGAAAATTTAACGTCTATGGATTCAACTTTTATAGGGTACTGTTTTATCTGTATTTTCTTAACGAACTCTTGAATCTTGTTCTTTGAACCTTCGCAGACTACTTCAACTGACCCGTCTTCCAGGTTTTTGACGCTTCCGGCCAGGTCCAGATTGAACGCAGCCTCATCTACAAAATCTCTATAACCTGCCCTTTGAACTCTTCCTTTAACAATAATAACAGCTCTGTCCATAGTTGCACAAGTATATTTTTGTTTTAAACGGGCTTAAATACCAATTAAAAGGAGATTCAAGTGAAATCGCAGAAGGGCACAGAGCTGTGGTCAGGGAGTACGGGGATCGGGATGGAAAGGTGGCTTGCGACGTTCACGGCGCAGAAGGACCACGACATGGAGAACTGGCCAAAAGAATTCCCAAAAGATTCGAAGAAGTCCCCACGGAAATCAAATTCCTCTGATCCGTCAGAGTGGTTGATCTCAACCACTCACGGTGCGCTGACGCCAGCTCACATCAATTGTTTCCTGTTCTTTATCACCAGCGCCAGCAGCACGACAACGACCAGCGCCGCAAATCCCATGATCATCGGGTCTGCCGCCGCGGGCTTGTAACCCGGGAGCGTCGTTGTCGTGGTCGTCGGATGAGCTTTTAGGTATTCTGCCAGTTTCTGGTCTGGGTCGCTGCATCCATTCTTTACGCAGTCTTCCAGGGCAGTTTTTACTTCGGCGTCCGTTGTTCCCTTGGCGTAGCCTTCGATCATCTGGTCTCCTATGAATGTTCCCGGGACTCCGTCAGCAGTTTTGTTGTAGGCTTTTGCCATTGTTTCGAATAGTTGGTTATTCGCCGGGTCGTTGAATGTCTCGAGGCTTTTGACCGTCAGTTGCGGATATGTGCTCTGCATTTCCTGTATGAACGGCTTCATCTCTTCGCAGTGGGGGCATCCTTGTCCCCAGAAGAAGTACATGATTATGCTTCCTTTTTCTGCCTGCTGCGCATGGCACGCTGCCGACAGGACCATTATCGTAAAAACAAGGATCGCTTTTTTCATGTTTAATCATACGAATTACCCGGTTATATTTCTGTCTGCGCCGTTCTTCTTGCGTCTCATGAGCGCAAACAGGATGAGGATCAGGAGAATAGCCAACAATGCGCCTGGAACCATAGGAGTATCCTCGTTCTTTTCGGCAGGGGGAAGGGTTGTTGTCGTAGTTGTAGACGTTACGGTGGTCGTCGTGGTCGAGGAGGACGTTGTCGTCGGCGGGGTCGTAGTGGTTGTTGACGTAGTTGAAGTAGTGCTTGTAGTCGTAGACGTTGTCGTGGAGCAGGTTGATGTGGTTGCCTGCTTATTTCGGTATTCCGCAATCTTTTCCTCGGGCGTCGGGCACTTTTTCTCGGTGCAGTTTATGAGAGCGCCTTCAATCCTTTCTTCGGTTATCCATCCGTTGTATCCTTCTATCATATAGTCGCCGATGAATACCGTCGGAGTTATTTTCGCCTTTTTCCCGTAGGCTTTGGCAGATTCGTCGAACAGGTCGCTTCCTTCCTGGCTTTTGCTCACCTCGAATCGCTTCAGGTCCAGCCGGGAGTATTTTTCCTCCAGGGAGGACATAAAAGGCTTCAGTTCCTCGCAGTGGGGGCAGCCGATCTGCCAGAACAGGTACGCAGGGACCTTTTCCGCCGACCCGTTCTGATCATCGGCTGACG
Source organism: Candidatus Altarchaeia archaeon (assembly GCA_049299895.1). Lineage (GTDB taxonomy): Archaea > Altiarchaeota > Altiarchaeia > IMC4 > QMZM01 > CAIYYO01. The sequence continues at coordinate 23,054 of JBAQYF010000001.1, forward strand.
CGTTCGCGGAATAAGCCAGCGGCGCCAGAGATGCGATCAATGCCAGGTAAACCAGTTTATTCAGAAGCTCCATGTTATTTCCTCATTTGAGTTCGCAGTTATCCCATTCGACGCATCCTGCGCCGTGGCATGCGGGTTCGCAGAAACAGCCCATGCCGTTTGCGCTCACGCTTCCGCATGCGGTTCCGTCGCTGCATTGGGTGCATTTCGGCTTCCCGAGGAAGCATGCGAGATACATTCCCCCGCCGACGTCCTCATCGCATCTGCAGAGGGCGCCTTTGTTGTTGTTCTTTCCGCAGGCTGTGCCGTCATAGCACGAGGTGCATATTGCGCCCCTTGAGAGGTAGCAGGAGGAGTATTCCCCATTGGGCAGGGGCTTTATGCAGGTGCAGATGACGTCTGTTCCGTTATCTTTCGCAGTCTTGCCGCATGACAGGTTGCTGTTCCTGCATTTGCTGCAGCCCTTGGAGGAGGATAATGTGGTAGTGGCGGCCTTCCGCGTGGTCGTCTCCCGGATGGTTGTTTCCTTGCTTGCAGGTATTGAGGGTGACACCGGCATCGTAGTTGTCGTTTCGGCCTGCGCCTCCTCTGGGGCTATGGCAGTTGTAGTAGTTTCTCCCTGTGTCGTTGTCGTTTCTTTCGGATCCCCCAGGCACATGGCAAAAAACAGTATTGGAATAATCAATAAGGCTATTATTCTTCTGTCCATCGTATAGGATTATATCAAATGGTATAAAATGGTTTTAGATATTATTTAGGCTTTGGAGTCTTAAGTAAATATTGTTAAATAATAATGGTGGTTGGATAATGGATGAAGAAGACAGGTTCGCTTTGATCATTTTGGCCATTCTGGCCTTCTATTTTGCCCCGGGTTTCGTCCCGGAGACGGGTTATCGCACTGCGAACCCCATTGCAAACGGCTTCTTTATGCTGTATTTCTATATCAGGGAATACTCTCTGGTGCTTGTCCCGGTGCTTTTCTTTGCGGGAGCAATCGCCTCGTTCATCTCGAAGGAGGAACTGACAAAGCAGCTCTCCAAGGGAAGGGAGGACTTTGGCGCATACGTATGGGCTCTCTGGGCGGGTTTCCTGTTATCCATATATTCATATACCATCCTTCCGCTGTTTGCAGGCATACGCAAGAAGGGCACAAAGCTTGGTCCTGCGATGACTTTTTTGTATATGGCGTCCTCGGTTAACGTACTTTCCATCGTCTTCGCAGGCGTCGTTCTGGGATGGGATATAGCATTTGCTGCGGCCCTTTTTGCGGCGCTTTCCGCGTACCTGATAGGGTTTTTCATGAATGACCTGTTTGACGATGAAAAGACCAGATACAAAGGCCTGTTCCAGTACCTGGACGACAAAAAGCAGAGGAGGGGCTTCAAGGAATTGGATACCCTTCCGCCGCATGACGCCCAGGGAGTATCCTTTTTGCTACTGTCCCTGGCGGCGATGATTGCCGTCGCAGCCATGGATCTGGACTGGATGCTCAAGGGAGGCGTCTTTTTATTGCTCGCCCTGCTGGTAGTTTACCAGGTAAGAGGAGGATTCACAAGGAAAGAGATAGTGTACTGGATAAATGAAACTTACATCTTCTTCATGGAGATAATACCGCTCCTCCTCGTCGCAATCTTCATAGCCGGCATGTTCTCTTCAGCCGTGAAGGATAACTCGCTTGCGGATTACGTGAAAGGAAACAACATCTTCTCAAGCCTGGTTGCAGCACTGCTCGGGATATCCATCTATTATCCCGCGCTGATAGAAGTCCCGCTGGCAAAGGTGCTCTTGGACCTGGGAATGGACAGGGGTGCGATCGTCGCCTTCCTCCTCGCTGCGTACGTATTGTCCCCGCCGACGATGCTTTTTTTGAGGAGGATAATAGGCACTGAAAAGACCAGGGCCTACGTATTACTGGTCCTTTTATGCTGCACCCTGTCGGGAATAGTATACGGGATAGCTACGGGAGTAATAAGGCTCTACTAAAAGCCCAGTCAGATACCGAATAGCCTGGCGCTCGAATAAAGCAGATACAGGCCCAGCACCGTGAAGAAGACTGCGGTTAGCAGCTTGATTGCGGACACGTTCTTTGAAAAGACCTTTTGCAGTTGTGTAGACGTCGTCCCATAGTACGTTGCAAGGAATATTGCTACGAGCGGCGCTATGAACAGAAGGTTGTACAAGAGGAGATACATGGTCGCCTGATCCTTCAGTTCCGGAACGCCCATTATGTATATTATTGTGGGAAGATATACCTGACCGGTACACAGGAACTCGAAGAGAGATATAATGAATCCAAGAAAGAATGCGGCGAATACCAGGTAGCGGAATCTTGCGAACTTCCGGATCATCGTATGAGTCAACGCCTTGATTCTTTTCGGGAGCTGCAGCGTCATGTCCTTTGCATTCCCGGCTTTGGCCTTGCGGTAGTCCAGGAAGCTGTACCCCGCAAAAATGAGAGCAACGAGGCCCGTTACGGGATATATCAGCCGGGATATTATGGTCGATTCCTCGGCAAGCGTTATGAATCGCGTGAATCCGAGGCCGAGGGACATATACGCGGTGAATACCCCTGCGGAGTAGAGGCCGCCTATTATCAGTATGTCTTTTCCCTTCCGCCCGGTAACCGCAAGGTAGGACATGAAGAATATTATCCCTGCGAACGCGCACGGGTTGATGCTGTCCACGAGGCCTGCGAAGACGACAGTAAGAGCGCTGAAGGACTTGAAGCGGTCGATGATCGACTCTTTGGACTGCGAGCGGGCGTCCGAGACCTTGTCGCATGCGCACGGCGAACCTGTTTCAAGGTATTTGCGGACCGCGTCTTCCAATCCCGCAGCCTCCTCCTCGCCGACGAAGTAGTAGTCGCCGACGTAAACCGCAGGCACATAGGCCCTCTTTTCCTGGGGGACCCCGTAGAGTATGTCGAATGCCTCTTTTAGTTCGGCGTTATTGCTTTCCGCCGCATTGTATTGCGTCACGGTTATCTGGGGGAAGCGCACGGAAAGCTCTCCCAGCATCGCGTCCACTTTGTGGCAGTGCTCGCAGGTCGGGCTGTAGAAGAATGTGATGCAGATGCATCCGGGCGCATGCTCTTTTCCGTAGGACGGTCCGGGGGTAAAATCATATGAGACATTGCCGCATGACCCGACGTCTATCCTGCAGGTGGCATTCGACGATGCCGCGGGGTAATCCGCCGCGGAGACGCCCAGGAGCGATGCTAAGACAATGAGTAATCCTGCCGACCAAAAAAATTTTTCGTTCATTTTATTCCTCTTTTCTTTTTATTGACTGCGAAATAGACGTAGGCGCAGAAAACCGCCAGCCCGAGCAGCGCAGGCAGCCAGGGGAAAGCGGATTGAGTTTTTTCAACGTTCGCAGGATATGTCGTAGTGGATATCCTCGCCTCGCCCAGGGTAGTTGACGGCAGCGTTTCCATCGGAGTAGTCGTGGATGTGGTCGTCGACTGCTCTGTCGCAGAGGTGGATGCAGCAGTAGTAGACGTGCTCTTCTGCGTTGTCGTTGTCGTCGTAGTAGGTGCGGGTCTTGCTATCTCATTTACAGTGACGCCTATTTTCCGGGAGACGCCTCCGTATTGCGCCTCCGCCAGGTATTTTCCGGGACTCAGAGGTATGAATGTGTATTCCTCATTCAGGTCCGGCATCTCTCTTGAGCCTTTGCAACTGCACGCGGCGTATGCAAAATGGGGCTTTCCGACCAGTTTATAAGTCTTTTCCGCAACTTCTTTATAGATGCTGAAAGCGCCCGATGAGGTCTCTGTCCCTTCGTAAACCTGTATCTGAAATTTCACGGATTCATTTTCCAGCATAGTTATTTGAGTCAGATTTTCATCGGCATAGGTGCCATTTCTGTCCGCGGAAAGGTTTACGGAAATTGCCGATGCAGTGAAAGAAAGTGAGAGCAGGGCTGCTGCAATGGATAACGTCATGCCCGTCCGCCGCTCCCTTTTTCCCGTTTTTGGCATCATTCTTTCAGGATCTTCTTTATATCCGCAACGTTCGGGACCCTTCCCGAGAATTTCACTTCTCCGTCGACGACGAGCGCGGGCGTGGACATTACGCCGTATTCGATTATCTTAGCGATGTCGTCTACACGTTCTATTGCCGCATCTTTCAGTCTCAGTTCTTCCACGGCTTTCTTTACCGCCGCATCAAGAGTATGGCATTTGGGGCATCCTGTTCCCAGTATCTTTATTTCCATCTTATTATGCGAATAAACCAAGATTTTGCATGATGTAATAGACACCCACAACGACGAATATTCCTGCTACTGCCCCGCGGTTCCATTCTTCGAATTTCTTCAATTTGTGCACGACCTTCCCCAGCCGGTTTACCCCAGAGACAAGCAGGAATGAGAACACTATTACGGGAAGGCCTGTCGCAAAGGCGAATACTGCAGGCACCATAATCGCATCCCCTGTCTTTAGCGCGAGGGGTATGAGCATGCCAAAATAGAGGACTGCGGAAAAAGGGCAGAATGCGAGCGCGAATACTACGCCCAATAGAAATCCTCCAAGATATCCCCGCTCCGCCAGGTTTTCTTTGAGTTTTTCAGTTCCTGCGGGCATCTTGATAAAATCAAGCTTGATTATTTCCAGCATCACAAGACCGATAAAGACAAGCAGAGGGCCGAGAAGCATTCCCCCGTATTGCTGCAAGGGTAATGCGATGCCCGGGGTTTTCAGGCCCATGTATACTATCAGGCTCGCTATCGACACGTACGTTGTCATCAGGCCGAGAGTATAAAGGATGCCTACAAGGAGCGTATGCCGGCTGTTCTCAATCCTCCTGGAAACGTAAGCTATCGCCGTGATATTCGTCGCAAGGGGGCAGGGACTGATAGCCATCATCAGGCCTATAAAAAAGGAGGCTATAAGAGGGATGCTGCTTGTCCCCATGGACTCCATAAAAGGCATAAGATCAAAACTCATGAGAGATCACCCGCAAGCCTCTTGTCAAGTACGCTTCTCAGGTAGGTTGAGTATTCCGTTTCATTGTCTAACCTGTACCATACTTTGAGGTCTTCCTCCTTGTTGAATTTTCCGTTGACGTATGTACCGATCCAGAGGGATGAACCGGTTACGCCGTATTTCTCCGCAAGTACTTTATTCTCAGGGAGATCGTAGTTCACGTGCCCGAAGAGCAGCCTGCCGGATGCAAGTTCCCGGAGGTAATGCCTGTTTACCGTGTTTTCCGCGTAAGCACCAACTGTCGTGCATGAAGCGCACTGGCTTTCCCCGTGGAAGTGGTATACTTCCACCGTTATGCCCGGAACCGTCACGGGAAGAGAGGACTCGCTAACGGCAGACGTAGTCGAAGTAGTCGTCAGATTGCTTATTTTCGTTTCTTTCGCCCGGGCATCGTCGCTTACGCAGCCGCAGCACAGCAGCAGGCATGAGAGCGCGGCGAACAGGCATATCATGTCTTTCATTTTAGGTCTCCTTTATCCTCTTTGAGATAGAGAGCAGTTCTTTGATCTTTTCGTCTGCCAGGAAATAGTATACGCTGAGACCATCCCTGCGGAATTTCACGATCCCTGCTTCATTCAGTATCTTTAGATGCGCTGAAACAGTCGGCTGGCTTTTGCCCGTATCCGGGATTATCCTGCATACGCATTGTTCGCCTTTGAGGAGCATCGCCACGATGAGGAGCCTCGTCGGGTCTCCCAGAGCCTTGAATAATTTAGCCTGCTTTTCCGGGTTCATATAGATAAATTTGGATATATAGATATATTAATCTGCGGCTATGCGGGGATATCTCCTGCCAGCCTTTTGTCTATTGCTTCTTTCAGGTAATCCATGTAATCGCGTTTGTTCCCGGTCTTGTACCATACGCCGACCTTCATCTCCTTGTAGAATTTGCCCTCGCTGTACGTGCCAATCCACAGGGAGGAGCTTTCGGGCCCGTATTTTTTCACGAGCTCTTTGTTCTGGGGGTCAAAATAATTCGCCTTCTTGAATACAAGGGTCCCTGAGGACATCTCTTCCAGGTAATAGGTGTTTACAGTCTCCTCGGCAAGCTCGCCTACCTGGATGCAATTCTCGCAGGGGCCTATGGGAAAAAAGAAAACGACTTCCACCTTGAGGGGAGGAAAGGTAGTAGTCGACGTAGTTGTAGTAGTCGACGTGGTCGATACCGCCGGGGGACGCGTTGTTGTAGTGCTATCCTGCATCTCATGCTGCGTTGTTGTAGTAGAAGATGCCGTCGTAGTAGAAGAAGCGGATGAAACATCCGGCTGAGTATCCCGGATGCCGAAGGATTGCTCCTTTCCCCCGAGGTCAGGATCGACGCATCCGGAGAGGACCAGGACAGCCAGTAAGAATATGGCAGATAATTTGTTAGTCATGTTTAATATTGTTATTGATTGGGTATTCTCGTCGGATAAACCGTAGAACGGGGTTAACCGCCCAGATACCTGTCTCCTGCGCTTTCACGGGATTTTTTGATCTGTTTTGCCCGTCTGCTTATGTTCTTCGAGCGCGTACTTTTCTTGTTCTTGTATTGGGCATCCCGCCTCATGACATTGTAGATTATCTCGCGTTTTAATTTATTATAGTTGTCCAGTCTCTCCTGCGATATCAAGCCTTCCTTCACTGCATTAGTGACTGCGCATTTCGGTTCGTTGGTATGCGTGCACGTCTTGTATTTGCATTCGCCCGCAAGGGTCTCTATGTCGGCGAACGTGCTATTAAGCCCTGCGCCGCTGCATAATAGCTGCAATTCCCTCAAGCCGGGCGTATCGATCACAAGCCCTCCGCCTGGCAGAACCATAAGGTTCTTGGAGGACGTGATGTGCCTGCCTTTTCCGCTGTATCCGCTGACATCCCCTGTTTTCTGCCTGTTCTCTCCCAAAAGGAGGTTTACGATCGTTGATTTGCCGGCTCCCGAAGATCCTAGAAAAACGACCGTTTTCCCTTTAGAGATATACGCAGCAAGCTGCTCTATCCCTTGATTATTCAATGCGCTAATTGCATATACGGGTGTGTCAGGAAACGACTTTTTTATCTCTGACCTGATCTGTTCCAGGTCTTTGCACAAATCCGCCTTGTTCAGGATGAAAACAAGCTCTGCATTGCTGTCTCCTGCAAGGATAGCATACCTTTCAAGCCGTCTGATGTTATAATCCCTGTCCAGCCCGCTTACGACAAAGATTGTGTCGACGTTTGCCGCAATAACATGTTCCTCCGAGCCTGATCCGATGACTTTGCGCGAGAACTTGCTTTTTCTTTTGACAAGCCCTTGTATAGAGACAAATCCAGTCAGCGCGCGCGGTTCATAGGCGACCCAATCCCCTACAGTGGGCAGTTCCTCCCTGAATAGGCTGTTTTTGCGGAATTTTTCGGACAGTCTTCCGTTGATCGCCCCTTTCTCGGAAACCAGTTTATATCCGAGCCTGTTTACTTCAATGACCCTTGCAGGCAGAAGATTATTCTCACTGTATTCCCTGAAACTTTCTTCAAGGACAGCATCCCAACCATATTCGCGCAAATCCAATTTAGACCTCTTAAAGTAATTAGTCAATAGAACAAGAAAAACAGAGTCGTTTCCCCAGTTATTAAAGGCGTATTTCTCAACTATTAACTAAGATGGACGACGTCATTATCGCTATCATCCTGGGCATCATCGAAGGAGTGACCGAGTTTTTGCCGATATCCTCTACCGGGCATCTGATCCTTGCGAATAATTTTCTCGGATTCACCGGCGAGTTTGCAGATTCCTTCGACGTAGTCATACAGTTCGGAGCCATCCTTTCAGTGTTAGTCTACTTCCGCAATAAGCTGTTCCCCTTTGGAAAAGGAAAAAGCGCAGAGCAGAAAAAGGAGACATGGAGCATATGGAAGAAAACGTTCGTCGGAATGATCCCCGCGGGGATAGTGGGTTTTTCTTTCGGATTAGACCTGCAGGACGCCTTGTTTAATCCGTATGTCGTTGCGGCGGCGCTCATTGTAGGAGGATTCGCTTTGCTTATCATAGAAGGAAAGAAACGACCTGCACATATCGATTCCTTCGCGTCGCTCACGTATAAGACGGCTTTCCTGATAGGATTGATACAATGCCTGGCTTACATTCCCGGGACTTCCAGGTCCGCGGCGACTATAATCGGCGCAATGCTCCTTGGAACGACGAGACTGATAGCGACGGAATACTCTTTTTACCTTGCGATACCCACCTTAACCGGGGCATCGGCTTATTCACTGTATAAGAGCGGGATAGCTCTGGGCGGAAATGAGATGCAACTCCTTGTTATAGGGCTCATCGTGTCGTTCTTTGTCGCATGGGCGGTCATCGCGGGCTTCATGGACTATATATCGAAGAAGGACTTCAAATTATTCGGATATTACCGGATAGTGCTTGGAGCAGTAGTCCTGGCATATTATGCGATGATGTAATGGTCCTTTTTGATAAACCTTACAGGATAACAACGAGGTAATTGAAGAGGTATCCTATTACTACTATCCCTCCGGACACAATACCAAAGAAGGTCAGTATCAGCGGAAGTTTCATTACCCGTCTCAGTATTATCGCTTCGGGCAGGCTTAGAGCAGCCGTCGCCATCATGAAAGCGAGGGCCGTCCCCAGGGGCACGCCTTTCTCGAATAGCGCGACAGCTATCGGGAGGATAGAACTACAGTTCGCATATATCGGAACGCCTAAGGCTACTGCGAGCGGGACGGAAAATATCCCCGTCGCGGAGAGCACGTCGTTCACTAACTTCTCAGGCACGAATCCGTGTATGACCGCGCCTATCGCGACTCCGAAGAGGATCCATTTCCAGAGCTTTACGGTTATAGAATACGCTTCATCATAGCCGTATCTGAGCCGGTCCCCCAGCGACTTCACAGGCCCTGCGTCGGATATGCAGGCATCGACTGACCTCATCATTCTTATGTCGTCCACGAGGTGCTTTTCCATATTCATGCGGTCTATCAAGATCCCGGACGCAACGCCCAGGACTATTCCGAATATTACGTACGCCGCAGTTATCTTCCAGCCGAAGAAAGAAAGCATCATGACTGCAAGGTACTCGTTTATTATCGGCGAGGTTACAAGGAAGGCGAAAGCAGCACCCAGGGGGACCCCTGTTTTCATGAAGCCAACAAATATCGGTATAGACGAGCATGAACAAAAGGGAGTTATCGCCCCGAATAATGATGCGAATAAGTAGCTTGCGCCGAATCTTTTCTCCGACAGGAGCTTCTTCATCTTATCCCGGGGTATGTAAGTCCGGATGACGCCGATTGCGAAAACCATCAGGAACAGGAGGATCAATATCTTTATCGAGTCGTAGACGAAGAAATTGACGGCCGAACCGAACGAGTCTTTAGACAATCCCAACGCTGAATATGTCAGAGAGTCTATCAGGTCTTGGAGTGGGTCCATCTTAATTCTTAGCCAGCCTGCATTTGACCTGGTTGATGGCGGATCTGTCCATTTTCTTTATGCCCAGCACATCAAGTATCTTGACTGCTTCTCTGCTCTTTATCTTGTAAAGCAGATTTACTCCCTGCCGCCTCACTTCCAGAACGCCCGCTTCCTCCAGTATCTTAAGGTGCTGGGAAACCGTCGGCTGAGCCTTGCCTATGTATGGGACGATAGTGCATGCGCACTGCTCTCCGTTGAGGAGATACTGCACTATTTTTATCCTCGTCTCGTCACCGAGGGCCTTTAACAGTTTTATCTTCTCTTTCATTCTTACAGTTATATATTTGTATATTCGCATATATAAATATAATCCCGGGCAGTAAAACGCAATCGCTTAAATGCAGTTATGGAAAGAGACAACGATCTGAATGCATTTCCTACTTTTTGAATCTTATCAGGAGCGCCGAATTCAGCATCACGGAGAAGCATCCTGCCTCCTGGAAGATGACGGCCATGGCCGGCAAAAAGAGGCCGGTCGCCGAAAGGGTAAAGCCTATAATGTTGTAAACCATGGAGAATGCTATGTTGCCCTTGATGGTGCGAAGCGTTCTCCTGCTCAGCCTGATCATATCCGCGACTTTGCCCACGTCGTTTGTCTTTAGAACGATGTCTGCGGCGCCTATGGAGACGTCGGTTCCCGAACCCATCGCTATCGAGACGTTGGCTGCGGAGAGGGCGGGTGCGTCGTTTATGCCGTCCCCGACCATCGCCACTTTGTATTGTTTCTTTAGTTCTTCTACGATCCTGACCTTATCCTCCGGAAGCAGGTCGAAGCGAACGTCATCGATGCCAAGCTGCCTTCCCACGGCCTGCGTTGCAAGCATATGGTCGCCTGACAACAGGACTATCTTTTTTATGCCGAGTTTTCGCAGCCGGGCTATTCCCTCCAAGGCATCGACCTTTAAAACGTCAGCGACAGCTATAACTCCTGCGATCCTTTTGTCTATCGCGACTATCAGAAGCGTCTTTCCCTCGGCTCCCTGTTTTTCAAGTACCCTTGTTGCCTCCTGTATCGAGGGGACTATGTTATCCCCCATAAGCCGGTTGTTTCCAACCAGCACCTCTTTCCCGTTGACAAGCGCCCATATGCCTTTTCCAGGGAATACCTTGAAGGTTTCCGGGTCTGTAAGCGCTATCCCCCTTTTCTTTGCTTCCGCGATGATGCTCGTGGACAGCGCGTGTTCCGAGAGCTTTTCCGCGCTTGCGGCATAGAATATCACATCCTCCGCGCTGACATCACCAAAGGATGCGACATCAGTGACATCGGGTTTTCCGAACGTGAGGGTGCCCGTCTTGTCGAAGACGACGCAGTCTACGGCGGATGCGGCTTCAAGGAACGTTCCGCCCTTTATCATGATGCCCTTGCGCGCGCCGTTTCCTATGCCCGCGACGACCGCGGCAGGGGTGGCCATGCTGAGCGCGCAGGGACATGCAACCAATAGGACCGCCGCCATTTTAACGGGGTCCTGCGTCAATACGTAGACGATCAAAGAGAGCGCAAGAACTGTCGGTATGAAGATGCGCGCTATCCTGTCGGCGTATTTCTCGACCTCGGGCTTCTTGTTCTGCGCATCCTGGACTAGCCGTACCACCCGTGCGAGAGTTGTGTCCTCGCCAACCTTTGTAGCCTTAAACTCAAATGCACCCAGTTCGCATATGGTCCCGCCCATGACGGCGTCTCCGACCGATTTTTCAACCGGGAGCCCTTCGCCCGTTATGGCAGATTCGTTAACCGATCCGTTCCCCCTGGTGATGACGCCGTCGACGGCTATGCTCTCCCCGCTCTTCACTATCAGTATATCGCCGGGCTTGACTGCTTCGATAGCGACTTCCTCCTCGACGAATCCATGCTTGACCCAGGCCTTTTTCGGGGCGAGCGCCATCAGTTCGTCTACGGCGCTTTTCATCCTGACGAGCGTGAATATCTCAAGAGTCTCTATCGCAAGCATTATGATTATGACGGACCCTGCCGGAAAATACCTGCTTGAAAACAACCGATCGAGAGTCGGTCCGAGCCATGATGCATCTACGGAATGGCCTTCGGGAACCGAAAGCGCAGTAGTTATGGCGATGGCTATCAGAACCTCGGTAGTGAGCTGCCACTTCAGGAGCGAATCAAGCGCCCTGCCATACATGGGCGCAGCGCCTATGAATATCGCCAGGAGGGCGGTATCTATTCCAAAAACAGTGTCTAGGACATGGAACCATCGCAATGTGAAAAGCAAAAGAACGGCACCGAAGATAACATACTGCCTCTGCTTTCGCAATCTTTGCTCTGCGTCGGCTTTTCCGGCTTTCGCCGATGAAACGCCGCACGCCCCTCCTGAACCGCAGTCACATCCCATGTTATTTTATTTTAAGGCCTTTTCCGCCTCGGCTTCGATCGCCGTAAACGTAGGCATCTCCCCGCTGGAGACGACTTTCTCGCCGACCGAAACGACGGGTGTTTTTATTTTTGGGTCGCGCAGGAAAGCAAATTTCTTTACGTCAACGGACTTGTAAGCTTCAAAAGTCAGCCTTTTTTCCCCGAATTTCTCGACAAGCTTTTCAGCTAGTTCTTCGAATTTCCCGTAATTCGGGTCCGGACCGCAGCCGCAACATCCCCCGGAGCACCCGGGAGCGTAAAACAACCGTATTATGACGTTCTTATCCATTTGTTCGCCAAAAAGTATCCTTAAATATTTATAACGTCAACGATATAAATAGATTAACGTATCAATATATGTTAATATGATAAAGAGCTGCGACGAAAGTAAAACATTCGACGCAGGGGACCTGATCCCTGCTGACGAGGATATAGCGGCATATTCCAAAATGTTCCAGGCGGCTTCTGACCCGACGAGGCTGAAGATCCTGTTCCTGCTGAGAAAAAAAGAGCTGTGCGTCTGCAAGATCGTAAGTGCCATTGGAAAAAAACAGGCAGTCGTATCCCATCATCTTTCAGTCCTGCAGAACGCAGGCCTGCTGAAAAGCAGAAAGGACGGGAAATGGACTTATTACAAGACGGATAATCCCCTGGTTCTAAAGATTGTAAAAAATAGGAAAAAGAAGGGAAAATAGCAGTATCCGTTTGCTGGTCAAACAAAGAATCGGTCTTTGAGGTATAATGAGACGTCCACAAGGCCGATCATCACCGGAACCTCTATGAGCGGGCCGATCACTGCCGTGAATGCTTCGCCGGAGTTTATGCCGAAGACCGCGACTGCGACAGCTATTGCCAGCTCGAAGTTGTTGCTGGCCGCCGTAAATGAAAGGGTAACGGTCTTCTCGTAGCCTGCCTTTATCAGCCGCCCCATCCCAAAAGAGACAAAGAACATAACGACGAAATATATCACAAGAGGGATCGCTATCTGCAAAACGTCCAACGGGATCTTCACGATGTATTCTCCTTTGAGAGAGAACATAACGACTATTGTAAAGAGCAGCGATATGAGAGTTAGCGGGCTTATCTTCGGGATGAATTTTCTGTCATACCAATCAGCCCCTTTCCGTTTTACAAGGATCCGGCGCGTCAGGTAGCCCGCGATGAATGGTATCCCCAGGTAGATGAAGACGCTCTCTGCTATCTGCCGGATGGATATGTCAACGATCCTTCCGCCGATACCGAGCGCGGGCGGAAGAACCGTCAGGAAAACGTATGCATATATCGAATAGAAAAATACCTGGAAGATCGAATTGAACGCAACGAGCCCCGCCGCGTACTCGGCGTTTCCACGGGCGAGGTCGTTCCACACTATGACCATCGCTATGCACCTGGCGAGGCCGATGAGTATCAGCCCGGTCATGTATTCCGGTCTGCCCGAAAGGAAGAACACTGCAAGAAAGAACATCAGAAGCGGGCCTATTATCCAGTTCTGCGTCAGGGACAGGAGCAGGATCTTGTAGTCCCGGAAGACGTCCCCCAGGCGCTCGTAATGGACTTTTGCAAGCGGGGGATACATCATCAGTATCAGGCCCAGCGCGATTGGTATCGAGGTCGTCCCCACCGAGAGACCCACTATGAGTTTTGGAACCGCGGGGACAAGGAATCCGAGGATTATCCCAAGGAGGATCGCAAGCAGTATCCAGGTTGTTAGGTGCCTGTCTAATACCGAAAGCTTTTGCGTGGTACTGACCATATTTAAATATTTGAATATAGCAATTTAAATATTATAGAAGGGTATAACAGAAATGATAATGCGCGTAACCATCCGGATCCAAAGACCCGCAGGCTGCCCCTGCTGCGCAACGGACGATGCGGCGGATGCGATGAGGCTGAAAGCGTTCATAGAACAAGCCAGAAGCGTCCTGGGGGAGAAAACTGTAATCGAGGTCTTGCTCGACTCTTCGAATGATACGCCGAACGTCTCGATAGATGGAAAAATGTTATCTAGCGGCAGGTACCCTGACTCGGAAGAACTGGGAGAATATTTAAAGGAATGCAGACGCAAAAAAAACATATAAAAGCCACATAAAACTAGTTATATCCAATCCAGGAGCCTTGACGGAGTTATTAACGCTTATCCGGATATACTTACAAAGTGAAAAAGAAACGCCTCCTAACCGGACTAATAGTTTTGCTCTTATTGTTTTTAATAGTTACCGTAACTTTGTTCGGCAAACAGGTAAATTGCATGCTGGGAGGCGGGATGTGGTCTTATTTACCCAGCGGCTGCGTCGATTCATGCCTGGAAGGAGAATATCTTGGTTGCACTGCTGTAATGACTTGGGGCTGCGATTGCGGATCTCAAAAATGCTGGAACGGGAAGAACTGCCAACCGGGATAAACGAATGCTTCTATATCGTCCAATCGTCGTTCCCGGATGACAAATAGGGGATTATGCAGCGCGGTTTCCGGATTACGCATGCGCCGAGTGAATGGAAGCTTCCGAATCCATATCCCAAAACGTTCTCCGGTTCTTATATATACCTAAAATAGATATATTACTAAAATAGATAAGCATAGAGCAGCAAAATGGCCAAAAAGGAAGGATACACGAGGTCGCATCATCCGGCGCCCGGGGACTTGTCAAAAATAAAAGAAGAAATCCTGTCCTGGATAGGCCCCATGCCCAAGCCAAGGATCGAGCAGCGGCTGGAACAGTGGATAAGGGATACCGGGGATGCCTCGTGGGATAGGTCCGCCGCCCCTTTGTTCGAGCGTATGCGGTCCATGCAGAAGCTCCTGAAGAAAAAGGATTATCCTCACCCCGATGATTTCTTTTTCTCGATAGAGGATCTCCCATATATGGGGAAGGAGTATTGGTTCCTTTATTTTGTCGTGCCAGGGGAGGACATGCAGGTTGTGATCACCACCGGGCGCTCCCAGGGGCCGGTGCAGGTTAACAGGAGCAGGGTCAAGAAGGACGCTGGCATGTTGTCGGACGAGGGGACAAAGACTGCTGACTGCGCCGCAGTATGCTGGATGTATTCGGACCGAAAGGAGATGCTCATAGACTCTGCCGTCGTAGTCGGGGTCAGCGAGGAATCCGGCAGGCACCGCATGTCTTTCAGGAAAGGGAGGAATGAGATGGTCATGGAAGGGGCATATCCCAGGTTTGACATAAGCCTGAAGAAAAATGGCCATGCGGTCTTCTCTGTCCGGGCCACTGCGCAGAAAAAAGGGACGCCATGGGAGATGCCTCCCCGCCTGCTGGATAACCCCTTTGTCAAAGGATTCGGCGCGGTGCTGGTCAATTATTTCTTCGATTACGAGGGCATGATGCACGACTGCTCGGTAAAGGGCAAGGCATACCTGCAGAAGGTCGTAGCAACAGTCCCGTTCACGCCCTGGAACTGGATAAGGGTGCAGTTCAAAACCGGATGCGTCCTGGACTACTTCACCGTAAGCCCTCTTGGAGAGTTCAGCACGAACAGGGTTATCTCAGACGCAGGGTACTTCGAGTTCGACGGCAAAAGGTTCGAATTAAGAGGCTACAAGCTGACAGGCTACATGGACGGAGAGACAAAGAGATGGCTCCTCAGCGGGAAAGACCTCTATCTTTCCATGGAGTCTTATTCGCTCACGCCGTTCAAGATGAAACACCGGACCGAGTTCCAATACGACGAGTACCTGGTCAGGGTGAAGGACTTTGCACTGCGAATCGGGAACAGGACATACACGCTCGGGGACCTTGGAGCCGGCAGCGGGATCGTCGAAGACGCGCAGGGGTATTTTGTTTAATTTGAGGAGACAGATGGTTTCAAAACAGAAGAAGGATGCCGGGAGCAAAACAGACATACCGAGGGAATGGATCAAGGGTTTTACCGAGCTCTACGCGCTCCTGTATTACAAGGCGCATCCGGGAACAAGCGGCTACGACCTCTCCAAGTACATCGAATCCGAGTACGGTTTCAGGATATCTTACTCGAAGATCTATCCCCTCCTGGACCACCTGAACAAATCAGGGCATATCTCCATGAAAGAGAGATCGGGGACTTATCCGCCTAAGAAAGTCTACAGGCTTACTTCCAGGGGAGGGGAATTGATAGAACAATACCGGAAGGTTTTCATGCATTTTCTCGAGGGATTTTAAATATCTTTATTGACCAATAATAACAAGGCGCAACATGAAAAACAAGAAATTTTATTTGATTCTGATAATTGCAGTCTTAATAGTATCAGTCATTGCCGGCCTGTATCTGTTTAATCCCTTTCGATCCGAATCTGCCTGCGGTTCTTATGCGTATTCGGATTGCCCTCAAAGATGCGTAGTATGCCCGTCATGCGAATTCTGCAGCTCTGTAAGATGCCAGACTGAGGAGTCCTGCGCTAAGATAGGTTTCAACAGGACGTGGCATGAGAGCATCAAAAAAAGGTTGCAGGAGACCGATTAATCGACGGAGCCCTGAAGGTTTTTCCCTCCGAATGCCGCAGGTCTCTTCTACCTGGTTCTTGAGGCTACAGGGGGAATTTCTCTGATTTAATACCCCCCTAAACCAATTATTTTACCATGAAACTATCCGGAAAAGCCCACAAATTCGGAGACGACATAAACACCGACCTGATCATCTCCGGGAAGTACAAATTCAAGAGCCTTGACATCAAAGACATGTCCACGCATCTTATGGAAGACGTCGATCCAAAGTTCCACAGCAGGATAACGAAAGGCGACTATATCGTCGCAGGCAGGAATTTTGGCTGCGGCTCGTCCCGGGAGCAGGCTCCGCTCGTTATCAAGGCCGCGGGGGTCTCTGCAGTCATCGCGAAATCATTTGCAAGGATATTTTTCAGGAACGCGATAAACGTCGGCCTGCCCCTGATCGAATGCAAGGACGCGGATAAGATAGACGCAGGAGACGTTTTGGAAGCGGACCTCGACAAGGGCGTCGTATTCAACAAGACAAAGAACGTGAAGCTTGACGTTAAACCGCTTCCCGGCGTCATGATAAAGATCCTCCAGGACGGGGGCCTGGCCGAGCACTTCAAGAAATACGGAGGCTTTAAATTAGAGGCGCAATAAGATGAAGCACACAGTAACTTTAATACCCGGAGACGGCATAGGCCCGGAAGTCACAAGGGACATGGTAAAAGTCGTCGAAGCGTCCGGCGCAAAGATCGAATTCGAGGTCGCGGAAGCGGGTGAAAAGGTCATGAAGAAGGAGGGTACGCCCCTTCCGGAATATGTCCTGGACAGCGTCAAAAAGAACAAGACAGCAATCAAGGGACCTATAACAACGCCCGTCGGCTCGGGCTTCAGGAGCGTGAACGTGGCTCTGCGCCAGGCGCTCGACCTGTATGCATGCCTGCGCCCCGCAAAGCTTTACCCCGGGGTCCCGTCCCCTTACAAGAACGTAGACCTCGTCATCGTCAGGGAGAATACGGAGGACCTGTATGCGGGAATAGAGTTCTTCAGGGGTACGCCGGAAGCAAAACAGGTCATCGAGAAGATCGTCGAATTATCCAAGAAAAAGATACGCGAGGATTCCGCAGTCAGCATAAAGCCCATATCTCTATCCGGTTCGGAGAGGATAATCAAATATGCTTACGAATATGCCGTGAAGAACAACAGGAAGAAAGTCACATCAGTTCATAAAGCTAACATAATGAAGGCAACGGACGGCTTGTTCCTCGAGACCTCAAGGAGGATCGGGCAGAGTTATCCATCCATAAAAACAGAGGACTGCATAGTAGACAACATGTGCATGCAGCTTGTGAAGAGGGCGCAGGAATACGACGTACTGTGCGCGCCGAACCTGTACGGAGACATAATATCAGACCTCTGCGCAGGATTGATCGGAGGCCTCGGGATGGCTCCCGGCGCGAACATCGGCGAAAAGTACGCAGTATTCGAGCCTGTTCACGGTTCCGCGCCCAAATACGCGGGCCTGGACAAGGTGAATCCGACGGCTACGATTTCCTCGGGGATACTGATGCTGCGGCACCTGAAAGAGGAAAAAGCCGCTGACAGGATAGAGAACGCATTAAAGGAGGTCTACCGCGAAGGAATAGTCCTCACATATGACATGGGCGGAACCGCTAAAGGCTCCGAATTCACCTCCTATTTGATAAAGAAAATTGTTTAAGTTGAATACTTGACCTGTAAATAATATGGAAGAGAAAGAAAGGCTTCTGTCCACCGCAAGAGAGATTATGGTCGGGGAGGAGAAACTCAAATTGCTGTTCAAGGAGGGAAATATCAGCCGGGATACCTTCGACGACGAGCATAAGAAGATTAATGCCCGCCTCGCGCAAATAAAAGAGCAGATAGCAGCCCTAGACCGGAAGAAAAACGAGTTGTCCGCACCTGCCAGCGTGGAAAAATTCAACAGCTCGTTTGTCAGGAGGCAGCTTGCGGGGAAAAAGAACAACGATTCGGAGAATGAATCCCTTTCCAATGCCGGCATGGTGGCAGTGCTCTCATCCGTCGCGATCTTTCTCCTGCTGCTGGGAGCTCCTTCAATAGTATATTCCTCGCTTCCTGCCCTCCCAGAGCCTTATTCAATGCCTGAGTCCTCCGGGTTTTATGTTTATTTGGCGGTATTAGCCGCCCAGATATTTGCAGGAGGGCTTTTTCTCTGGTTCGTTGCAAAGTACGCCAAAGTAAAAAGCATAAGCCATTACGAAGCCAGGTTATGCTCGGCCTCCGGAGCGTTAATAACCTCGGGAGCCCTGTCGGTTGCCGGGTACATTACATCCGTTGCCGGGCAGGTGCCTGCATTACAGGCCCTAAGTTATGCTGCGGGGCTTATTTCATACTACTATGCGATACAGTCCGCATCGAAGGTGGGCAACCTGACCGCAGCGTTCCTGGCGGCAGCCTTGTACGCCGTGAACTACGCCCTCGCAATAGCAGTAATGCTCCTGATAATTAAACTCCTGTGACTAAATAGATTATTGCGATGGCACTCAGGATACCCGATAAGACGCCGAAAGACTATTCTTTTGCTTCCTACACGGACAAGGACCTGAACCTTGAAAGGGGAAAAGAGCTGGAATGGCTGCTCCCCAACGGACTGGGGGGTTATTCTTCATCTACGATAATCGGGCTCAATACAAGAAAATACCACGGCCTGCTCGTATCATCCGACAAGGAGTTGAGAAGATTCATATACCTGCAGAAGCTGGAAGAGGAGATAAGGGACAAGGACGGGATAAAGAGGCTTTCCTGCAACGAATACAGCGACCGGACCATGACAGAAGGATGGAAGCAACTGACGCGGTTCGACTGCAACTACGACTCGGTCACATTCGTATATAACACGTGGTCGGCGGACATAATCAAAACGGTTTCCTCCATCGAAGGGAAGAACGGAGCGGTCGTTTCCTACGTAGTGCGAAACAAATTATTCGAGAAACTGGAGTTTAGAGTCAACCTGATAGCGAATTCCAGGAACATATACGACACAACAAAACAGGGCGCAAGGAACTTTGAAACCAGGATATTCACCGAGAACGTAATGGGGCTGAAATCTGACAACGGATACCTGACGGTATATTCCGACAAGGCCCAGTGCTCGGAAAGCACGCCTGAAGCCCGCTGGATAAAGAACATTTTCTATTCCTCGGATGCCGAAAGAAAGGACACCTGCATAGAGGACACATATTTCCCGGCTTATTTCTCCTTATCCGTGGAACCCGGGATGAAGGAAGAATTCTCCATAGTCGCCCTCGGATACGAAAACGAGGACCAGACGGCGGCAGCATTCAAGGAACTGCAGAACGAGACTGGCAGAAAAGGGCGCATACTCTCAAGCGGGGTCGCATCAAGCGTGCTCTCGCTTCTCACGAACGCCGAAAGCTTCATAGTAAAAAAGGACGGAAAAAAGACAGTCATCGCAGGATACCACTGGTTCGGAGAATGGGGCAGGGACGCAATGATCTCCCTCCCGGGCCTAACATTGATCAGGGGACAACTGGACGACGCCCGCCTGATACTCGAACATTTCCTAGACCACGCGGGGCCGAAAGGGATACCAAACAGCTTCATCGACGGAAAGCCGGTATTCTCCGACGTGGACAGCAGCCTCTGGCTAATAGACCGGGTGCACGAGTACATGAAATACGCGGGGCCGGAAAAGACCAGGGACTTTTTGAGCGCATACTGGCCGAAACTCAAAGGGATAATAGCAGGCTACTCGATAATGGAAAGAGACGGCCTCCTGGTGCACGAATCAGGGACCTGGATGGATACCTTGCACAGGAACAACGCAGTAGAGATACAGGCCCTTTGGTACAACGCACTACGGATAATGGAGCGCCTCGCGGACGTCGCAGGAGACAAAAAGTTCTACGTAAAACCGCAGATAGAATTATTCGAGAAGAATTTTATCAGGGCCTACTGGAACGGGAAATACCTGGACGACTGCTTCGGAGATCCGTCCCTCAGGCCGAACCAGGTGATAGCAACATCCCTTGACTACAACATGCTGGACGAGGAAAAGATCAAAAGCATACTAAGGATCATGGAGAAGGAACTCCTCACACCCTGCGGCCTGCGCACACTGAATACGCAGGACGAAAGATTCCGCGGAAAATACGCCGGGGATTTTTCTGAAAGGGAGTTTTCATACCACAACGGAACAGTATGGCCCTGGCTCCTCGGACCATACATCAGGACATACATGAAAATGGGAGGAAGCAAGGAAAAGATGCAGAAGCTGTTAGAACCGCTCTTTGAGAGACACATAAAAGAAGCGGGCATAGGAACTATCTCCGAGATATTCGACGGAAACCCGCCGCATCAGCCAAGGGGATGCATATCGCAGGCATGGTCGGTCGCAGAGCCATTGAGAGCGTATTACGAAGACGTGATGGGGAAGAAGCCGCCGTATGGTGTTTGAGGAGTACATAGCAATTTAAATAGATATATTTTACTATATTAATAAAGAGGTATCTCAATGTCCGAAATCGTCGTCAAATTGGAAGTCCCCGCGCAGATGGAACCGGAATTCCGAAGCGCATTAAAAAAGGTCGTCGAGAGATTCGCGAGCGAGGTCGAATACGAAGCCGCTCTTGAGATATTGAAAAAAAGCAAACTTACGCCGGATCAGGCAGACAAACTGGCCCGCGAAACAAAGAAAGGCATCGCCAGAAGGCACGTAGCCTGAGAAGTGGAACCCCCGAAGAAGCTTGTGGTGGATGCAAACATAGTATTCAGCGCGATCTCCACAAGGACCTTCACCTTTGAACTGATCAGACTACTCCACGAAAAAGGAGTACGCCTCTATTCTCCCCAATACATACACGAAGAACTCGTCGATAAAACCCCAAGACTGCTTGAGTACTCCAAATTGACAGGGGATGAACTAGGACTCCTGCTAAAAGTATTATTCAGACAGATAGACACAGTACCCAAAGACGAATACTCAAAACATATGCCGGAAGCAGAAAGACAGATAAAAGACCACCTCGAAGACGTACCATACCTCGCGCTCGCAATAAAACTCGACTGCCCAATCTGGTCAAACGAACAAAGACTGGGCAAACTAAAAGACATAAAAGCGATCCCGACCCACAAACTAAAGAAGTTGTTCGAAGTTGAATAAAGCAGCTGCGACTGCGGCATATTACGAAGACGCGAGGGGGAAGAAGCCGCCATATAGCATCTAAATCCTGAAATTAAATTTAGAATTTACCGTAAGAAACGCATTTACCTCCTGATTGGTCGGATACCTTTCCGCCCCGTATCCCTGCGTCTTCAATGCGGCAGCCGCGCTCGCGAACAACCCGCACTTCTTTAAATCCCATCCAAGGGAATGCGCGCGTATGAACCCCGCCGCGAACACGTCTCCTGCGCCGGTGGTATCGATCGCTTTTACCCGGAATGCCGGTATGAAAGTTTTTTCTTTTTCCGATGCGATCCATGCGCCTTTTGATCCGAGCTTCAGGGCGACTATCGAGGGCCCCAAGGATAATAGTTCGTCTATTATGTCTTTTTGGTTCTTTGCTTTTGTTACGGCCTGCGCTTCGGCCAGATTCGGGAAGAATATGTCCACGTCTTTGAGAGTCTTTCTGACTAATGCAACGTCCGCCCTGGACCATCCCAACGGGTCGAAGCCCGTGTCAAAGCTTGCAGTCATCCCTTTTTTGTGTGCGTGGTCTAGTAGTTTCTTTGTGTCCGC
Source organism: Candidatus Altarchaeia archaeon (assembly GCA_049299895.1). Lineage (GTDB taxonomy): Archaea > Altiarchaeota > Altiarchaeia > IMC4 > QMZM01 > CAIYYO01. Next base: position 45,037 of record JBAQYF010000001.1, read on the forward strand.
GCGCAGTCCCTGCAGAAAGAAGCTTGCGACGTGCAGGTATCTTCCTTCTATGAGATCATAGTCGATGTCTTTTACCGAGAGTTCGGAATTCGCTCCCGGGAACGTCAGAAAAGAGCGGGTCTTGTCTTTGAAGGTTATAGCGAGGGTTACTGCAGTCCTGCCGCCGGAAATGAGGCACAGGTCCAGGTCGTCGATTGCTCCGAGGCTTTTTCTTACAAGGTTCCCGAAGAGATCGTCTCCTATCCTTGCTATGAGTCTTGTCTTGCTCCCGAGGACGGCAGAGGCTTTGGCATAATTAGCCGCGCATCCGCCTGATGTGAGATGCAGGTCTTCGAGGATTATCTGGGTATCCTTAGGGGGATAATCCGCTATGTTAGAGGTGAGGATGTCTATGTTTACGTCGCCGATTGAGGTGATGTCTGTCATCAACTAAGAAATGGTAGAGAAGGAATAAAAAGAGAAAAAGAAATAAGATAAAAGAAAAAGATTTTTATCCGCACGTTGCTGTCGATGCGGAATCCGTCGTGCTGTATCCGAACCCCGCGCTCGGGGCAGCGGACGACAGGGTCTGGCTGCATTCGGGGGGCGCAGTCTTGAATGTTGCGCATATCGCTTTCAAGAGTCCTGCCGAGTCCCTGGATACGCCTTCCATTACCACGCCGTTCAGTACGAGCGTCGGGGATCCCTGTACGCCGTATTTGGTGTTCAGGTCCTTGTAGACGTTGAATGGCGGGAACTGTCCGGAGATCCACTTCGTTTGGTCGTTGTACAGCTCGGTTACCTTGTACTGCGTGTCTGTGGTTTTGACGCATGCGTTCACTTTGTCCGTGTTGACGTTGGCCGATTTCAGGCAGCCGGGTGAGTCGCTTGCGTTCAGGAAGCATGCGAGGTAGGTCAGGTAGTTTGCCTTGTCTTCCGTCTCTATGCAGTACTGCAGCAGTTCCTCGTCGACTTCTTTCTTGCCGTGCATCGCGTAGTCGCAGAACTTTATCGAGAAGTCTATCTTGTCCTTCAGGAGGTTTGCGACGGGTATCAGTCCTTTCTCTATCTGCGTTCCGTATGGGCAGTGGGACATGACGAATGCTTCAACTACGGGCTTGTCCGTCTTTGCCATGCATTCTACGCCTGTTGCGCATGCAGGTATCGAGCAGTCCTTTGTGCCGTCTTCCTTGTAGCATGACGGGTCGAAACTTGAACCGACTCTGAGGTTCAGGTACTGGCCTGCAGCATCCAGGTAGGATGATATTCCGCCTGATCCGCTGTATCCTTCCGCGTTCTTGACGTCCTGCGTGAATAGGAATGCTGGGAGTGCTTTTACTCCGGAATCCGCGAATATCTTCTTTCCTTCGGCTGACGAGTAGTCGTATTCCTTGGAGGTTAATCCTGGGAAGACGTCTTTTAACTGGGTCAATATGGAGTCTACCCGCGTCGCGCAGTCTGTGCATCTTTTGTCTGATAGTATGGTGACCGTTACGGGCTGGGGATCTATTATCTCAGTTACTTTGACCCAGAATATAAGGGGCTGATTTGCAAGCGCTCCGGATGTGTATCCCTGTCCTGCGGGAATGGTTATTGTCTTTTCTTCTCCGACCTTCATCCCGATAACTCCGTTCTCAAATCCGGTCAGCATCTGTCCTGCTCCGACTACGAATCTCAGGGGTTCGTATGTCTTCAGGGAGCTGGTCATGCCGGCCTTGACTGCTTCGGATTCTATGGATGTATCAAAGAGGGTTCCATTCTCGAATTTGCCGATGTAATCGACTTTCACTATCTTTCCGTTGGAGACTACGGCTGTTCCGGTTCCGCCCGAGAGCGTGGTGACCGTAGTCTGGCCCATGCTTGTAGTAGTGTAGGATAACGTCGTCGGGGTCTTGGAAGAAAGCTTCGTGTTCAGGTCGTTTATCGATATTATGAAATAGACGTTTGCCAGCAGGGATATTACCAGAAGGATTGCCAGTATGTTCTGGGTGCTGTTCGAGGTCGATGGTTCAGGGGTCGGGTAATTGGATTTTTCGCCCCGGGCCAGGCCGTGCGATTCGTGTGATGCGTGGGCTTCATGCGCTGCATGTCCTTCGTGTTTTCTTGCCTTGTGGGTTTTTGGTTTCTCATCCATTTTGTACTACACCTTAAGTGATAGAAAATATCTTTATTATATAAGTCCCGGAGTATAAAAGGTAAGGAGGGGCTAATGCTACTGGAAAAAGATATGAAAAAAGAGTATGGAAAAACGGAATAATTATATTTTGCCCAGGGTTATCTCGATGGACGATACGCGCAGGCTTCCTCCTTCGCGCTCCATCTCTTCTGTGCCGATTTGTATGCCTTTCACTTCCACGTCTTTGAGGAATCTCTGGCGGGAGATCTCTGCAACGTCGACTGCTGTGGAAATGGAGCGGCCTCTTGCTTTTATGATTACTTCGGCTTCTCCCTTGTTGAACTGGGTGACGACCGCCATAACGTAGCTCATCACTGGTTTTTTGCCTATAAACACAAAGTTGTCTTTGCCTTCTTCCATGGAAAATCCCTCCGCTCTCGCATTTTTGTTTGTTGCGTTGTTATGTATGCCAGGGATTATAATTAGGAGATGCGGAATAAAAAGGGAGCCATTGTAGAAGGCATTCGCCCGCAAGTATTTATTAAGCCTCACCCTATTAGTAGAATTAGAACGTAGCAAGGTGCCAAACATGAAAAGATCGTTGAATACTGGCGTATCCGGCCTGGATGAATTGCTTGACGGCGGCCTCCCTGAAGGCTCAGTAACGATTTTGTCCGGCCCGCCGGGCGTTGGGAAGAGCACGCTTGCGATGCAATATCTCTATGAGGGGATTCAGAAGGGCGAGTCTGCAATGTTTCTTTCAATCGAGAGCAATACCCCGGACGTCATCGCTTATGCAGGCGCCTACGGCTGGGATTATGCCAGATATGTAAAGGAAGGAAAGCTTCTGATACTCGATAGAAGCATATTCGAGGAAAGCGAGATGCAGCTATCCCACGATTTCGGGGCTCTAAGGGACATAATGAAGGAGATAAAGCCCCAGAGATTTGTCGTGGATTCTGTAACGTTCTTTGATTTTCTTTTCAGGGACGAGATAGCAAAGAAGATGAACATAATGCACTTCATAGATCTGATGAAGTCGAACAACTGCACAACTATAATGACGCTCAAACAGAGCGAGAATTTCCCCAACATCCAGTACAACGAATGGCACTTCCTGTCGGACGGCCTGCTGACCATGTTCTGGAACAGGAACCGCGCGGAGAACGAGCGATGCATCTGGGCGGTGAAGATGAGAGGACGCAATATTGACACCAACATCAGGCCGATAAAGGTCACGGAAAAAGGCGTCGTGGTCTACACGAACGACATCCCGACGATAGCTGCTCCTTAGGTTATATTTCCTTGACGGACATTTCTGTTTCTGACAGGAGCTTTCTTATCCTGTCTTTTTCTCCCCCGAGGCCTTTCTTTTCCACGAGGGCATACTCAGGCTTGGGGACGGTCTTGGATATCATCTGTTTGACCATCGCAGAATCCAGGTTTGCCAGGTTGTATCTGGGGCATATGTGTCCGACGGCGTAATCAGAAACCAGGGAGAACTTCCTGCAATAATGGCCTCCCCCGAATCCGATAGCAACAGGCGCCTTTTCGGGTTCGGAGGATACCAGTTCGGCAATTATCCCCGCGACGACGCGGCATGCTGAAAGATCGTTCCATTCCTTCACGCCGCTTCCCACCTCGACGAAAACCATCGGAAAGGGGAATCCTGTGGGTCCGTGATGGGTTGCTTCAAGGCACGATTCGTAGCCGTCCACTTTGTTTTCCTGCAGGAGCATTGCCGCTTTCCGCAGGTAAAGCGCGGGAGCGTATCCCAGTTCTCTTTCCCGGCCGCCCGCCTGCGCCGTTCCGTAGTTTCCGGGAGAGTGCGCCGTGAGTGTTGGAGTCCCTGATTCTGACTTATGGCGGGAGGCAACGATGCACAGAGACGCACCGGACAATTCGACCGCCCCGTCCATGCGCAGTATCTCTTTATCGTATTCTATGGGCTTTATCCCGTGTTCCTCTAACAGGAGGGATGCGATGTTCAAGCCTGCTTTATCCTTGTTTGAGAATATAACGGTCTTTGGCATCTTCCAGTAGTTCGCCGAGTCCCCAGCCTTCTTCCGCGGCGCTGATGGCGTCGTCCTTTGCTTCGGTCGAGGGGCTGTCCGGGACGAACGGGCAGCGGCCGCCTTTAGCTAATTCGAATGTCCCTATTTTCCGGGCGACCTTGATTATGTCGTCCTTGTCCAAGGCGATGAGGGGACGATAGACCGGCATGCTCAGGCAATTTATCTGCTTGAGGTTCGCGAGGGTCTGGCTTGCGACCTGGCCCATGTTCTCCCCGGAGACTATTCCGAGGGCATTCTCATGTTCCGCGAGTTTTTCGGCGAGCCTGTGCATGAATCTTTTGCATACGACGCACGTGTATCTCCCGGAGTGGGCGGATATCTTTTCCAATACCTCATCCTTCGGAACGCAGTATACCGGCAGTTCTTCTCCTGCATACGATGCGAGCTTTGCGACGATGTCCTTTATATCCTCCGGTTCTCCGAAATGCAGGAATATCATCTTGCAGCCCCTGCGCATCATCATCCAGGAGGATACCGGCGAGTCTATGCCGGTCGAGAGAAGAGATATGAGGGTTCCCTGGCTCCCGTACGGAAGGCCTCCAAGGCATTCTATCTTCCGGCCGTAGACGTATGCGACCTCGTCCCTTATTTCCGCAAATATCGTCTTTTCCGGATGCTCCAGGTCCACTTTCGCAGGGATTAAATCCAGGATCCGGGATCCCGCTTCTGCTTCTAGGTCTTTGCTTTTGTATTCGTGGGACCCTGCCCTCTGCACCCGGACGGCGAACGTTTCATTCGGCTTGATGTTCTCCACAGCCAGTTCTACGCAGGCTGATAACACATCCTCCTTCGAGGACGATATCTCTCGTGCAGGTGAGACCGAGACCACGCCGAAGGTCTTTTCCAGGATAGCGCATACGGCATCCGTCCCGGGGGTCTTTACATAGATCCTGTGCCTTTTGCGATATACCCTGTATTCGATCTTTTCTTTGCGCATCTTTGCTTCCATGTTCCTGACCAATAGGTCCTCGAAGCGCTTGCGTACATAATCGCTTTTCAGGAAGATCTCCCCGTACCTGACGATGACCGTATCGTACATGTTAACCGTGTAAGATATTTATATTTTAAGATACACATTAAAGATTAATTATATAGTAAAAATTCCGAAGATGAACCTGATAGAACTCACAGAGGACCTTATGAACAGCGGGAGATTCATATCCTCGACGCTTTTTGAAGTCCTGAAGCTCATCAACCCTGCCAACATAGATGACGTATTCAAGAATATGAAGATAGGAACTCCTGGGATGCTCCGGTTCTATCTTGCTATCATAACCATATCATTGTTCCTGGGCTACTTTCTTTATCTATCCACTTTCCAGAGTAGTCCATATTCGCAAGACGATTCAATGAAGGTTGCATTCAGGTATTATGTAATAGCAGTCCTGCTCCCGATTACTATGGCTTACGCCCTTTATTTGTTTGACACCCGGCTGCTGAAAAGAAAAGTGACCTACGCCGAAGGTCTCGCCCTTTTCACCTACGCCCTGAGCCCGGCGATATTAGGGGGCTTTTTCAGGATAATCGGAGAGACATTCGTACTACACATCCTGCTGATAATGTATTCTATTTATCTGGTCTATGCCGGGATGTCGGCAAGATTCGGAGAAGAACGCATAACCATGGCCTACTTATTTCTCATACTGTCCGGAATGATATGCGGGATAACTATCTTTGTAGTTCTTACGGCAATATTGGGAATATCCCCTGGAAAATATTAAGGAATCATTTCTCCAAAGACATATACTCGTCTATCTCATGCCAGGATATTGCACACCCTGAGAACTTCAAAGCATACAATGTAGCCATAAGAGATTCTATTCCGCCGCTCCCCAAGTTCCTCCCGAGTATCCCCCTTTCATAAGCAACCGCCGCAACCTCCGAAGAACGTATGATGCGGATATCGGGTATTATCTCATTGAAAGCCGCAAGTTTCTGCCGATCCATATCCACACGGCGCCCCATCTGATCCGAGAGGACTACGCGCAGAGCCTCTGCATCCTCTAAAAGCAAACGGGTAGTGCGCTCGTCTATGAGGAGGACATCGGCGTCTATCCCGGCAATGAGGGCGAGTGCCGCCGCCTCTCCCTTGTGTATAAGGTGCAGTGGATGGTTATTTATGTGATAGATAGAGTTGGAGAGATCCATTATCTCCCGGGTTATCAGGGGTTCGGGGTTCTGTACCGAGATCACGCCCTCCGAAAAGAGCTTCTTTATGCGCATCGATTCCAGGGCGTATCTCTTGCTCCCCATAGGCCTAAGGATTATTTCTTCGTATATCTCGTCTGTTACCAGGATCTTTACCCCCATTTCCAGGAGGGCTGAGGACATGCAGTTTAACGCCAGGGAGATTATGGAAGACGAATCGGCTACGACGGTTTTATCGGGCATTTTTTTAAGGCAGAACCTGGATGCTCCCCTCCAGCTGCGGATAAATATTGCAGTGATAAGTATAATTGCCGACCCTCTGGAAACGGTAACTGTAAGTCGAACCCTTGTACATCCTCGACGATTTCAGGTCCGCTATCTGCCTTGAAAATCCACCGGATTTACCCGCGTATCCCATATCCGAAATTATCTGGTGCTCCGACGAGTCGTTGTTCACCCAGGTTATGATGGTGCCGACGACGATTGTGATGTTCTCGGGATTGAAACTGCGATTGGCGATTATAACATTCGCCCTTCCCGCGGAAACGGGAAGAGAAGTGGTCGAGGTAGAAGTAGTCACAGGCAGAGTGGTCGTAACCTTCGTAGTCGTTGTGGCAATCGCCGTCGTAGACGTGGTCGCCTGCGCCTCCGTGACGTCCACTTCCTCTACGACTATCGTGTCATTCACCGGGGGAGCGCCGTTCTGAACGCAGCAAGGCGTGATCATCAGGCATAAAAATGCCAGGGCAAAAATGCCGTTTACGGAAAACCTTTCATCCATTTCTATAATGTATCGGTTTTCTAATATAAAAGAAAAAATTTTACCTGACGGTTACGGTCCCGGTCATCGCGGAACGCTGCGCCTCATAGTAGGAATAAACGCCCGGCAGGGTAAACGTGTAACTGAACACATCTCCTATCCGCAGGGGATCAGAGTAGAATTCAACCCCTGAAGGATAACGTCCCGACACTATCTTATACGTCCCAGGGCAGCCGTCAGAGTAATTGCTTTTGATCCTGTGACAGACCGAATACCTGGGACTCCCGTCAACGTTCACCCATACGACCGTCCCCCCGGCCTCCACGACAAGCTCCTCCGGAACTAATGAATGATCGGTTATGTACACATTATAAGTCTTATTGGAAACACTTTCCCAGGCACCGAAGCCACCGGAACAGTCGTAGTAGTCGACAACGTAGTCGACGGCACAAGAGGAAGAACAACTATCCTGCCGGTCATCGAGGGATCGGACTCAGAATGATACGCAACAACACCGGGCACATCAAACACGTAACTGAAAGTCTCCCCGGGAACCAATCTGCGCGAAAGAAAAACGGCAACGCCGGTATGATCGGTCGATATCCTGTGCGCCCGCGGATAATACGCGTTCACGTCGTTGTTCGACCACGTAACGGTTGCCCCCTGTGTCATGGTAAGATTCTGCGGAACAAATCCGGAACCCGTTATCGCGACAACCGCATCCCCGGAAGCAACAGTATCCGCGGCTGAAATCCCGCACAAAAAAACAAAAACGGAGAACAGCATAACACGCCAAAAAAGCTTTTTAATGGATGACATGCAAACCACCCTGGAAATTCATATATTGTAGAATATATATGTTACAGTGCTTAAAACACCAACCACAATGTTTACCCCCCCCCCCAAGACAGGCCCACAGCCCGTCTGACGGCAAAACACAAATAGAAAAGAGGAATAAAAGAGATATCAGCAGTCAGTGGTCCCATAGGACCACACTTCTTTTGCCGGCTTGCGCCGGCATGCCTCGACGGCACTTTTTGGGATAAAACTGCTGTGTTGCATAATCTTTAGTCTTTGAGGATTATTACATAGGCTCTTTTGCCTATGTATTTTTTTTGGGAGTCTATTTTGGCTGAGTTTCCGACGGGCGTCACTATTTTTTCGTAAATGCAT
>JBAQYF010000002.1:0-84363 GCA_049299895.1 Candidatus Altarchaeia archaeon
CTCTGCTTGACTTTTCCATCGCCATCACGGTAGCTTTCAACAAGCTCAAGATACGTCGCATCTCCCTTTTTCGTTTTACGGACAAAGGCCATTTTTTAAGTAGAGTAATAAGTAATTTACTTATTACTAGCATAAATACCACAAAAGAAAAAGCAAACACATAGAACACAAATCAAAAGTCGTGAGGAAAAACCAGGAGAAATTCAGGTAATAAGACAACTGAGACCTTTTTCATTGAATTCATTGATTGCTCTCCTAACTTTTCGCACATCGCAGCCAATCTTTTCCGCAATCTGCAAACAAGTAAGATGCCCGCTACTACAAACAATTATGCGGGCACGCTCTCTTGTAAAAACATCCCGAGCACTTGAACCCTTCTCCAGATGCTTCTTTTCCTTTTCACTTATCCCCCGGACAAAAATCCAAGAACTATCCTTCCGCACCTTCACAGTCTTATAACAAGGCTCCACCGGACCCACATACCTGGCATTCTTATGGACCACCCGCCCATCCGGCAGACGAACGCTCTGCCGCAGATACTTATACTCCCTGCCCTTTATGCGTTTAATCTCAAAATAAGCCACGTTAATAAATTAGGGTGCACAAGTATAAATACTAAAAGCACATCAACAAACAACAAAAGAAACAAAAAATATACCCTAAAAACAAAAGACTATAAACAATTATAAAGTGTAGTTAAGTAAATAGTTATAAAACTAATAATTATGCAGTACATTTTAAAAATCTCCTAAAATGAACCCATATGCATTTATTGCAACATTTCTATCCGTTATTTGTCTTTGCGGCTTTGTTTCCGCAGTGGATTGCAACAGCTGCGCGGACTGCACGAATAAGATAAAGACTGCGGCTCCGGGAAGCACGGTTTCTCTTTCCGCAGACATATCATCCGCAAGCTCGGACTGCATATCGTTTTACCGGACGAACAGTATAATACTGGACTGTCAGGGTCATAGTATAACCGGTAACGGTGCGGGGACCGGGATAGACGCTAAGGAAAGCAACACGAACACGGTCAAGAATTGCAGGATATCCTCTTATCAAAACGGGATACGGATCATTGACTCCGGTGCCAATACGTTTACGGGTAATACCATCACTGGGAATTCGGAATACGGGATATTTACCAGGAACTCGAACTCCAACAATGTGACAGACAATGTCATAAGTTCAAACGCCGGCACCGGCATCCACATATTCACCTCGTCCTCGGGCAACCAGTTCCTGAGGAACCATGTCGACCAGAACGGGGGTTACGGGCTTTATATGCGCGAATCCGGCGGAGGGAACATATTCCGCGACAACACCTTCAACGGCAACACGGGCGCATCAGGCATCCATGTGTTCCAGGTGGGCGGCAGCTCCCAGTTTACCAACAACGAAGCCAACGGCAACGCAGGTTACGGGCTTTTTATGATGGAATCATCTGGAACAAATTCTTTTTCCCGGAACTTTTTTAGCAATAACGGAGCAAGCGGCATACACATACTCAGTTCCACGGGAGCAAGTACTTTTAGCAACAATGAGGCTAACCATAACGCCAACTACGGCCTGTACATGGTCGAATCCGGCGGAAACACGTTTACGAACAATAAATTCAACGAGAACACTGACAGCGGCATACACGTTTATATCTCTGCAGGCAGCAGTACTTTTACCGACAACCAGGCCAACGGCAACGGCGGATACGGATTGTACACAAGGGAGTCCGGCGGGTCCAATACATTCACAAGGAATTTTTTCAACAAGAACGGCCATTCCGGGATACACATCTTTGCCTCGGCGGGCCGCAACACTTTCACGAATAACGAGGCGAATGATAACATCAATTACGGCGTTTTCATGAGAAAATCAAGCGGAAACTCATTTACGCAGAACAGCTTCAGCAGAAACGGGGCTAGCGGTATTTTCTCATACGACTCCTCTGCCAGCAACGAATATGTCAACAATCACGCGGACAATAACGCCGGCTACGGCCTGTACATGGTCGAATCCGGCGCCAACACTTTCAGGGGCAACACATTCAACAATAACCTTGACAGCGGCATACACATCTACCAGACGACCGCAAGCAGCCAGTTCAACGATAACATGGTCAATCACAACGGCGGATACGGCCTGTACATGAGGGCGTCCGGCGGGTCCAACACCCTGACGAACAATTGCTTTTCCTATAACGCAAACAGCGGGGTGCAGATATTTGAATCGGACGGGAAGAACACGCTCACGAACAACCAGATGAACGACAACGGCGGATACGGGGTATACATGATGGATTCCTCCGGCCAAAGCATCTTCACCGGGAACTCGGCAAGCTGCAATGAAAACTCGGGCATACACCTATTACAGTCCCACGGACTTACGCTGACCGATAATCAGGTGAATAACAACGGCGGATACGGCCTTTACAGCCTGGCTGCAGGCAGAAGCACCCTGTCCGGAAACACAATCAACTGCAACTCCAAGACCGGAGTGCATATATACACTTCCGACAACAACCGGATAATAAACAACGTCATAAGCAAGAACGGCGGCTACGGCATATACAACAGGGATACCCAGACCGGAACCTTCTCCGGGAACACCGTCACATACAACGAACAAACGGGCATGCATATGTTAGTCTGCGACGCCTGCACAGTATCCGGCAACAAAGTATGGATGAGCGACGGCTATGGGATATACTCGACTAGCCTAAAAGGCACTGTGAATTCCAACTGCTTCTGCAGTTCGACGAATAATGACATCAATATCCGCGGCACAGGATCAGGTACCTCCAATACCTGCGACAAGCCCGGCACCTGGGACGATACTTCAAAGACCGGATGCTCCACCGCATGCCCGGGATCATGCGGCACGATCCCTGCGGCAACCTGCCCGACGTGTTCTCATTCTTCAGTATGCGGAGGTCCGGGAACAACAACCACGTCTACTACCACCACTACTACTGCTCCGTCGACCTCGACCACCACTACTCTTCTATCTGCTACGACCACTACTACAAGTACGACGACATCTTCCCCTTCTTCGACCAGTTCGACTACTTCAACTCTGTATACCAGAACGGTAACTCTTAAGTACAAGGTAACTGACGCGGATGAGCCGGGCAACAAATTCAACTGCTCCATATGGACTAACGTATCAGGGTACTGGTCCGTTAACAGGACTACTCCGGGCGTAAAAAGTTCCGAGACAAAGAGTGTCTTCCTTCTGGGCGTCCCCGCAGGCATGTACGGATGGACCGTGAACTGCAGCCGTGAAGGCTCCAATTATTATGCGAAGAACGGGAAACATGAGATTGCCGGAGCCCCCACAGACAGGGTATGGATATTTTACGTGCTCGCTCCTTGAACTCTTGCACTATACAACTAGGTTATTGCGTTTCCTTTTTAGATAACTCATCATCTGTTCGTTTGTGATGTAAATGAAAAGACGAGTGTATTTGTCATTTGTACTTTTAAATTGAGCAAGTCTGCGGATATCCTCAAATATTTCCCCTGCCTTTTTGGACTTATTCAAGTTTTTACCTCCTCGGTTTCCTCGGTGATACTTGAATTCAATAACTAAACCCTTCCTTTTTTCGTCAGGTTCAATGTGTAAGTCAACTTCTGCCTTATTATCTTCGCTATGTTTGTCTTCTAAAATGATTTCATATGGGTTAAACCCCTGTTTGAGAAGTGCAACAAAAAAGGTGTATCTGACAGAATCCTCTGTTGTATAAACTCTTCGTTCTAGTCTTTCCTTCAACAAGGAATAGAAATCATTAAGAATTTTATTCATTTATCACATTAAACCAAATCCAACTCTTCCAGCGCCTTCCTTATCTTCTCCTCAGTTCCCTTAGTCACAGACACAAGTGGAAGCCTTGGATTCCCCGCTGCTAGACCCATCATGTCCATCGCCGCCTTAACTGGTGAAGGATTGGTCTCAACAAAGAGGACTTTGCATAGGTTGAACAGCTTATAATGCATCTCCCGTGCCTTCTTATGGTCCCCCTTGAGGGACGCGTTTATGAGATCTCCCATCTCCTTGGGCGCAACGTTGCTGACAACGGATATGGCCCCTCTTCCGCCCAGGCACATTATTGGGTAATTTATCGAGTCTTCCCCGGATAGCACTGCAAAGTCTTTCCCGCAAAGCACGATCTCCCTTGTAATCTGGTCCAGGCTCCCTGCGGCGTCCTTTACACCTATTATGTTCTTTATCCTGGAGAGCCTCTCCATGGTCTCAGGCTCGATATTCACGACCGTCCTCCCAGGAACCGTGTAGACGATTATCGGTATGTCCACTGACTCTGCTATCTTCTTATAATGCTGGTATACGCCTTCCTGCATTGGCTTGTTGTAGTACGGCGTGATCATCAGAGCCGCATCGGCTCCCGCATCTTTCGCGTACTTCGTGTACTCTATTGCTTCGGCAGTGCTGTTGCTGCCCGTTCCCGCGAGTACCTGCATCTTGCCGTTCGCTTCGTCGATGGAGACGTCTATTACCCTCTTGTGCTCCTTTTCGGTGAGTGTGGCTGATTCCCCGGTTGTTCCGACCGGAACGATCCCTACAACATTGTTTTCCATCTGGTGGCGTATGTTCGCCCTCAGGCCTTCCTCGTCGAGCGCATTATTCCTGGTGAACGGCGTGACGATCGCTGTATACAATCCTTCGATTTTCATTTTCGATTTTGAATAGTAAGTATTTTATTCCGATTATGGGTTTATATCCGCTTCAACCGATTAAAAACACTTCACAACCTCATTAATCTGCTGATTTCATCATTGATGTAACATTCGTCTCTCAATTCTTTATTGGCGATATTTCCGCAAAGGTTCGTATCCCTTTTCAAGTATGCTAATGCGCTAAAACAAAGATCCCCCCATCCATTGCAATCTTTGTGTGTTGCGGCTATGCATAAATCAGGTGAAAAGCTGCAAAAGTAGGAGCCATTGCCCTCAACTGTCTGGAGACATTCGTCCTTTACGTAATCATCGCTTATTCTGTCGCACAGCAAGAAATTATCGGTTTCTATCGCGTTGTATTCCATACAGGATTCTCTTATTACAGACCCGACTCAATCGCAGTGTTTTCTAAAATTCGACTCGTTGTAGAGATATCTCCTGTGATATCCGTTATATCCTTCCTGGGTTTCCTGGTATTTCGCTTGTATTTCCGGAATATGGGTAAGACATCTGTCAACCGTCAGTTTCTTTGCTTCATCGCATGCCGCAGGGTCTTCTTTTTTGATGGAAACATCATATAAACAAAAGTAGTAATAATCGTCGGCCCCTATCTTGTTGCACATGCTGAAATCCGCTGTCAGAACGGCTGTGCACCTTGTTTTAATCTCATTATCCCATATAAAATTACATAAAAGGGGATTTTTGAGCCAGTATGCTCTTGCCAGTCTGCCCCTGTCGGTTTCACTAAAATAAAGGATCACCGAAAAAACTAATAGAGTAAGGACTACTATTAAGATTTTTTTCTTGGCCGTGAGGTTATTCCACTTTTTTATGATTTTCATGCGCGAAAGCCGTATATATATTAAATCAGGGATAAAAGACGATGAAAGAGGTTTTTCCAGGTGTATACAGGCTCAAATCGGGTCTAGCGACTGAGAATAATACTCCCGGTTTCCGGGTCTACGACGAGAAGCTTTTGAAGATGGAGGGTTCGGAGTACAGGACTTGGGATCCATTGAGAAGCAAGCTTGCAGCCGCCATAATGAACGGCCTGACCGAGTTTCCCTTCAAAAGAAATTCCAATGTCCTCTACCTTGGAGCATCATCGGGCACGACCCCAAGTCACGTATCGGACATATGCCCCGAAGGCACGATATACGCCCTCGAATTTGCCAAAAGGATGATGCGTAACCTCTATGTCGTCTGCGGGAAAAAGAAGAACATGATCCCTATACTTGGAGACGCCAGGTTCCCGGAGAGGTACGCGCAGAGCATCGGTCCGGTTGACATCATATACCAGGATATCGCGCAGCCCAACCAGGCGGAGATACTACTCAAGAACACTGAAAAATTCGCACCCAGGTATGCTATGCTGGCTATCAAATCCCGCAGCATAAACGCAGTCAAGAGCCCGAAACAGGTATTCCGCGAGGAAACGGACAAACTGCGCGACAGGTTCGACATACTGCAGACAATAGACCTGAATCCATACGACGAGGATCACGTCCTATTGAACCTGAAGGTTAAGAAATAACGTCTTTCAGGCGCCTTTCTTCATGTAGATGTTTCTGCTGGGATACGCGATATCTATCCCCTCTTTTTTGTATCTTTCGTGCAGCGCCTTGATGTACTCATGCAATATCATTTCTTTGGCAGGAAAGCTCTTCACATGTAATGTCACTTCGAAATCTATGTTGGAGTCGTTGAATTTCTTGAACCTCATAAACGGCGCAGGGTCAAGTTTTCCTCCTGGCACCTTTTCCAGGACCTTTCTTGCCTCGTCCAATGTGATCTCTTCAACCCTCTTTAAATCCGACTCGTATCCAACGCCGCATGCTATCTTTACTCCTGTTTCGACCTCCGGCTGATTGTAATTGGTGAGGGCCATGTCCGCAAGCTTGGAATTCGGGAGTATGACCAGGTCATTAGTGAATGTACGGATCTGCGTAGACCTCCAGCCGATCCTTTCCACGCGTCCCTGAATTCCGTTGTCAAGCTGTAGTATGTCTCCTAAGACTACGGAGCGGTCGGATGTTATATATAGTCCCGCAAGGTAGTTTGACAGGGTGCTTTGTAATGCGAGCGCGACCGCTAATCCTCCTATGCCCAGGCTTGCTATCAGGGGGGTTACCTCAACGTGGAATGCCGTCAGGACCAGGAGTAATCCCAGTACGTAAACGACGGAATTTATTATCTTGTTAAGATTCTGGATTATCGTCTTTTCGAAAACATCATCTTTGTTTTTTTCCATGCGTATCCTAAAAAGCACATTGATTATAGTCGCCGCTACTAAAGTACCCCAGACTATCCAAAGAGCCTTGAACAGATCCGCTATCTCGCTGTGGTATTTCTCCAGGACCGTAAGGGCGCTAAGAGAGAAATAGAGGCCCAAAAGGATGATCGCCGCATAGACCGGTCTTTCAACGCTTTCCAGTAACTTTTCATCGAAAGAACTTTTCCTCCTTCTGAGCATTTCCGGGATGTGCTTTATTACGATGATATAAAAAAGTTTCGCCGTAACGACTGAAATCAGCAGTATGATGAGCGCAAGCAATACGTCAGAGTATTGGGGGGCTATTCCGTAAGCCGATGCGTCTATTTTAAAATCTGCCATCTCTTTAGATATAATAACCGCTGTGCATAAATCTTTAAAGAATATGACCCTGCTAGGCATAATGCGGGAATCACTGGAGCTACTGTACAAAGAGCCGAAGATGTTCCTGCCCAATATGACTGTTGCCGCCTTCTATGCTATATTCGAACTGATCCTTCTAAAGATCTCCATAGACCTCTTCGGAAATGCCGGTTCATTGACGCAGGAAGAACTTAGAAACATGATGTCATCCAATATAATGCTGCTTTTGGCTATACTCGTCTTCTACCCCCTGATAGCGGCTCTTGACCTCATAAGCTACGCGATGTATCCTTCGATGGTCTCGGACCATCATAACGGAAAAGACATAAGCCTGCGCCGTGCTATTATCTCCTCTCTTAAAGCCTGGAGGATATGGCTCAGCATAGGCCTGGTGATAGCAATCTTTGTGGTCTTCATAACCCTTATAGTTTCTTTATTCTACGTCCTTTACTTTTTGACTCAGAATTACCTCTACTTTATCCTCGGTGTGCTGGTATTCTTTTTGGCAATAGTCCTGCTCATGTTGTCCATATTCTTCGTTATGCCCATAGGGATCATAGACAAAGAAAGGACCTTTGAGAGTTTCAGGAAGAGCTATCGGCTGGGCAGAAAAAACAAAAAAGAGGTCGTATCAATGGTGTTCCTCTCTTTTGCGGTTATTGGAATAGCATATGCAGTGGGAAGCAATCAGGCCATCTCTTCAAACAGGGATCTGACCGCCCTGGCAGTCCTCGCTTTCATGATAATAAAGATGCTCCAGTCCACGTTGTATACCTATGTCTCGGTGATAAACCCCAATTACTACCTCCATATAAAGGATAACACCCATCACAAGCATGCAGGCCACGCAGGGAAGCACGTTAAGCAATAGTACACACATATTTCAGTGGCCAATACCAATTCTATATAGGAAAAAGCGCAAGATGAAAGTAACGGATTATTTCGGGAAACCTGTTTTGGACATCGAAAGAGCCTCTCACGTAGGAATATACTCCTCCTCGGACTTTGACACTATCTCTGTAGTATCTTCCATAATCCGGGACGTCATAGAACGCAAGGATAAGGCATTGATCGAATACACAAAGAAATTCGACAAATACGACCTCACGCCAAAAAACATACGGGTCACAAAAGAAGAATTGAAAGCCGCATATTCGCGCGTCGATCCCTCCCTGATAGCGGCACTGGAGCACGCGCACAAAAACATAAAGAAATTCCACACAGAACAGTATAATACGATAAAAAAATCCTGGGAGACCGAGACAGAAGCAGGCGTACGCATAAGCGAAAGGACGATTCCGCTTGAAAGCATCGGCGCATACATCCCGGGCGGAAGGGCGACGTATCCCTCCACAGTTCTTATGACCTGCACGCCCGCGAAAGTCGCAGGAGTGAAAAGAGTTGTAGTGACATCCCCTCCTCCGATATCCGATGCCATACTCGCTGCATGCTGCATATGCGAGGCCGACGAAGTCTACAGGATAGGCGGAGCCCAGGCGATAGCTGCCCTGGCCGCAGGAACCCAAAGCATGCAACGCGTCGACAAGATAGTGGGTCCCGGAAATAAGTACGTTAATACGGCAAAGCTCTCAGTATACGGGATGGTCGATATAGACATGCCGGCAGGCCCATCCGAAATAATGATAATAGCGGATGGAAAGGCAAGCGCAAAAATGGTCGCATCAGACTTGCTCGCGCAGGCCGAGCACGACCCGGATGCAAGATGCATACTTATCACGGAGTCCGGGGAAAAGGAGGCAGAGATACGTAAAGAGATAGAACTCCAGAAGGCGCATCTAAAAAGGATACCGATCATCCAGAAAAGCCTGGAAAAAAACTTCCTTGTATGCCGGACAAAGAGCGTGGATGAATCGGTAGACGTCGCAAACATGCTTGCCCCGGAGCACCTGGAGATAATCACTGAGAACGCCGATAAACTAGCGGAAAAGATAAAGAACGCAGGAACAGTATTCGTCGGCCCGTATTCCCCGGTCTCTGCGGGAGATTATGCCTCGGGCAGCAATCACGTCCTGCCGACCGGGATGGCTGCCCGGTTCTCGTCGAGCCTCGGAGTAAGAGATTACCTGAAGAGCTTCACCACCCAGAGGATAACAAAGCAGGGCCTACTCACGCTGAAAAAGACTATAGAGACCCTTGCAGGAGCAGAGTCCCTTGATGCCCATGCTCAATCCGTCCGGAAAAGATTTGAATAGTATGCAAACCTCCTAACCCCCGTAATCTGCTTTTTAAAGCCGTATACGAATGTATAGTAACACCCATAAGGGAAATTAAAACGAGGTGAAAAAGAAAAATGGCTGATTTGCTGGTCGTTAAGGCCAAGATTAAGGACTACGTGGGAGACATGAACGTTGCAGGAGACTTCGCAGAAGCCCTCAGCGCAAAAGTTGAGACCCTCATAAAGGATGCATCTGCAAGAGCTGCATCAAACGGCAGAAAAACAGTACAGGCAAAAGATCTATAAAACGCCTCTGCCAATCCATTATTTTTCTTTTTTTTAATCCGATTCTTCATCCCGCATTCTAAATAATCCCTATAGTACTCCTTTAAAATGATCGGCATAGTCTCCGATTCCCACGATAATATTGAAGCGATAAGAGAGGCCGTTACATTCCTGAACGAGCGGAACGTCTCAATGGTATTGCATGCCGGCGATTTTGTCGCCCCATTCACTGTAAGAGAGTGGAAGAACCTCAAATGCCCGTTCCACGGCGTATTCGGGAACAACGATGGGGAGAAGAAGGGCCTTGCTCGCGCGTATTCCGGGATGGGCGCCGAATTAAAAGAATTCGAGGAGATAAACGTTGTAGAAAAAAAGATCGCCCTCTACCACGGGACGATAACCGAATTCCTGTCCGCTCTGATATCCGGAGGCGAATACGATGTCGTCGTACGGGGTCACACTCACAATCCTGAGATTAAAAAGGAAGGAAAGACGCTTGTAATAAACCCCGGGGAGATATGCGGCTACCTCACCGGGAAAAAGACCCTGTGCCTTCTGGATATTGCATCTATGGAAGCAACCATCCACGTATTAGGTGCAAAACCGGAGAATCCAGAGGAGAAAAAGGAGGAAACGGCGCAGGACATAACCCTGGAAACTAAAAAAGAGATAAACCACGATGATACTGTCAGCGGAGAGAATACGGAAACAGGTAAATGAGGAAAAGCTCATCGAGGACTACAGCGAAAAGTCCCTGAATGGCGCAGGCTACGACTTGCGAGTAGGCCGATTCTATAAGATCCGGGGCGAAGCCCTGCTCGGAGTGGAAAAAAGGGTTCTACCCGAGGCAGACGAGATCAAAGCAGATCAGATAACATTAAAACCCGGTGAATACCTGCTCATAGAAACATTAGAGAAAGTGCATATGCCCAAGAACCTGATGGCAAGGATCCTTCCAAGATCGACGCTTTTCCGCGCAGGATGCTCCCTGATAACTGCAGTCGTCGACCCTGGTTACTATGGGACTCTCACAGTGGGGTTAACGAACCTTTCAGGCAATGTTTTCAGGCTGGAGAAAGGGGCCCGCGTGGGGCAGATAGTATTCGAGGAAGTCTCGGGAGAAGCAACGGAATATAACGGGCGCTATCAGGGGGGGAAGGTCGTCTGAAACCTGCCTAAAGAAAACCTATGCCTATTTAATGCCAAGTTCTTATGTCTTAACAGATGATTGGAAATGAACTACAGAATCCTTTTTTTGGCTTTCGCGCTCATATCGATGATGCTGTTTTCCGGGTGTACCAGTAACGGCTGTCCTGAACCAAACGTCACGTTGAGAGACAAATGCTGCCTGGACGACGATAACAACAATCTCTGCGACGTAGACGAGACCACGACCACTACGACATCGACTACCACCACAACTACTATTACGACTACTACTACGACAACTACGACCACCACCACAACCACGACAACGTCTTCGACCACAAGCACTACGACCTATAAAGACTTATGCGGGGAGCCCGTATGCATAAAACAATACACGTCCGGGGAATGCGGCATGTACGGAGCTACCGTGCTGGTATGCGTGAATTCGACGGCCATATACGACTGCACGAGTGACGTCGTTCTGCAGTGCTCCAAGGGGTCGACCTGCAAGATGACCTCGACCGGCGGGCACTGCTCGGGCAAGGCATTAATCTCTACCAACAACAATAATGCAGGCCTGAGATGAATCTCTTTATCTATTCCTTTAAAAAAATCTTCTTTTTCTATTGTTTTCCTGAAATATAATGGTATAATCTACTAATAAATCCATATGAAAGACCGTTTAATGATCCTGAGAGACCTCCTGGAGAAATCTGTGAAAAAATGCTGCGAAAAAGAAGTCGCAAGCGTATACTCCTCGGGAATAGACTCCGCGCTTATCACCTTTCTTGCCTCAAAATATTGCAGGGTAAACGCCTACACAGTTGGGGCAAAAGGGTCGGAGGATATCAAATGGTCGGCGAGGTCCCGTGAAGACGCGGATTTCAAGATAACGCTCATCGAAATAGACGAAGCAAGCGTCGAGGAAATACTCCTCAACCTAGTGAGGATAGTGGGCGTCCCGGATCCCCTTAAGGTCTCGGTCGGCGTGCCCCTGTATTTTGCCGCACGGGAGGCAAAGAAAGACGGGCTGTCTGTCATGCTCTCGGGCCAGGGAGGAGACGAACTATTCGGCGGATACAACAGGTATCTGGAACACGCGGCGAACGGGGACTATGCGCGCTTAAAGACCGCGATGCAAAAAGACGTCGATACCGCCTACGCAGACAACCTGGACCGCGACATCGCCATATGCAAAGAATTCGGCCTGGAGCTAAGATTCCCCTACATGGACGCGGATTTCGGAAAATACGCAGCCGCCATACCCGCCGACTGGAAAGTATTCGAACTGAAAGAGAACGCGGTCGAAGAATACGCGTGCGTGGACGAAGTAGACAAAAAAAGGTTCATAAGAAAATACCTCCTGCGCCGCCTTGCGGCGGACGCCGGGCTGCCGCAGTATATTCTGGACAGAAAGAAGAAAGCTGCGCAATACGGATCGGAAGCGGAGAAATTGATCGACCGGATCGCGAGGAAAAACGATTATAAGAAGAAGGCAGCGGATGCGGGAAGAAAGGATTATATGCGCATGTATCTGGAATCGCTCGTCTAATCCGCCTGCGGGAGCAGTTCCATATATGCGTATTCCGATGCTTTCAGGGATGTCTCGATGTCCCTGCGGGCGTTGTCTATTCCTTCAATGTTGAGCTCTCTCTTTCTCTTTCTGTCAGCCGATACTTTGATTTTATACAAGAACAAGTCTTTTTCATGGTGTTTTGCAAGCAATTCCCCGACGGTGGAAAACCAGCGTTTGGTTTCTGCATTGCCCGGCTCCTTTATCATCCTAGTCTCAAGAAAACAAGATTCCTTTTCCAGGGGAAGCGCGGATATATGTAATTTGAGGCGGGCTCCGAGGCAGTAATCTCTCAGCCTGTTCTCCCAGAGTTCGCGTAAGCTTTTTTCCGAGACATAGTTGCAGCAGTAGATCGATTCCCCGTTAAAGCCCTTTAGGATTTCCTTAAAGGCCATTTTTTACGTTCTGCGGATTTTTGGTGCAAGATTCGTATGCCCATAATGGACCACCATATCGAGACCTAAAAGCTCTGCGTCTCTTTCTTTTGTGTCGCATGCGCCGTATACGGGATCAACGAAAATGACGCTCATTGTCCCGGTTTCTTTCTCCAGCTTTTCGGCTATTCCGATCGCATAAGTCTTCAGGCCTTCGGGAAACTGCAAGCCTGCACGCTTAGCTTTTTTCTTCCTTATCTCCTTTATTATGCGGTCTGTCTCAAAATCGTAGTCAGCGTTTTCCATGCCTATTGTTCGTCATCCTCTTCCTCTGCTCTTGCCGATCTTTTCAGTTCGCGCATCTCCCTGAGGACTGATTTTTCGTCTTCAGTAAGGTCTTCTATTTTGGTCTTGGCCATGTCCTCTATCGTGATGTGCACGTAGAGCGTATCCCCTTCGTTTATCTGCCTTCCGACCGTTACGTTCTCAATGGATATCGCGACTTTGTCAGGTGCCTGCGCGCTTTTCACGTTCTCTTTTTCTTTCTGCATCTCTTTTAAGCGGCCCACCATCCTGCCGTCTGTTCTCATAAGCTGGGTCCCGGTCCGCAGGGTGCCTGCAAGTATCTCTACCCCGACGATGGCCGGCTTGCTCTGGCGGAATACGCACTTGGGCAGTAGGCGCAATTTTGCAGGGGATGCGATCTTGCCTTCGCGCTCGGCCTTCTCTTTCTCCTTTTCCTTCTTCACCCAGTCTTCGTAGTCCTCTATCAGCTTGTAGATTATCCTGCTCTCGAATATCTTTATCTTCTTGTCTTCCGCAAGCTTCTTTGCCTCGGGGATAACTTCGGTGTTGAATGCAAGTATGACTCCGGCATACCTGTCCTGCTCCTTTACCGATATGGACTCGACTATGTCCGAGTTCGCAACCTTCCCGATTGTCGCTTTCCTTATCGGTATCTTCTTGTCGGTAAAAAGCTTTACCAATGCTTCGAGCGATCCGATCGTGTCCGTCTTTATGGATACGCCCATGGCGTCGGTGTTTATCTCTATGTTGTCTAATTCCTTTTTTACCATCTCGATAAGTTCCGGGCCTCCGACATAGATGGGTGCTCCGGAGAGTGCTTTTTCCAGGTTTGGCGCGGATATCTTCACTCCTGACGCCGCATATACGCTGTTTACGCTCTGGAACTTCTCCCTTGGGTCGCGCATCTCATCCATGGGCTTAGGCCGAAGCAGAGCGCGCACGGTGGTCACGATCGGTTCCTTTGCGCCTACGACTATCTGGTCGTTCTTCCTGATGACTCCGTCGTATATTATTACGTCGAGAGTGGTGCCAAGTCCTGTTTCCTTTTTTACTTCGAGTATCGTTCCTTTGGCAGGCGAGTTCATCTCTATCGACAATTGCTCTGCAAGATAGTGCTGTGCGAGGCCGATGAGTATCATCAATAGTTCGGGCACCTTTTCCCCTTTCCTCGCGGATATGGGGACTATTGCCACCTCCTTTCTGAAATCCGTTATCTGGGTGTATAATTGCGAGTCGAATCCCTGGTCTGACAATTGCCCGACCAGTTTGTAGAATTTATTGTAGAATTCTTCTTTTGGCCTATCCTGCTGCTCGTCTATTTTGACTCCCGCCCTCCAGCTGGATATCGCGTCTACCTTGTTTGCCGCGACGACGAAAGGCGTCCTGTAATTTTTGAGTATCTGTATCGCCTCTATGCTCTGGGGCATGAGGCCTTCGTTTATGTCCACGACGAGTATGGCAAGGTCTGAGACGCTTCCTCCCCGCCTGCGCAGATTCGTGAACGCTGCGTGTCCGGGGGTGTCTATGAAAAGGAGGCCGCGTATGTTTATCTTTGCACCCATCGCATTCAGGAGCGGTCCGCATATCCTCTTTACCGCGTCGAACGGAACGTCCGTTGCGCCTATGTGCTGGGTGATCCCTCCAGCCTCGCGGGAGGCAACAGTGCTGCTCCTGATCCAGTCCAGGAGCGTGGTCTTCCCGTGGTCCACGTGCCCCAGCACCGAGATGATAGGCTCTCTTGTATGCCTTAGCTCGTCTGTCATAGATATAAGGAATAGATTACAGGTTTATTAGATTTATCTTTCTGATGGAACGTTCTTAAAATGGGTTTTTGCGACCCTGGAAAGGAGATCCTTTGGTACGTCCTTGGGCTTGATTCCCCGGATGCATACTTTATGTTCTTTTTCCAGCCTGTCCACTTCTTTTTCAAAGAGGTACTTTGCCAGAATGCTTGCAGCAGCCACACTGGTCTCCGATTCGCCGCCGGTCTTCTGGACTACGAGCAGGTCTTTTTTTTCGAGGTCTCTCAGTTTTTCTTCCGTCTTCCTGTAGTCGAACATATCGATGACTACCCTGGCTTTTTTGTATTCTATCTCTGAAAGGACTTTTTTTATAAGATCGGTGTGTACCTGTGCCATCAGGTCGTTCAGGTTCTTCCCTTTTGCCGAGTATTCCCCGTAGACCTTGTTGTATTCGTCCGGCGAAAGGACGCGTACCTCTTTTATCATATTTCCCTCCGCGATCTCTTTTCCTATCTTCATAAGCGTCTTCCTGCCCAGTTTTTTGCTGTCTCTTACGCCCTTTTTTCGCATGAGCGGTATGTCCTTTGGTTTCAGGGCGACGCATGCGACGACAAGCGGTCCGTACCACTCGCCTTTACCTGCTTCGTCTGTTCCTATGACGTAATCATATTCGTCGTCCTGGGAAAGAAAATCCTTCAGCAGCTCTTTTACTGCGTCGCCTTCCCGGTAAACGAGGTTTCCCGATTTGTATCCGACGATGAAGATCCCGCATATCTTGTCGTCGAAGCGGTAGACCTCGTGCGGGCTCTTGACGTCTACCTCGGTTATCTTTTTCTCCGTGAGAAGGCATCGAAGCTCCTTGAGTTCCCCGGGTGACAGCAGTATCGATTTCATTTCACGGGCTTCTAACTGTTTCTATCACTTTTTCAAGTATCAGATTCGCATCTTCATGGCTTTTGACGTCTCCGATAAGCACTTTTCCGGAACGGAAGACCATGGCCGTTCCTTTTGTTTTCGCAAGCTTGTATGACAGGAAAACTGCCGGGCACTTCTCCGGGTCGTATGCTGCGTTTTCTTTTTCCGAGATCCTGTTCATGTCTATATTGATGCTCGGAAAATAGTCCCGTATATTTGCGGTCGCAAGCACGTTCTCTATCTCTATTTCGGTATCCGCCGAAAGAGTTATCCTGTTCCCCATTTCTTTCAGCTTTCTTTTAAGCTCCCAGAATGCGGATTCTATCTCCCCCGGATTCTTTGCGCCGTTGAGAAAAACTTCTCCCGACGAGAATATCATCATCTTGATATTATGCTTCGGATGAGTGTAAATGTAAGCGGGCAGGTTCTTCCCCTCTTCGAAGCCCCCTCTTTGCGCCCTCCTTTCATCTATGTCAAGGCTTTGCTTGAAGTCTATCCTGCAAAAGATATTCTCTACTTTGGATTTGGCTTTCAACCTGATTAATAATTATGCTACGGGCTTAAATCCCGGCGCTTTAAACCCTATTTGGCATAAGACGATTATGCAGGAATATTCTGCCCTGTTTTTCATGTAATGCAAAATTCTGTTCCGCTCATCTCCCTGTTTGGCAATCCTTATACAAAAAGCGTCAACGGAAGCGTGTTATGTGCCGGAGGATGCCGCTTCTATTTATAGTACTACTACATTATTTAATAATATCCTTCTATAGCATCCTCTCCCAAATGAAAACCATTGACGAAATGATCGCAAAGCACCCTGACCAGTCAGATCTTATCGACCTTTTATCCGAGATACAGGAGGAATACGGCTATCTCTCCGAGGAAAACATGAGATACATCGAGCAGAAGCTTGGGATCCCCCTGGTGGAGATATACGGGGTCGCTACGTTCTATGCTTCCTTCAGGCTCAAGCCGGTAGGCAAGCACATAATCCGCGTCTGCAAGGGAACCGCCTGCCACGTAAAAAAGGCAGATCTGATAGAAGGCGTGATAGACGATGTTCTGGGGATACGCGACAAAGAGACCACTGAAGACGGCCGCTTCACGCTGGAACGCGTAAACTGCATCGGTGCATGTGCCAAAGCGCCCAACATAATGGTCGATGACGTCGTCTACGGCGAACTGACCAAAGAGAAGGTCGAGAAGATATTAAGGGAATTTCCGAAAGAATGAAAAAACTGTCTGAATACGTCGATGTCGAGAAAGGGGCAAAAGAGCTTTCAGGAAACCGCGTAACCGTTGGAGTCGCTACGTGCGGCATATCCGCGGGAGCGGGAGCGACTCTTAAGGCTTTAAAGGATGCGGACCTTGGCATGATCGTAGACCCTGTGGGCTGTTCAGGCGCATGCTTCAATGAGCCAATCGTCACGGTAAAACAAAGCGGAGTATACTCTATCTATTCGCACGTCACGAAAGACAACGTCCAGAAGATAGTCGACTGCGTAAAAGGAGGGACTGTATGCGATGAATTGTTCACCGCCCACGACCTCTCCGAGATGGACTACTACAAGAAGCAGCAGCGTATCGTCATGGAGAACTGCGGCCTCATAAACCCCCTGAACATAGAACAGTACGCGGCATGCGGAGGCTTCAAGGGCCTGCAGGAAGCACTCCTCCTGGAACCCAAGGACGTAATCGAGGTCATGAAAGATTCCAGGCTGCGCGGAAGAGGCGGTGCGGGCTTTTCAACCGGGATAAAATGGAGCTTTGTCCTCGGGAAGACCGGCAAGAAATACCTGATATGCAACGCCGACGAAGGAGACCCCGGCGCCTTCATGAACCGTATAATGCTTGAAAGCGACCCATTCAAAGTCCTGGAAGGCATGATGATCGCAGCTTATGCCATAGGCGCAGACGAGGCTTTCATCTACATGCGGCTTGAGAGGCCTCTTTCCATCCGCACGATACAGAATGCCATTTCAACCCTTGAAGAGAAACACCTATTAGGCGAGAACATACTGGGGAAAGAAGGATACAATCTGAAGATACGAGTCAAAAAAGGGGCGGGCGCCTTCGTGTGCGGAGAAGAGACTGCACTAATGAGTTCGATCATGGGTCAAAGAGGTTATCCAAAACCGAGGCCTCCTTTCCCCGCGGAGAAGGGTCTGTGGGACAAGCCGACCATAATAAACAACGTAGACACCATGGCGAACGTTGCTACGATAATGAAGATAGGCCTGGACCGCTACAAGAAGATAGGGACTGAAAAGAGCCGCGGGACAAAGACTGTCTGCCTTACGGGCAACCTGAAACGGCCCGGCGTAATAGAGGTGCCCTTCGGCATATCTCTGAAAGAGATAGTCTATGACATCGGCGGAGGAACGCCTGACGGCACAAAATTCAAGGCCGTGCAGATGGGAGGGCCCGCAGGGGGATGCATTCCTGCGAATCTGATGGACCTCCCTTTGGACTACGAGCCTTTGACTGCGGCAGGCGCCATAATGGGTTCCGGCGGGATAGTGGTCATGACCGACAAGGATTGCATGGTCGACGTAGCAAGATATTTCATGGCGTTCACCCAGAAAGAGTCGTGCGGGAAATGCACGCCCTGCAGGGAAGGAACGATGCGCCTCCTGGAGATACTGGAGAGGCTTACAGACGGAAGCGGGAAGAAAGAAGACATAGAGCTTGCGAAAAAACTCTCCCTATTCATCAGGGACTCGGCACTCTGCGGCCTGGGTCAGAATGCGCCCAACCCGGTTCTTTCCACCATGAAATACTTCATGGACGAATACGTCCAGCACGCCGAGCAGAAGACGTGTGCGTCAGGCGTATGCAAGAACATGGTAACATATTTCACAACCGGCAAATGCGTCGGCTGCGGCAACTGCGCGAGGATATGCCCTGCGGGAGCCATCAGCGGAAAACTTAAGAGCAAATACACGATAGACTCGAAGAAATGCATAAAATGCGGCGAATGCATGCGTAACTGCGCGTTTGCGGCTATAGAGAAAAAATGACCAAAGTTTCGGTGAATCTCAACGGAGAAGTAGTGGAAGCGGACGCAGGAGAGATGATAATAGACGTTGCCAGAAGAAACGGAATAAACGTGCCCCATCTGTGCTGGAACGTGCAGTTCGAAAGGATAGGCGCCTGCCGCATCTGCGTCGTGGAAGTGGAAGGCTCTCCCAAACTGATAGCTTCATGTTCCACTCCTGTAAGACAGGGTATGGTCATAAAAACGCATACGCCCCGCGTCCTGGATGCGCGCAGGACGAACCTGGAATTGCTTCTCGCAAACCACGACCTGAACTGCACTACGTGCGCAAAGAACCTCAAATGCCGTCTGCAGGAATACGCGCATGATTTCATGATACAGGAGATACCCTACACCGGCAAAAGAAAATTGGAAGAGGTCGATTGCTCCAGCCCCTCGATAGTACGGGATAACAATAAATGCATCCTCTGCGAGCAGTGCGTACAGGCCTGCAACAAAGTGCAGACAGTTTACGCTATCGGCCTGCAGAACAGGGGCTTCAAGTCGCGCGTTGCTCCTCCCCTGGATATGAACATGAACGAGAGCGCATGCGTTAACTGCGGGCAATGCGTCGTCGCATGCCCGACGGGCGCTCTGACCGAGAAGAGCAGCATAAGCGACGTGGTAACAGCCTTAAACAGCGGCAAATACCTGATAGCCCAGACGGCCCCCTCTATCAGGGCGACGCTGGGTGAGTGTTTCGGCCTGCCCCCAGGGGTCCCGGTGACCGGCCAGATGGTTTCCGCCCTAAGAGACCTTGGATTCAACCAGGTCTTTGACACAAACTTTGCCGCAGACATAACCATCATCGAGGAGGGAACGG
Source organism: Candidatus Altarchaeia archaeon (assembly GCA_049299895.1). GTDB lineage: Archaea > Altiarchaeota > Altiarchaeia > IMC4 > QMZM01 > CAIYYO01. Next base: position 19,704 of record JBAQYF010000002.1, read on the forward strand.
AATTCATAAAAAGATTCAACGAGAAACGCGACCTGCCGATGATAACGACATGCTGCCCCGCATGGATCAAGTTCGCTGAACAGTTCTACTACCAGGAACTGCATCACATGTCCTCGTGCAGGAGCCCGCAGGCGATCCTTGCATCACTTGTGAAGACGTATTATGCGCAGAAGATAGGAAAGGACCCAAAGGACATAGTTTTAATAGACGTTATGCCCTGCACTGCCAAAAAATTCGAGATCCTCCGGCCAGAATTCAAGGGGGAGGCAGATTATGTGTTGACGACCGTGGAGCTCGCAAAACTCATAAAGCAGTACAGCATAGACTTCTTGAATCTTCCGCCTTCGAGTTTTGATTCCCCGATGGGCGAATCGACAGGCGCAGCGGACATCTTCGGGCAGACCGGCGGAGTGATGGAAGCAGCGCTCAGATCGGTCGCAGATCTTATGAGCGAACAGGACCTGCCGTCTTTCGAGTATACGAAAGTCCGGGGCATGGACACAGTAAAAGAAGCAGAGGTTGAGATATCAGGGAAAAAGATAAAGGTCTGCATAGCCCACACCCTCGGAGAGGCAAGGAAGCTCATGGACCAGATACGCGCAGGCAAGAGCCCGTACCACTTCATAGAGATAATGGCCTGCTACGGCGGGTGCATCGGCGGAGGAGGACAGCCCGGACCCCACAGAAAAGAGATCCTTGAGAAGCGTGCGGCGGCATTGAGAAAAGAGGATACCGGAAAGAAGATCAGAAAGTCTCATCAGAACCCGGACGTCCTGCGGCTTTACAAGGAATATCTCGGAGAATTCGGAGGAGAGAAGGCACATAAGCTGCTGCATACGACCTATACGAACAGGTGCATTAGGAAGGAGTGCGGGAAGTAATCCTATTCTTTTGCCGGTTAGCCAGAAGAGAAATAAGCTGTGAATTCGTGCGGCAGGTTTCGTCGGCGTGGGAGACATTCGATGTGCCGGGATCAATCTGTCCGTCCGGCAGATGTCCGGGAAGCAACTCTTCTTTAGTCACATGACTGTGAAATGTATAATATTTCAATAGAGGACGGTTCGTCTCTGTTGGTTAGCCCGGAGCATAGGGTCTATGGTTCTTTTGGCGTCTTTATCAGTCCGAGTTTTTGCAGTAGTTCTTTTGTGTCTAATACTTCTACTGTGTTTTGTTTCTTGAGCGGCTTGTCGTGCGACCAGATGGGGCAGCCGTGCTTTAATGCCAGCGCGAAATATTCTATGTCATCGGGGTCGGGAGTAATCTTTCTCGCATCCTTCAAGAACTCCTTTATCTCCGAAAGCGGCGCTATTTTGACTTGCAGCCTTACTGCGAAGAATTCCGATTTAAGGTCTCTTTCCGTCAGGCGCGTTTTGGAGATGATTTCCGGCCAGTGCTCCTATATCTCAAACAGTACGTATTCGGGTGTGATAGGCGTTATTTTGTCAGAGAAGAACAGCTTGTGCTTGCTTCCTTTGGCTATAAGGAGCGATATGAGTATGTTGGCATCCACTACGACCTGCATTTTCTACACTAGGCCGGCTTTCCTAAGCTGCTCAAACCGGCCCTTCTTGATCTTGCGGCCAAGTTCTACTGCGAATTTGTCAGCTTCCCCCTTGGAAAGAGTGCTCTTGGATGCGATCGCCTCGACAAAGGACCTCCTGAACTCAGCGGATCTTTCAAGCTTTAACTGGAATGCGCGCAGTTTAATGGCCTCTAATGCCACGGCAGCCCAGTTTTCCGGGAATTCCTTGATGTCTTTCTCCAAGTCTTTGGGTATGTTCACAACAAACTCAGACATTCTATTTACCTCAAATAATATAATGCAACATATCTATTTAAATAATTATGACTGTTAGCTTCGTTCGGTGATTACTGCGCCGCACAGAAAGGATATTTTGGAAAAGCGTGCAGCGGACCCAGAAAGAGGATTCAGAAAATTAGATGCGAAAGTCGCATCATTCATTTTGTTATCCGTGCACACGGTTAACTACTCTGATTTTAAAAATATTTTTCCGCCTTCAGCTGCGCGTAGACCAGTATTCCCCCCAGGAACGCGGTCGCGAATTGCATCACTCCCATTGTTGTCAGGAATATTGCAGGTATTACGGATGCTGAATACAGTATGTATGCGGCTGCGAACAGGAATCCTGCCTTTGCCGCGGACCCTGCGAGCAGCGTCAATAGATAGTTGTATCCGTGCGCGATCTTTGCCTTGAACGCGTAGAGGAGTATGAGGTTCCCCGACCATATGAACGGCATCATGTATATCAGGAATACGTTCAATGGCCCGAACAATGCGCCTTGTGCGACTGCTCCGATACTTGGCGTGAAGATCGCTGGCAGCGTCTTGTAAGAAGGCAGGCTGAGTGCCGATCTGATGATTATTGCGTTAACTAGTATGCCTATGAGTATTTGCGGCGCGCCTATTGCGAATGGGAGCATGAACCCGAGGAATCCGAGCGCCACCATCTCTAGTATCTGGTGTTTCTCGGAGTATTTGTAGTATGATCCGTCCAGGTATTTTGATACGTATTCAAATTCCATAAAGAATTAATGGATGCGGGAGTATAAATACTTAGCCCGCCGCATCCCGCTTTCAAGGGTTTCAGTATCGCCTGTTGGATCTTCCTCGGTTGTCTCTGCTGTTGCTATTGCTCCTGCGAGGAGGTCCTCTGGAACTGCGCTGCCTGGGAGACGAGTCCTCATAGGGGCTTAGTTTCGGCCTGCTGTGCGTAGATGCCTCAAGAGTGATAGTCAGCTTTGCCTCGGTTATCTTGGTCCTGCATGCGTGTTCCATTGCCCATAGGTCGTGTATCTCATTGGGCGAGATAAAGGAGATGGCTTTTCCGCTCTTTCCTGCTCGTCCTGTTCTTCCGATCCTGTGCACGTAGTTTTCCTTTTCCCGGGGGATGTCGTAGTTGAAGACGTGCGTTACGTCGTCTATGTCCAGGCCCCTTGCCGCAACGTCTGTTGCAACCATGAAGGTGAACCTCTTTCTCTTGAATCCTTCTATCACGCGGTCTCTCTGGTTCTGCGAAAGGTCTCCGTGGATAGCTTCAGTAGCCATCCCGCGCCTCTGCATCATGCTCGTCAGGGTGTCCGCCCACCTTTTGGTGTTCGTGAAGATTATCGCGCTCTCGGGCCTTTCGGTCTGCACGACTGACATGAACGCGTCGAACTTAACGTTCTGGGGCGTTTCGTAGTAAAATTGCTCTATCTCGTTTACCGTCAGTTCCTCGGGGCTGACTGATACGTGCTCCGGGTGCTTCATTATCGTGTGAGCAAGTTGCCCTATCCTGTCGGGTATGGTCGCCGAGAAAAGCATTGTCTGCCGGTCCTTCGGTATGTGGGCTATTATCTTTCTTATGTCATCTATGAATCCCATGTCGAGCATTCTGTCCGCTTCGTCTAGGACTAGTATCTTTACGTTGTCTAAGCGCAGCAGCCTTCTTTCTATCATGTCCATTATCCTGCCGGGTGTTCCAACTACTATGGGGCTTCCCGCCGAGAGCTGCTTTGCCTGCTGGTCTATGCTCTTTCCTCCGTATACGGAAGTTGTGCGCACCCTTTTGCCGTAGCCGATCTTGCGCATCTCGCCTGCGACCTGCTCTGCTAGTTCTCTTGTGGGCGCCATTACGAGGGCCTGTACGTTTCTATTCGCCGGATCGACTTTCTCCATCAAGGGTATCCCGAATGCGAGCGTCTTGCCTGTTCCTGTCTTTGCCTGGGCTATCAGGTCTCTTCCTTCCAGGAGTATGGGTATTGCCAGTTCCTGTACGGGCATCATCGTCACAAACTTGTTGTGCTCTAAGTCTTTTTGTATCTGCGGACTAAGGTTTAGTTCGCTGAATTTCTTGTTTTCCAGAGTCTGCTCTGGGTTGTTTTCTAAGTTCTTCATTTTTTATAGATTCTATGTGCTCTATGCGCTATGCAGATAGATAACTGTAGAATTAGAGATCGTTTCAGTATCGAATAATACTGTTTTTAGAAGCATGATATTAATGTTATATCTAACGCGTCTAAATCCCAATTCTACTCACATATTCTATACTAATATGGGGACTATATGTTTATAAATCGGACAATGGACAAAATGTTTTGTGAGAAGACCTGCCTTCCCATTCTTCCAGACCATCGATATACTACTTGCCATATCTTTTATACGAACTTTTTCCTGGGTCTTCGATCTCCGCAAGGTATATTAATCCTCAGGGGGAAAATATTCTATAACGTGAAACTAAACGAACTGTTAGCTAGGATCAAATGGAAACCAGTCGTAATCCTGATTATCGCCTTAGCGGTGATCGTAGCCCTGCTTTTCGGGTCCCTTGGCAATATGTCCTTCAACCTCTTTGCGCCGTCTTACAAGGAGGGCGGGGATATACAGGTCAGGTCGTGGGCCGATCCTTCGGGCGTTGATCTGAAAGGTACGTCATTCGCCCGCGTTGACGTAAAGAACGTCGGGAAGGAGGCAAGCAACATACGGGTCCGTTTGGAGACCTATAACCCCAGCCTGTTTTTCATCGATACCGGGAGCCAGAAAGCCAATGAAAGCATCTCCCTTGGACCGGGCGAGAGCAGGGAACTTGGATTCAAGCTGCGGTTTAATGCAACATACGGCGGGAGGTACGGCGTAAAGGTGACGGTATCTCCTGGAGGGGAGAACATCGAAGACGAAGTATTCTTCAATGTTGCCGAGAAATAAACTGGGAGAGAATGATTAATTCCTCCTTCTGTCTCTTTCTTCCAGTCTTTTTATCTTCCTGTGCGCGTTCTCGGCCGCGAGGACTATTGCGTTGTGCGAGGGCGCCAGCGGCGGAGTATATGCATATTCCATCCTTGTCAGGTCTTCTACTGTCGTCTTTTTAGAGAGCGCGAATGTGAGTGAATTCACCTTTTCAGGAACGCCCGCCCCTCCTATGACCTGCGCTCCGACGAGGAGTTTGTCCTTTGCATTGAATATGAGTTTCAGTTCCATCGGTTTTCCGCCGGGATAGTATTCCGCTATGCTTGAAGACTTTATCTTTCCCGTGACGACTTCCATTCCTTCCGCTTTCGCGTCTTTTTCCGTGAGGCCGCATCTGCCTATCTCCTGGTCGAATATCTTGAGGAGCATGGAATTGAGGACGCCTTCGAATACTGCGTGTTCTCCTGCGGCATTCATTCCCGCTACCATCCCCTGGCGTACGGCGGTCGTTCCAAGAAGGCTTGCTATCGGCTTACCCGTGAGTATCGACTTCGTAATGGAGCAGTCCCCGGCGGCGTATACTCCTTTCATGGAGGTTTCGCAGTGTTCGTCCGTCTTTATCCCGCCGTTCAGAAGTTCTATCCCGGAGTTTTCCAGGATCTTTACGTTCGGCCTTACTCCGGTGGAGAGTATCACGAGGTCTGCCGGTATCTCCCGTCCTGCGACTTTCACGGACTTGACCTGCGTGTCTCCGGCTATCTCCTCGATGAATTTTCCTTTTATCAGTTCTATCCCGCGGTCCTGTAGGTTCTTCTCGATCATGTCGCAGTAGTCCGGGTCAAAGAGCCTGCAGAGCACGTATTCCAGTCCTTCTATGAGCGTGACTTTGATTCCTTTTTCAACGAATGCGGCAGCCGATTCCAGGCCTATCGCCCCTCCCCCTACCACGACCGCGTTCTTTGCATCCTTCATTGCCGCCAGTACTTTTTCTCCGTCTTCCAGCCTGTGTAGATTGTATACTCCCTGAAGGTTCGCTCCCTTGATGGGCGGCACGGCAGGGCTTCCGCCGGACGCTATTATGAGCTTTCCGTAGGGTATTTCTCCCGTTTTTGTTTTGACTGTTTTCCTTTTCGTGTCGACTCCTTCCGCTGGAGAGATGACGCATTTTATGCCGCTCATCCTGCATATGTCTTCTATTGCGCTTGTCATCTTGTCGAAGCTTTCTATCTCTCCTCCCAGGACGAACGGGAGCGCGCATGGAGAGTATGAGTATTTGTCTTTTGTAATCAGTGTGATGTCACTTGCCCCTGCTTTTTTTGCCGCGAGGGCTGCCGTGAGTCCTGCCCCTCCGCCGCCTATTACCGCTATTCCTTCCATTTTTTAAGATATTTTTTACTATTTTGTATTGGAGGTTTTTATTAGGGAAGGGAGTTTACCCCATGTCCCTATCTCTTCGCCCCTGATGACGAGCATTCCGCGGATGCCTGCGATGCCTTTTGCGACGTTTATCGCTTTTTCCAAAGTGCCCGTGCCTTTGACTGCGTTCCCTATCGCGCTTGCTGCGGCGTCGGCGAGAGCCGAGGAATCCGCGACCGCGGTGGATGCGTCTGATGCGCCGAGGCTTATCGAAGGCCCGACCGAGTTAGAACTGGTGCATATCCCTGCGGGCGTTTCCTCCGGTTTGACGTTGAATGCCAGTCTATCGGATAATCTTGAAGGCCCTGCGTATATGCCCACTATCCTGGATTCCGTTATTTTGAGGAAGATGTCCCCGCCGTTCTCCACTATAACGTCCGAGGCGCCGTTTTTGATGAGGAATGCTCCCAGCGCGTCAGAAAATGCTCCTGCGACCGAGGCCATAGGGCCCACGCCTGTTTTCTGCGCCGCGGAAAGCATAGTCCTTGCTATTGACGGAGCATCATCGTCTGCGGGCAGAGGTTCGTATGAAGTGAGAAAAAGAGGGTTTTTCTGTATGTATCCTTCCAGCAGGCCGTAGTTTTTTATCAGTTCCTCTCTTGCGAAGCCTGCGCATATGTCTGAGAGGATGGTGATGTTGGACTTCTTGTAACTGAATTGGGTTCTCTTCAGGCTCTTCATCTCTGCTTATTCCAGCTGCTGTATGGAAAGAGACCTTCTGGGGCACGCCTCAACGCATACTCCGCAGCGGTGGCACCTGTCCCGCTCGATCTCTATCTCCTTGTTCTGGTTTAATGTTATAGCTCCAGCAGGACAGACCGCTATGCATGCGCCGCACGAGATGCATCTTTCTTCGTCGTTGACGACGCTTTTTTTCAGCCTGCTGACGTCGACGCCTTTTTTCTTGAGCAGTTCTACGACTTTCTTCTGGGTCTCTTCATCGCCTGCTATGCTTACGACGACCGTTCCTTCGTTGTAGTCTACTTTGGCCCGCAGGATATTCAAGAGGACTCCCGTTTCCAGTATCGTTTCCGACAGTATCGGGTTTTCCACGATGTCCTGGGGGAATTTAAGAATGTATTTATTCATCTTCTACCTCCTCTGCAGTATCTTGTTTATGTCCGATGACGTGATGATGCCGATGATCGCTCCTTCGCCGTCGACGATGGGCGTCGAGTTTATCTGGTGCTTGCCCAGCCTCCTTGCTACGGCGTCTATGTATTCTCCCTTTCTCGAGGTTATCACGGTCCTTGTCATTATGTCTTCCAGCTTTTTCTTGTTTGTCGCAAGCGCCTTTGTAAGGTCCCAGGCGGTGACGATGCCCTCTAGTTTCCCGTCTTTGTCAACTATCGGTACCTGGTCTATCCCGTTCTTTATTATGTGTTCTGAGACCCTGGCAAGAGAGTCGTTTGACTTTGCGGTTATCACTTTTTTTGTCATGACGTCCTCGACGAACGGAACGTCCCTGCGGGGCTTCATGACCTTTACCGTCGTGTCTGTGGGAAGGGATTCCAGCGGTGCGGTAAGGTAGAACTTTTTATCCTCTATCGATCTCTTCAGTTCGTCCATTATCTTTCCCGATATTTTCATGCTGGAAAGAGGGCTGCTCCTGACTGTTCTACCGTCAAGTTCGACCTTTCCCGAGAACAATTCTTCATAAGTCACTTCCTTTACAAGAGGCCTGTCTCTTCTCTGCACCCCGTAGTCCAGGACCTTAACGTGTATGTCCCCGTTCCTTATTGCAGTCCTCCTGGCCATGTCCTCGTCGAGTATGGGTATCGGAATACCTATCCCCACGAAAAGCGACGTTCCGTATCCGGGCACGGTTCCTCCCTTCAGGTATTCATCGGACATATTCTTGAGGTCCCCTTTGACCGAGATGTTGCCGAACCCGGTTTTTGGGTTATGCTGCGTGCCCTCTCCTGTGACGTATCCCTGGGCGCCTCCGAGAAATATCCTGGTCCCAAAGCCTATGGTCCTGTATTCGGGGTCGTTGCTCAGGGGATTGATTTCTCCCGTGCCTGCGAAGTTGATGTTCCTCCTGTTCCCCAGGAGCGTTCCCATGTAAGTCCGCAGGATCGTGTCGGATGAATTGGTTGCAGCGTTGTATCTTTGGTATGCGTTCCTGGGATTGAAGAGCATGGCCTGGTTGACGTCATTGAGCGTGATATTAGTGTCCGCTTTCTTGCGCGGATAACAGTCCGTCCCGTACGCTTCGGCCCTGAGCTCTACCTCTCTTCCTGCGACGAGATCCTCTATTACGTGTCCTCCGCCGTATTCGAATCCCTTGTCCTCCGAAAGCTGGGCCGCGCCAACGTAGGCGTCTACGGCCGCTATTCCCGTGTATGCTTCTACGTCGTTCAGCCAGACGCGGGTCATCTTTATGGGCGGGTCGGAATGGCCGAAATTTAGGAACGCGCCGGATGAGCACATCATGCCAAAAGTCCCGGTTGTGACTACGTCTACTTCTTCAGCCGCTTTCTTCGGATCCTCTTCGTAGATGCCGGGCATCTCGTCCGCTCTGACGACGACTGCCTCCCCTTTTCTGATCTTTTCGTTTATCTCTTCTATAGTCTTCATTTTTTAATCCGGCAGGAGTCTGGAGATGAAGTAATAAAAGCCAATAAGATAATTATAAGCGTTATTCACATATAAATACTGTTCCATTGAATTATGCATAATGACATAATTTATATACTCTGGAATCCTAGATAATACCTAAGATGCAATTACCCGACCTTGCGAGGATAGTCCTCATGCGAAAAAAACTGGGACTCACCCAGACAGAACTTGCAAAAAAGGCAGGCATAAGCCAGTCCCTCATCGCCCGGGTAGAAGCCGGAACGGTCGATCCGCGATACTCCAAAGTCGAGAAGATATTCCGCGCATTGGACGTGAGCGAGAACCGGGCGATAACCGCAAAAGAGATAATGTCTTCGGACGTGGTAAGCGTCAAATCCACCGACTCATTGGGCGCAGCCATACAGAAACTGAAGAAACACAACGTATCCCAGATGCCGGTACTGGACGGAAAGACGCAGGCAGGGTCTCTATCCGAGGGGGTCATCATGGCCCAGATATCCAAGGGAGCAAACATGTCCGACATCTCGACTCGGAAGGTCCGGGAATACATGGAAGACCCGCTGCCGCAGGTTTCACTTGGAACGGATATAAACACGTTGTCTTCTCTGCTGGAACACAATAAGGCGGTCCTGATAACCGAGAAAGGCAGGGTCGAGGGGATTGTTACAAAGGCGGACCTGCTTAAAGTCGTTACAGGATAATTTTTTTTGATTTTTAGGGATTTAATTGCAATCTATTATCCAATCATCCGCAAGAAAATGGGCAAAACAATTTCTGAGAAGATCATGAGCGCGCACTCAGGCAAAGACGCGTACGCAGGAGAGATAGTAGTCGCCGACATAGATTACGCCATGGGACAGGACGGAACAACGCCTCTGGCAATCAACGCCTTCAGGGACATGAACGCAAAAGAGGTCTTTGACGGGGAAAAGATCGCATTCGTAATAGATCACAACTCTCCGAGCCAGGCTGAATCCGTTTCAAAGCTCCATAAGATGATGCGGGAATTCGCCCGGGAAAAAGGCATAAAGAACTTCTATGACGTGGGCTGCGGCGTATGCCACCAGATAATGATGGAAAAACACGTGACCTGCGGAGACCTGGTCGTGGGCGCGGACTCGCACACGTGCACGTACGGCTCTATCGGCGCGTTTGCTACCGGCATAGGGAGTACGGATATCGCCGCAGTATTCGCTTCCGGGAAATTGTGGTTCAAGGTCCCGGAGACCATCAAGTTCAACGTCAACGGGAAGCTCCCGAAAGGCGTTTACTCCAAGGACATAATACTCAAACTCATAGGCGACGTCACGGCGGACGGCGCCACATACATGGCCGCAGAATACGCGGGCGATACCATAAAGGACCTGTCGGTCGACGCCAGGATGACCATGAGCAACATGGCAATAGAGATGGGCGCAAAGACCGGCCTGGTCGAGCCGGACGAGAAAACCGTGAAATGGGTCAAAGAACACTCTAACAGGAAACCCGCAATCGTCAGGAACGACCCCGATGCCGAATATGCAAAGGTGCTCGACTACGATGCCGCAAATTTCGAGCCGCAGATAGCAAAACCGCACAGGGTAGACAATGTATGCGGCATATCTGAAGTGTTCGGGACAAAAATAGACGAAGCGTTCATCGGCACGTGTACGAACGGCCGCCTCGAAGACCTGAAGATCGCAGCAGACATAGTAAAAGGAAAGACCGTGAGCCCGGACGTGAGATTCATCGTTGCGCCGGCTTCAAGAGACATATACCTCAAAGCGATGGACACGGGCATACTCCAGACTCTCGTAAAAGCGGGAGCAGCAGTTGTGACTGCCGGGTGTGGCCCATGCGTGGGAACTCACAACGGCGTGCCCTCGGACGGCGAGAACGTGATATCGACTGCCAACAGGAACTTCAAGGGACGCATGGGGAACAGCAATGCATTCATATATCTCGCGTCTCCTGCGACGGTCGCAGCATCTGCGTTGAAAGGAGAGATTGCGGATCCGAGGGAATACGTTAAATGAAGATCAGAGTTTCTCCTCGGACAAATAGATCTTCAGCGTCTTTTCCGCGGCGTATTCTTTGTTGAACTCTTTTTCCACTCTTTCTCTTGCGCGCCTGCCCATTTTTACCCTAAGATCTTTCTCCGTCAGTATCCTTATTACTGCGTTGGCAAGCGCTTCCGGGTCTTTTGGCGGGACTACGAGTCCTGCGTCTCCCACTACGTAGGGCATGCCGCTTATATTGGTCGAGACGACCGGTTTTCCGCTGGACATCGCCTCCAGGAGGACTATGCCGAAGGCTTCCTGTCTTGTCACGGACGGCAGGACGAAGAGGTCGCATGCAGCATAATACTCCGGTATGTCGTCTTCTACGACGGTGGTGAATACGACGCCCTCTAATTTCAGATCGCTTGCCTGCTTTTTCAGTTCCTCCTCCAGGGGCCCCTCTCCTGCGATGACAAGCGTTGCGTCTTTTACGTTCTCTTTGATCTTCTTGTACGCGGCTATCAGGTATTCGACCCCCTTGTAGGGTACGAGCCTTCCAAGGAAGAGTATGACCTTTTTGTTGTCCAGCGAATGCTCTTTTCTGATCCTGTAGCCCGAGAGTTCCGGTATGTATTTTCCGCTGTCGACAAAATTCGGGACGATCACGACCCTGTCTCTGAATTTTTTCGGTATCTGCGATTCCTTGACGTAATCCGGCGTCGTCGCTATTATCTTTGTCGCGTTTTTCAGTATCTGGTGCGAAAAGAAGCTGTATGCGATCTTGAACGGCAGGTGGTACCAGCGGTTCTTTATTATGTCTGCGTGGTATGTGACAAACAGGGGCTTTTTCCTTATCTTTGCCGCCAATAACGCGTAAACGCTGTTGAACGGGTCCGGCAGGTGCACGTGTATTATGTCATAGTCTTCCCGCATCAGGTTTGCGAATATTCCCGGCGTGAATGGGTCGTTGAATGCAGTGAAATAACTGCGGGAGCGCAGAACGCATATCCCTGACAGTTCTTCCGCCTGTTCTCCCCCGGGAATATTCGAGGTGAGTACCAGAACTGCGTGTCCAAGGTCTGCCAGGCCTTCGGATATCCCCAGAGCGTTGCTTTCTATTCCTCCCATGTGGGGGTAAAAATACTTTGTGACTTGGGCTATTCTCATGCTTTTCCTCCTATGGGTTCGTCCATCCTCCCAAGTGCAGAATCAGCATGGTTCCCACGGCGGGCAGGCCGAACAGCCCGACTGCGCATATCGTGAATGCGTTGAGCGGGATGCTCACCGAAAAAACCAGGTTCAACAGGAGTATCAGGACTATTCCCACGACTGAATTGACGAGCAGGCGCTTTACCACGCCCCAGAAGAGATATATGAATAGTGCCAGCGTCAACCCTATTATGAGAAGGATTATCAGGCTATCCATGTTAATATTTGTCTTCGGAATGTTAAATAGCGGGGCTTTTATGCCGCATTATCCAATAATCCTACGCCGCAAAATGAAATACTATCTATCTGAAAACGTAAAACCCTGGATCCCGGGCCTGTGCTGCTATACCCCCGGGAAGACCATAGAGGGCTACGTGAAGCTTGCCTCCAACGAGAATAATTACGGCCCATCGCCCAAAGTCAAAGAAGCGATAAAGAAGGCCGCGGACGCAGTAAACATATACCCCTACAAAGACCCGGAACTGCGCAAAAAGATCGCGGAATACTGCGGGACAAAGCCCGGGAACATCATAACCGGGAACGGCTCGGACGAATCAATAGACCTCATATTCAAGACCTTCAAAGGGCCCGTGCTGTCGTTTAATCCGACGTACGCCGAATACAGGATATTCTCCGAAGCATTGGGAGAAAAATACCTGCAGATCGATCTGGAGAAAGACCTTACTTTTCCATTGAAGCGCTTCATTGCAGAATCCAGCAAGGCAAAGATACTGGTCCTATGCTCTCCCAATAATCCCTCAGGGGGAGTAATAACGGAAGAAGACCTCAGAGAGGTCCTAGACGAGGGCAAGACGACCGTCGTAGACGAAGCGTACGTGGAATTCCACGGGAAAACGTTCACGCCTCTCGTCAAAGAATACGAGAACCTGATAATCCTGCGCACGTTCTCCAAGGCGTTCGCATTAGCCGGGCTGCGCGTAGGATACATAATAGCGGACCAAAAGATAATAGAACTCCTGGACAGGGTAAAGCCCCCGTTTTCCGTTAATGATTTGGCAATAGAGGCCGCGCTTGCGGCGTTGGACGACCAGAAATACATGCGCGAAACAGTCGCGAAGATAGTTAAAGACCGAGACATGATATACAACGCGCTCAAGGAAAAATACACGACATATCCATCGGAGTCTAATTTCATACTGGCCGACGTGAGTCCCCGGCGATCAGTGGACGTATACAAAAGGCTCCTGGACAAGAAGATCATCGTAAGGAACCTTGGGAAATACCCTGGCTTTTCCGGAGAATACATACGCGTATCAGTCGGTACAACGGAAGAGAATAAGAAGTTCATTGAGGCCTTAAAGGATATATGAAATGCAAAATAAAACAAACCCTGATTGACGGATTTATAGGTTTGTCATGCGTATAATCTAACTCGATATAAGACGGGACTGTGGGGTAGCTTGGATATCCTTCTAGCTTTGGGAGGCGACCCAGAGGGCGACTCGCCCGCTGGCGTACCGAAAAAGCTAGAGACCTGTGTTCAAATCACGGCAGTCTCATCTTTCTTCTTTTTATAATAATTCCTATTTTAATTGCTATACTTTTATGGGGCTGTGGGGTAGCTTGGTCATCCTTCTAGCTTCGGGCGGCTCCCAGAGGAGATGTTCCTTTGGATGTCAGAAAAAGTTAGAGACCTGTGTTCAAATCACGGCAGCCCCATTTGGTTCTTTCTAGTAGATATTCTTTCTATGTCCTGTTTTCAGTATGAGGATCTCCAGTTTATTGCTATTGACCTTATAAATTACTCTGTAGTCTCCGACGCGGAGCCGGTGTCCTTCGATGCCTACGAGTCTTTTTGTGTTCCTGTACGGGTCGTCTGCAAGTTCGCCGACTTTTCTGTATATCTGTTTTGCTATGCTGCGGTCTAATTTTTTTAATTGTTTTTCCGCCGACTCAGACCAGAGTATAGTATATTTCATTTAGAACTCCAGTTCGGCGCCCAGTTCTTCATGGGTTTTGTATTTTCCCGTCTTGACCTCTTCTTCTGCCTTTTTTATGTCCTTTTTGGTTTCTTCGCTCAGTTCGTCTGAGTCCTCCACAAGGCGTTCTATTATATCATTATATGTTTCCCTGCCGTACAATTTCTTGGAGTCAAGGGTTTTTTTGATTTCTTCGGTTATTTGTATCGTAGTTGTGGCTGCCATTTTCTGATAATAATTTTGATTACAAGTATTTATAATTGATTATAGTGGTCTATAAATATTGGTTTGTTGTCTGTGCTGCATATTTACATGTTTTCTTATAGTTTATTATAATATACTATAGTATGCTATAATTGACTTGTAGAAAATAAAAATCAATGTCAGCAGAATAGCTATTCACCTGTGCCTTGGGATCTTTACGCGCATGTAGTCTTCTGCGACGTATGATTCGGGGAAAATGGCTCTTGCTTCTTCTTCCAGGGGTTTGGGATCGGGGTATCGTTGCGATATGTGGGTCAGGTAGAGTTTTCTGACTCCTGCTTTTTTTGCGGTCTCCGCCGCCTGGGTGACGGTCGAGTGGTCCCTGTCTTCGACTTTTTCTATGTCCTGATGGGAGTATGTCCCGTCGTGTATCAGTATGTCTGCGCCCTGTGCCATCTCCCTTACTGCGTCGCATGCCCTGGTGTCGCCCGTGTACACTATTCTCCTTCCGGGTACCGGGTCTGCGAGCACCTGGTCCGGATCGTAGGTCTTTCCTTCGTACTCGATAGGTTCTCCTCTTTGCAGTTTGGAGAACAGGTGTCCTTCCGGTATTCCGAGGTCGAGTGCTTTCTGTTTTATGAACGCTCTTTTTGCGTCTTCCTGGAATAGAAAACCCAGGCTGTTTTTTGTGTGTTCTACCCGCGATGCGGTTATGCTGTATTTTTCCCCTTTTATCACGGTTCCTTCGTCTATCTCGTGGACCTGTATCTCTAGCGCGTCCGGCTTGAACGTGCCCATGGAGAGCATGTGGTCCAGGGTGTCTGCGATCCCCGGCGGTCCGTATATCTCAAGGGGCTTTTTTCTTTCCATGAAATCCATGCTCTGCATCAGCCCGGGAAGGCCCATGAAGTGGTCTGCGTGGAGGTGCGAGATGAACACGTTGTTTATCCTCATATAGTTTATGCCTGCTATCCTCATCTGCCTCTGGGTTCCTTCCCCGCAGTCGAAGAGAAAATATTCCCCCATATAATCGAGGAATACCGAGGGAAGGCCTCTTTTCTCCGTGGGGAGCGAGCCTGCCGTTCCAAGGAATACTATTTCCATTGTTCTTGTTTATAAAATTGGTCTTTTGACGTAATATGCTGGTTGATGCGGCCTGTAAGTTAATTAATGCTTTCGGCCTATAGTATATCTGTTCAGTGAGTGTTTTGATAATGCACGCAAAGAATATATGTCTCTGGCATCTTGTCGGCGTTTGCATAGTATTAGCCCTGGTCCTGCCGGGAGTTTACGCGGAGAATGTCTGTACGACATGCTGCGCGCCGGGTTCAACTATATGCAAAGGCAGTTGTAATTCAGGGGTCTTTGATTTTTCCGGTCAGGCGGTGACTCTGTGCGAGTGGAACGGGTATGCGGTAGTTATCAATACGACCTCCCAGGAATACTCAAGAGGAGACTGCACTGATGCTAGCCTTGTATGTACGGCGGTCGCTACGACTACTACGCAGGCTTCTGCGTCTACGTCTGCTGCGCCGACTACAACTGATCCGGGTACGACAACGTCCTGGGGTTCTACAAGCACAACCACTCAAAACGCAACAACCACCACTACATCCGCGTCTTCTACAACCACTTTATCCGGCTCTACGACAGTTCCTGTGTCTACTACTACGACAAAGGCTTCTACTTCCACTACTAAAGGCCAGAGCGGCGGTGGCGGGGGCAGCAAGACGCCTAACACGGCCGTTCCGTTGGTCACTACCTCTACTGTTTATAAGGTTACAGTCACCACCGGAGCGTCTGCGTCTGCGTTGTCCGTTCAGTTCGTTTCAACTACCCTTGAATCCGGTATGACTACGTCGACGGTTCTTTCAAATGGGCCCGGTTATACCCCAACTACTTTAGCTCCTGTTTTTCTTGTTGTGGAGATAATCTCTCCCCTGCCCGGGGCAAGCGCCTCCAACGTTCAGGATATCCGTTTGCGCGTTCGTTATCCTAATAATACTCTTATCTCTGATCGATCTTTGAATGTTGTGGCGGGAACTGAGACTGTTTCTTTGGTTCGCATTGGTGATTTTTTCGTGGGCAAATACTCCCCTCCAAGCAATATGTCTGAATTGAACATCTATGTTTCCGATCGTTTGGGTTATTCAGGCAAGGCCGGTGTGAAGCTTGTTGCCTCTACTGATTTGATTGATGGGAGGATTGTGCAGGCGGCGGGTTCTTTTGGTCTTGTGGCCGTGGGGATATTTACGGTGTTCGTTGTGCCTCTGTTACTCCTCAGGCGTTTCCGGGGTTCAAAAGCGGATAATAGCATAGAGAAAGGCCAGTATAATGAAGTAAAGAAGATGATCAATTCCCTGAACAAGGAGGAGGAGGATGAGAGTATTTCCAAATGGGTTTTTGATAAGCTCTCCCACGGAGAAGATCCTGAGGTCTTGAAGAAGGGGTTGAAAGAGATGGGTTATGATGCGAAAATAGTGGATAAAGTGCTCGACAGTCAATGAGTCTGCTGTTTTTGTTCTTTTAAGCCGTATAAGATACAAGGTGCTATAACATGTTTCCAGACGGCCTCAGGCTTTTGATATGGGATATTGACGGCGTTTTGTTCCATGTCAGGGACTCCTACAGGAGAGCTATCATAGACTCAGTACAATACTACTTTTCCGATCTTATCGGCCTGTCCTTGAAAAAACCCCTCATGGATGCAGGAGACACTCAGAAATTCAAATATATCACGGGATTCAACGACGACTGGAAGCTTACATACGCCTGCGTGCTATGTTTCCTTGCGGAACTGGCAAAAGACCGCGCTCTCCCGGAGACGGATGATCCGGCCGATCTTGCCGGTATGCGTCGCGCGCTTAAGAAATTGGGAGAATCCGTGCATGGATGGGTGCCTGAAACAAACCTGGGCATTGTTACTGAGAAAATAAGATCCTGCGGGGACGGACTAGAGGGTACTCAACTGGCCCTTTCGGAATTGTACGGGGCGGACGTGCTTGCGCAAGCCGGGCGTTTCTGGTATACCGATGTTATCAAGAGACTCTTCCAGGAGCTGTATCTCGGGGAGGAGCTCTATAAGTTGAAATATTCCGAAGATACTGTGTTCTTCCACGGGTCCGGTTTTATACGGGACGAAAAAGCCCTGGTCTCCGCGGATACGCTTGAAAAACTGGGCAGCCTTTTCCATATGGGCATTGCCAGCGGAAGAGAGCGTTTTGAGGCGGAATATTCCTTGAAATTACATGGATTAGACCGCTTCTTCCCCCCGGACCAAATAATCTCCTCGGAGGAAGTCCGTCATGGAAAACCCGACCCCGAGTCCCTGCTCCTATGCCGGAAGCGCATGATGGGAAAATACGCCCTTATGGCCGACGAAGCGTCTGCCGCTTACGTTGGAGACTCCGTGGACGATATAAGGGCCTCCAAAAACGCAGGATTCTACTCCATCGGAGTATTATCCGCATCCTTCAATGAAACGGATCAGACGAGGCTGCGTCGCGAATTTGTCTCTCTTGGCTGTGATTACGTAGTCGAGGATGCGGGAGAACTTATAAACTTGTTTTCTTGAAGGCTTATTGCTTATTTATTATTGATCTTTTTATTCTATTATTCGTAAAATTAAATGACATGGAAAAAAGCGTTCACAGATTATTTTTTATTTGGCTTATAGGAATCTCGCTTTCCATAACTTTCTGTCTCCCCGCATCGAACGATGCGTATGCGGTGTCGACTGACGCTTACGACTCTATCCTGCTGGCTAACGTCGGGGGCCCATACTCCGGCGAAGTGGGGCAGGAGATATCCTTCGACGGCTCCGGCTCCCGCGAAGCAAAGAACATAGAGTCCTATCTCTGGGATTTTGGAGACGGCGAGACCGGGAACGGGCGGATTACGACCCACCGCTACATGCAGGCGGGTTTTTATAATGCTACTCTCGCAGTTATCGATTTCAGCGGCGAAAAAAACATCGATCGCACGGGGGTATACATACGGAATGTGGAACTCTCAGTCGAAGCGATAATATCCCCCGGGAAGGCAAAATATGAGTACGGAGACAGCATAACCTCGATAGACGTCATTGTGCGCTACCCGAATAATTCCGGCGTTGAACGGGCAACGGTTTCCGGGGCAATTACCGGGAAGAGACATAAAGACCTGAGATTCACCGAAAAAGGGATCGGCAGATACCACGCTGAGGAGCTTTACCCGATCCTGAAAGACGAGGGAAGTTTTGTGGAGATATCCGTAAAAGCCGTGGATGCCTACGGCAACAGCGGTGAGCGCGTGGGCAAGATTCTGGTGTCTCCTGCTGATGCGGATTTCAAACTGATCCTGGAAGAGCCGGCGGATCGTGTCTTTTCATACGGGCAGCGTGTCAGATTCAAGGCCCGGCTCAACACATTCGGCAAATCATTGGAGAACGACTCGGTAAGCCTCTATGAAGGGTGGTCGGGCAAGAATTACTCCTACACCAAAAAAGACGGGGAATACTATTATACCTATGAGATACCGAGAGACGCGCAAAAAGAGATAGCGTTCCTCGTCAACGGAAAAGCCGTGGTGGACGGGAAGCCTTACACTTATGCGGAAATAATAGAATTCGGCATAAGCAACAAACTTAGCATCGGATTCATCGAGCCGACCTTGGGCGAATACGCATCAAACGTCTCCCGGGTAGTTCTCAATATCACCTACCCCAACGGAGAACAAATTCGCAGCGATCGCCTTAAGGCGGTGGTGAACGGAGAGCCGGCGATTCTGAACAGAGAGGATCTGCTGTTCGTTGCCAATCACACCGTCAAAGCCGGGGAGAGAATACTCAAGGTTAGCGTGGAAGACTCTATGGGGAATACCGGGACATCCGAGATTCAACTCATTCCTGAGAACACCCGGCCGTGGATAGACTCCTTTACGCTGGTTGCGGCCCTCTCAGTAATCGTGGTCAGCGCGCTGTTGATCGCGGCGTCTCTAAGATATTATTATACGAAGCGTCACAAGGATGACCTCAAGCGCGAATACGAGGAATTAAAGCAGCAGCGTGAAGCCTTAAAAAAGCTCATGAAGACCATAATGCACGAGTACTACACCCGCAAGATCACTTCTGAAGACGCCAAAAAAAGGATGCTGGACTACGAAAAAGAACTCCTGATAGAACGGGAAAAGATGCGAAGCGTCCTCCACAAGCTGGGCATCAAGATGGAGACTGAAGGAAAAGAGGAAGTAATAGAGTGGATAGTTGAAAAACTGGATCAGGGAGAAGATCCGGAGCTGTTAAAAGAGGGGCTTGCGGATACCGGCATCGATCCGAAGATCGTGGACGACATAAAGAAAAACTTGATATAACAATTGTAACATGGAAAAAAAGATTTTACGGTACTCGGTGATCCGGGCTACGTTGATAGCAACTGGTTTCCTGTTTTTCGGCCTTTTACTCCAACCTGCCGTGAACGCGCCTGCAAGGGACGTGGTTTGCTGGAGCGGAGGCAATGACGTTTATCTTGCTTACGGTACGTTATATCAGAGCGATCCCTCAGGTTATCGTCAAATGATGAAGTTCTGCAAATGCGCATCATCCGATCATAGATATGGCTATAAGAGCTATAAGGGCAGCAGCGGTTCAGGCGCGGCTGTAAACTATACGAACAATGACAACAACACCCTTTGGTTTGCTACTTCCGGGTATCAATCTTACAGAACTAGAAACGTGCAGTGTCTTGACGGAAATTGGTATGCTACTAAAAACACATATTACATCCTGGAGGACCTTGCATCGACTACGACGTCGACCACCGCTGCGACTACAACGACTATTACTGTCACTTCCTCGACTACGACCACGTCTACTACAACTACGACCACCTCGACCACTACTCTTGCGGGAAATAGTATTTGTTATGATTGTTGCGCTCAAGGGGCGGGGGTATGCGAGTTTTGGTGCACTAATCCTGCGCACTACAAGGTGACTGCGAATGTATACGGTTGTACGTATGATGGCGTGAATGTTTTGGTTGATTATGGGTTTGGTTCCTATCGATATGGCTGTACGGGCGGCAGTTGCTCTCCCATAGTTGCTGTAACAACTACGACGACTACAACAGTTGCAATAACTACGACGACTACTACTATAATTGCAACAACTACTACAAGCACTACATCTTCGACGAGCACCACTCTTTTGGCAGGTTCCGGAATATGTTTTGACTGTTGCTCCAAGGGGAGTGTCTGTAAGTTTTACTGCGGCAATGATTATAATCGTTTGCCCGGAACTGTCGACAGCTGCACTTATGATGCCTCGACAAAACAGTTGAAAATATATTATGGTGGCGGCAGCTCTTGGTCGAGCACCTGCATGGTAGCGTACTGTCCTGGGGCGGTAGTTACAACCACTACAACCTCCTCGAGCACCACTACGACAACTTCTACCACGTCAACTACGTCCACGACTCTTGCGTCTATCGGGGGATTATGTAATCCCGCTTCCCAATGCCAGTACGGCCTTACCTGCAGTTACGGAGTATGCTGCTATGATAAGCAGTGCGGATTGTCCGGTGCGTCAAGCAAGTGTTACGCTGATGGCGACAACGTAACCGGCACCTCTCTTGACGCTTTCTGCAGGGCCGGCACATGGAAGGTAATGCCTTTTGGAGACGGGTGTTCCGATACCTATCCGTGCGAGTCGTCTGATACAACTTGTACCAATCACAAGTGCCTTCTGAAAAAGGGCGTGAGCGGCTGCTCTGAAGTCTTGGAAGCATCCGCGTCAAGCGGTAAGTGCGCAACGGGATACTGCAGCTATGCAATATGCTGCGCTTCAAGTGAATGCGGCTGGAGTGCGGAGGCGGGCAATCCGTCTATGTGCATATCGGATGATGGCAAGAAGTCCGATATTCTGCTGGAGGGCGTCTGCAGGAACGGAAAATGGTATACCCTGTTGGGTGGCTTTGGCTGCAATGACGGCGTGTGGCCTTGTGACGCCGGCATATGTAATCCGGATAAATATACTGCCGGCCAACGGTACTACTGCCAGTTGCGGGACGGTGAAAAATGTAATGATCCAAATGAATGCCTCACGGAATATTGCAATGCTTCCGGGGTATGCTCTCAGAAGGTTTTATCCACGTCTTCCACATCTGCTGCATCTACAACCACATTATGCGCCACCCTGAACTTGATAAAATATGAAGACCTAAACGGAAACGGAATAAAAGACTCCGGTGAACCCGGGCTTGCAGGATTTAACTTCAGCGTATCGGGTCCCTCCCATCTCAGTCTGAAAACGAACTCTTACGGGTCTGCATATGTAAGCTGCATAATCCCCGGGGCCTATACGATAACTGAAGTAGTTCCGGCCGGCTGGGAGCCGACCCAGGGCAATCCACAGCAGGTTTCATTGGATCATAGCTACTCGGCTTCTATATACTTTGGGAACAAGAAAGTAACTGCTGAAACCACTTCCTCCACTACGACAACTACCTCAGTTGCGACTTCCACCTCCGCGGCTCAGACGCACTCAGGCGGAGAGGAGGAGCATGAAACCACTTCGACAACCTCCCAGGAGGTGACTACAACGATTGCTGTTACAACTACGACGGTTACAGTTGCCACTACAACTGTTGCAGTGACTTCATCCACAGTTGCGGCACCCACAACGAGCATAGGAGCGACCACGCTGACTACGTCCACGCTGTATGATACCTTTAATTCAAGCATGGGCGCATCCACAACAGTCATGGAAGCGACCACGCTGGGTTCGACGCTATATGACGTAGTCGGTTCAAGCATGGGCACACCCACGACGGAAGTCGTATCTATCGTTACCTACGTTTCAGTGTCCACGCAACCCGGGGGAGAGACCGTGACCACGCACAAGCCCGAACCCGGTTCCGACAGTGATTCAACCATGCCGGGCAGCGCTACGACCATGCCCAAGGAAGCAGAAGCAGACGATGCTAAATTACTCATCTCTGAAGGTTCGGAGCCAGTCGCCGACGCGGGGGGTCCGTATACTGCAGCAGTGGGGATGCCGGTCGTATTCAATGCGTCGAAGTCTGTTGCCGCAGGCAGCATAAACCGCTACATATGGGACTACGGAGACGGCCAATCGTCTGAAGGGCCCGTAACCGAGCACGTATACGTTGTTCCGGGATTATACAGGGCTACCCTGTCCATCATCGATGAAGTGGGCAGGAGCGATCTGGACAGTAAACCTGTATACATCTCCGAATCCGGCGTTTACATTGATATCTCCGCTTATCCCCAGCAGGAACGCTACAAGATAGGAGAAGTGTTATCCACTATTGAGGCGTCGGTATATTACTTTAACGGCTCGGGAATAGACGGGTTATCCCTATCTGGAATGCTCTCAGGCCGGGTGAACGTCTCTTTGGACTATGCCGGCATTGGAAAAGGCAAGTACCGGGCGCGCCTGGATTATCCCATAATGAATGGGGAAGGCGCCTTCATCGATATCTACGTAAATGCTTCGGGTTCGAATAAAACAAATGTTAGCGCCGTAAAAAAACTCATATTGGTGCCAAAGAATTCAGACCTGAGAATGATCATCCAGGACCCTGCCGGAAGATCTTTTGCCTACGGCCAGTCCGCAGGCTTCAAGATCATATTCAACGCCGGAGGAAAGCGAATTGATTCAGGCGAGATAACGCTATACGAAGAGTGGACGAACAACAAATACCCTTTTCAAAAAGAAGGAAACAATTATGTATTGACCTACAATATCCCGGAGAAAGCCCGCAGTCACATACCCCTGATAATATACGGGAGCGCCGAGGTAGACGGCAAAATCCAGCCAACCGTAAAAGATCTCAGCCTTGACTTATCACACGATCTGTTAGTCACTATCCTTTCCCCGAAGAACGTGGACGACCTGTCCAAAACAAAAGAGGTGCGGCTGCAGGTAATGTATCCTGACGGGACTATCGTGTCTGATCCCGTGCTGGAAGGAACCATACAGGAGAGACGCGTATCTTTTGCATGGGACGGGCAGGAGTACGCGGGTGCATACGTCCATCGGCGAGGTGACTCAAAACTGTACGTCTGGGTGGAAGACGGTTATGGCAACGGGGGCGGAGCAGATGTGTCAGTAACCGAAGCGTCTTCCTCTGTTATGGAAGATCTGTCTGGCGGGCAAACGATGCTGTATGCAACCGGCGCGATAATACTGCTTGTTTGCGTGTTTTTTGCGTTGCGAATATACTCCGGCAGGAGAAAGCAGCGCGCGGAACTGTTGAAGGAATATGAATCCATACTGCAGAAGATTAACGGCCTAAAAGACGTTCGCAAGAACCTGATGCACGAGTATTACACCAGAAAGATCTCGGAACAAGATGCCCGCAAGGGGATCATTGATTTTGAGCATGAGATGATCTTTGAGAAGGGCCGTTTAAAGCAGGTCATGCAGCGCCTGGGAATGAGATATACTGAAACGGAAGGAAAAGAGGACCTGCTGGAATGGATAGCGCAGAAGCTCTCCTCCGGAGAGAACCCGGAACTCCTGAAGAAGGGATTGTCCGAGGTGGGCCTCGATAGCGGGCTTGTGGACCGGGTGAAAGCAACCCTTAAATGATATGGGATGATACATGAAAACGCCGTTGCATATTTCCTGTTTGCTCTTTGTTATCCTGCTGTCTCTCTATGCGGCGGCCGTGGACTCGGATTCTTACACCTCCACTACAAAGGCCGATTATACGACCCGCCTGGAGGCGACTATCAACATCACTTATGACGGCCCTTCGGCCAATTACAGTCTGCGGACGGGCGAATGGTTCAATATGAGTGCCAGCATCTTATGCAATGTCTCGTATTGCGGCATAGTGACGATATATCCGTTGTATTGTAACGGCACCGGCTGCGATAAATTCACAAACCTGGATACTGAGTCATATGCCGGGGTATATACGAAGAACGAGACTCCCTACAGGTGTCTTGGCTTGAATGCGGGTCAAAAATGTTCGTACTTATGGTGGGTCAAGGCGGTTAAGACCGGAAAATACAATCTCATGTTCGCGGCGTCTTCAGAGCAGACGACGCCGGTGTATTCGGGATTCATGGGCCTCGTTGTGCGGGGCTGCGGGGATGCTATCTGCAACGAGAGCGAGAATGAAACTTACCAAAACTGTCCGGAGGATTGCTGCGAGATGGACTGCACAGGGGTCTATGACAAAACATGCCATAAGCGCTGTTCAGGATACAACAACTGCTCGCTCGTGACTGGCTGCGACGCCCGCTTGAACACCTATCGGGAATGTATGTCCCCAACGGTATACATACGCTGCTGCAGCGTGGAAAACACCCGTTGCGATTATGGGACATATTGCTCCGATGCATCCTGCCTTAACTGCTCGTTGAAATGCGACGGAGAATGCCAGTCCTCGGCATGTTTCGGCCTGGATCCGGACTGCGACCGCAGCGGAAATCCCACGATGCCATGCTGCGGGAACTGGCGCCTCGACCCCGGAGAGGAATGCGACTGGGGGGTGTCGGGTACATTCTGCGATAAAAGCTGCCTTCCCAATTGCACCTGCGCTCCTGACGTAACGGCCCCCAGGAGGACGACCACAACAATTGTTATAACCACGACCCAGACCACGCGCAATCCCTGGGTGCGTAATCCGAATGTCTCGGATACGGAGGTATCTTCCACGCTGCCCGTTCTAAACGGCACAGAACCAAGCACGTCCTCTCCCGATATAGACCTTGCGTTTCTGCTGCTGATACCGGTCGCATTCATCCTGCTTGCCGCCGTCGTTTACGCGTATCGCGTCTATGCCCAGTGGAGCGCAAGAAAGAACTACGAACTCTTGAAGAACCGCGAGAACACCCTGAAGAAACTGATCGAAGCCGTTTCAGGCGATTACTCCTCCCAGAGGATAACTGCCGATGAGGCGAGCAAAAAGATATTCGGGTACGAAAAAGAGCTTTCCGGAGTAAGGGATCGAATGGAAAAGGCCCTGATGAAACTGAAAAAGTAACTGCTACATGTAATCCGAAAGGCTCACCTGCTTTGAAAGATCGTTCGTGAAAAGCGATTCTATATATTTTTTAAGGAGTTGCAGCCTCTGCTTCATGTAGTCGGACGTGCCGTATTTGTCGCTTAGGGCAATCGAGATCTCCAAATATTTTCTCACGCCCCCTTCCGTTACCGTGAGCAGGAGCTTTCCTCCGCACTTGCTGCAGATCCCGGTAAGAGGCACCCTGCGGTATGATGCGTTGCATTTCACGCAGCGGAATTTCTGCGTGGAGAATGCTCTAAGATTTCCGTAGGTGTCTCTGAGCAGGTGGGAGTTGATGACCAATTCTGCCACCTCAGTTGCATCGACTGCCCGTATCTTCTCTGCGACCTTCAGCTGCGCATTAGCCTTGTCGCTCATGCTGCCGAGTTTAACGTATCTCGTCTGCAGTACTGTCCCCGTGAAATCGTAGGTATCATGGGTGAAATTCAGGCCGGAGTATGGATTGGTATCCAAGAGGCCTGCAACTATCGGTATCTTCACGTCGGACGGGCTTTTGCCGTTCCACGTCGCCTCATAGAACTCAAGAGGATAGTGGTCTACTATCTCCATCTTGTGCGCTTCGTCGTCCACTTCCTTCGGGTCGAGGAACGTGGAAACGACAAGGGGAGCATCCATCTTTCCCCCTCTCTTCTCGGGAAGGTATTTTCTTGAGAAATTGAGGAGCGCGTCCAGCATCAGGAGCAATGCGTCTTCGTCTCCGTCGCAGTTCCTCCTCTTTGCCGCATGAAAATATGGGTGAGCAAAGCCCACGTTCGCGTTGTTGAATCCCACTATTCTCGCGACGGTCGCGGCCGACGTGTGCGGTGCGAGTCCCAGGACCAGGTGGCCGAGGAGGTCTTCTTTGGTCTCCACGTTATAGAACGGGGGCATCTCATAGAACTTCTGCAATAGTTCGTCGACAAATTTAGTCGACCTGATGAAATATTCTATCCCGTTGAACGGCATGATAACGTCCTGCACCTGCAGCTCCAGTATCTGCTCCGGGTCGGCGAGGTCGCATCCGAGGAAATCTTTTACGTATCCCAGTTTCCTTAGGTTTTCTACGCTGACTGAAACCTCCCTTGGCCTAAAATGCGTCAGGGGCACATCCGTTGCGTCGAACCTCAGCGTCCCGTCCTTGAAGACATAGACCTTGTTCTTCGCACGCAGGATCCCTTTTTCCAGGGGCTCGGGTATCTTGAATTCAGATATCATTCCCTGTACTCCCTTTACTTCTATCTGGCCCAGACCCATCCCGTCGACTGCCTTCTTCCACATCTCTTTTATGTTTATATCCCGGTTCTCGGAAAAATTCGTAGGGCCCTTGCAGCTCGGGCAAGTATCTTTTGAAGTAACTATCCCGCATACGGGGCAGATCTTTTTAACGATAGCCGTGCTTCCGCAGCTTGCGCATATGGCCTGCGATCCTACGACTCCGCAGTCCGGGCATTCGTATCTGGCGATCTTGACCGATATCGACGTGTTCTCGCTTGCCGCGGCATTGATGCTCCTCTGGTTTCCTCCGGACATGCCGATCGGGAACAGCGAATGGACTGCAGGCTCCATCTTACGCTCTTTGGCCTTTTCGGGGCGGCCCATCCTTGCGCCGATATATGTGCCTATCTTTGGTCTGATCTTTGTGTATGATACTGTCTTTATGAGTTCGAATCCCTGGGCTTTTTCATCTGTTACTGCTGCGCCTTTCTCCATGAAATGATCCAATGTAATGGAAACGCCGTCATGCAGCCCCAGGGAACTTAATGCCGGAAGATATTCATCTATTATGATCTGTTCGCCGCAGACCACATGTGGGAGACA
Source organism: Candidatus Altarchaeia archaeon (assembly GCA_049299895.1). Classification (GTDB taxonomy): domain Archaea; phylum Altiarchaeota; class Altiarchaeia; order IMC4; family QMZM01; genus CAIYYO01. The sequence goes on from JBAQYF010000002.1 coordinate 46,555, forward strand.
TATCTCTTCAAGCGTTCTCTTTGCCTCCTTGCTCACTTTCTTCAGGACAAGGCCGCGCTCGTCGATTATGCCCGTGGCCAGCCACTTGCCCAATTCCTTGAGCTGTTTTACGGATACGTCTTCCCAGTGGTATGTGTAACGCGGATGCAGCGGTATCTGGTATTCTTTTGCCAGTCTCACTGCTTCCAAGGGGGTTATCTCAATCGGGATGTCGGGGACTGCTTTTGCCTCCTGCTCCCACCATTCCTCGCAGTAGCCTGCGGGCAGAAGGGGCGTATTGGTCTGCAGAAAATCGCCATAGGTTATGAGTATGTCTCCCAGGAATAGTATTTCCTCTACGTCCAGATTCAACTCCCTGGCACGGTCCACAGTCTCTACCCGCAGGACGTTGCCGTTCTTCAATTTCACGAAGGGGCATGCAACCGTATCGCAGACAGTGATCACGCAGCCTTTTCCCGGCTTCTCTATCTTTAATTGCGTTCCAGTAGCAATGAACTCGTCCAGCAATATGACTGCTGCCGGGTGTATTGATTTTGCGGCAATGCCGTTCGTCCTGGACCTGCCGTAGCGCAGCCTGAATCCTCCTTTCATCCCGGGGGTTGCGAAAATCGGCCGGCCTGCGACTACTTCCGCCATCACGCCTTTGAGCGGTTTTGTCTCCAGCTCTTTTTTCTCGTTCGGGTCTATCTTCTTTCCTTTTACCATCTCTATCTCTTTAAGCCAGCTCCAATCGATCCCGTATTCCTTCGAGTTCTTCATCAGTTTTTTGGCTTTCTGGGCTATCCCCTCTGCTATGACCAGGCACATTCCCCCCCTGATCCTGTTGGTCTTCACCCTCTTTAGGTCACGGTGCACGCCTACCTCTCTTTCTTCCGTGGGATCCCCGTCGACGCAGACAAGCACCTTGTTCACTATGTGGCGCAAATCGTCTTCAGGCGGAACGTACTGAAGTCTCGTGACCCGGCCGTGATATATTCTGCATTCCTCGACGACGCGCTCTACCTCATCGCTCGTGGGACGGTATCCGCCGAGGCCTAGTTCTTTACTGATGTACTCTCCTATCAGTACCGCCATTCCCTGGGCGGTTCCTCCGGCGCTCCGAATCGGCCCGGAGAAGAAGATAGACAGATAGTCTGAGCCGTCGGGATTTGTCCCCAATGAAATTTGGGATATTCCCTCCATTGGCGCTGATACCACCCCCTCCGTAATGATGGCAAGAGACGTTCGGATAGCCTGATCTATTTTTTCTTCCTTCTTTTCCTTTGGCAGGCTCTTTGCGTCTCCGAGTATTTCTTTTACTATCAGGGGGATCTTGTCCCTGCCGAGCGTACGGATCCTTTCCGCTATTCCCGGGGGGCCGACCAGTCCTTCCACTCTCGCTGCAAGGTCTCCTGCCGGAAGCGCTTCAACTATGACGTCGGGGTCTTTCCCTTTCTCTCTTGCCCTGCGGGCCACTTCATATGTGGCTTCTATCTTTGTCTTCAGCTCCTGGAAGTAGGGTGAATCCTTCATCTTATTCTACGAAATGTTTTACCGATATCTCATGCGTCTGCAAATTCATGATAGGCACCCGTCCCGGGGTGGGCATGTGTCCGAGCTGTTCCTGGTATTTTGTTCTTGCCTGCCAGGTGCCCGAGTTTATTATCTTTACGCCGCGGTAGCTTGCGTAGCCGTTGGTGTGTACGTGTCCCGCGTGGAACACATCGGGCACCTCTTTTATGGCAAGATAATCGACCCTCTCCGGGGAGATGGTGTCCTCCTGATACGTCGGTACGAGATGCCTTTTTTTCAGGCATTCTACCATCGCGGTCTCGGGTTTTGAATAGCTGCAGCCCGGGACTTTTCCGATGATCGTATCAAACGACGTTCCGTGGTACATCAGGATTTTTACCCCGTGCACTGTGACCCAAACCGGATTGCTTGTCAGGTGCACGTTCGGCATATCGCATAGTTTCCCTGCGATGTCTTTCGGGAGCATGGGCTGGGGTTCTGCGCCCCGTACCGCATCGTGGTTGCCCATTGAGAGGACTATCTCGATATAATCCGGGACGCCTTCGAGGAGCTTTGCCAGATAATCGTATTGCCTGTATATGTCCGGTATTACAAGTTCCTTTTCCTGGTTGGGATATATGCCTATCCCGTCCACGAGGTCTCCTGCCACGAGCAGGTATTTTATTTTTTCAGCTATGTCGCCTCCGTTTCCTCCCTTCAGGTTAAGCCAGTCCAGGAAGTTCTGGAATTCTTTCTCTAAGAAAAGGTTGCTGCCTACGTGTATGTCCGAGAGGAAGGCCGCGTATACCGGTTCCTTGGCGTAATTTCCCTTGTAGGTATTGGGCAGTTCCGGTTCCACGATGTCCGATGCGATAAGGAGTTCGTTCATGAGTTTGCCCTGTATCCCCAGGACTTCATCCTCCAGGATGGTTGCATAGAGCCTGTTTAGAGCGTCGTTGTTGTTCGGTATGAGAACGGTTATCTCTCCTGTCGGGTCTTCCATCTCCAGGAATTTGTAGCCCTTCTTGCTCTCCCTTTTCTCCTTTACCATGCCAATGAAAGTGGAGACTTCGCCTTTATACTTTTTCAATACGTCGATGGATACCGCTCCAAGATAGCTCTCCCTCCCTTTGATTATCTCCCTCAGGATTTTGTATTTCTCATTGAAGTAGTCGACGAAATCCTCTATTTTTCCTTCGCAGGTTGACTTATCCGTCACGTCGGACTCCCTGGAAATAATGAGCTGCGGCGCTATCCCTTTGGCGTAGATGTTCTTGCTCCGTTCAACGATCACTGCCAGACGGGCTTCTTCGGCGGGCCTCTTGCACTCTGGGATGTAAACCGGGGGCTCTATTATAAGAGATTCCTTCTTTTCCGCAGGAACGAGCGCTTCAGAATGCAGTGGGAGAAGCTCGTTTTGCGCAAGGGCCGCGGAGGGAGCGCAGGAGGCCGGAACTGCTTCCTCTTTTTTCCCGTTATCCTCCATGTACTCGATGAGAAATTCGTTGCTTACAAGCCACTGCTTGCGCTCTTTTGCGACAGAAATGACTTTTTCGGCATCCAGGCTGTGCCCTATGATCCTTTCAAAGCCGTGGCTTGTGACCAGGAGGCCGCTCTCCGAGAACTTCCTGATTATGTCCTCCTTTCTTTTCTGTACCAATTTGCAGGTTTTGTTATTAGATAACAGTTTATTTCAGTGCCGTGCGAATGCACGGCACCTTTTTCGCAATGCCTTAAGGCATTTTCTGTACCAATTTTCTGGTTATATTGTTACCTGTTCATGAAATACTCCTTGATCTTTTCCACGACCACGGTTCCTGCGTTTATCTGGGCTTCTTCGGTGGATGCTCCAAGGTGGGGCGTTAGGACTATGTTGTCCAATTCTGCGAAGGGAGAATTCTCATGCGGCTCGGATACGTATACGTCCAATGCTGCGCCTCGTATCGTGTTCTCCTTTAATGCGTCGTAAAGCGCTTCTTCGTTTATTATCCCTCCCCGGGCGATATTTATTACGACCGCGGACTTCTTCATCAGTCTGAATTGCTCCTTTCCTATCAGGTCCTTGGTCTTGGGCGTAAGAGGAACGTGTATGGTCACTACATCAGCGTGCTTGAGCATCTCATTCAGCTCCTTGTAATATCTCACATCGTAGCTGGCGCAGCTTTCGGCGGTTATGTTCGGGTCGTATACCAAAACGTGCATGCCGAATGCCTTGGCTCTCATTGCAACCTCCCTTCCAATCCTTCCGAATCCGATGATCCCCAGGGCCTTTCCGTAGACTTCGCTTCCCTCGAATTTGCTTCTCTCCCATTTTCCGCTCTTCATGGACGTATGCGCATGGACTATCTTCCTGTTCAGGGAGAGGAGCGCTCCGAATACCAATTCAGCGACTGCGATACTGCTTGCCTCGGGGGAATTGACCACGAGTATGCCCTTCTTTGAGGCGGCGTCAACGTCTATGTTGTCTAGCCCTACGCCTGCGCGGCCTATTATTTTAAGGTTTTCTGCCGCGTTTATGGCCTCTTTTGTGACCTTTGTTGCGCTTCTGACGACAAGAGCGTCGTATTCCGGGATCTTCTTTATAAGGTCCTGAGGCGTAAGATTCGTCTCCAGGGTTACGTCGGCATATGTTGCCGCAAGGTCTAATGCGTTCTTGTGGATCTTTTCAGTGACTAAAATCTTTGGCTTCATAGCATACATATAAGAAAATCAGAAATAAAACATGTTTTTTCTTATAAAGTATATTTATGTGGATGACAAAATTACAATTACACATTAAAACATGGAAAAAAGCCAAAGACATTCTAAGGGGGTCATAGTATTATCTCTAGTCCTTGTTCTCGTATTTGGTATTGTGTGCCCTGCATGTGCTTCATCAGGGGCAACGACCCTGGCGGTATCTAATAGCGCAGGTTCTACGACTACGATCATTGCTTCGACTACTATCTCTTTTGCTGATGGCTCTGCTGCCCTGGCCGTATCTTCTTCCCCGGACCCTACGACGACGTACGGGCAGGTTACTGCTACGGCTGCGGAAGGGATTATTCCACTCATTCGATTAAATGTTCTTGAAGATGTGTCTGACACTCACTCAATAGATACCTCCAGTACTGTCCCCGGTGATATGAATGACATGCAGATGTCCGAATTAGGGTCTGTTCCCGTGGCGGACGCAGGCGGCCCATATACGGCCGCAGCCGGGGCTTCCATAGTCTTCGACGGGTCAAAAACGTCGGCTTCAGCGGGCATATCCAAAGCCGTTTGGAACTATGGCGACGGCGCTTTTGGTGCCGGCCTGAGGACAAATCATTCCTATGCCTCCGCTGGTTTTTACCGGGCGATACTTTCCGTAACGGACGAGGCAGGAAAAAAAGGCGAGGACAGCAGGATGGTTCACGTATACCCTGAGCTGATGAACGTAAAGATATCCGTTCTGCCGAAAAACGACGACGGCATATACAATCCCGGGGAATATTTTTCGATCGTTGAAGTTAACGTAACCCGCCCTGATGGGAGCCCGGTTGAAAAAGCGTATCTCACAGGGATAATCGCGGGCAGATCTGTCCAGTACATGGCGTTCACTGAATTGGGAAACGGCCTGTATCGCTATAGCAAGGAATATGACATACTTCTTACTGAATCCCCTTTCATTGATATTTATGTCAATGTCACAGATCCTAATGGAACTACGTTGAATGCTTTTAAGAAACTTAGGACCGTTTACGACAACTCTGAATCCCGCATTATTTTGAGTTATCCCTCTTACAACAAATTTGTGGTGGCGTACGGCGAGCCTTTATCCTTCAGGGTAAAGCTTTTCTCCTCTGCGGGCACCGTACATGCGGGAGATGTCTATCTGTTTGAGGCCGATACGAACCAGAGATACCAATTACGGCAGGTTGGAGACGAGTATCTGCTGGAATATACGGTTCCCCGGGATATTGGAAAATATTTAAATCTGATATTCTATGCTTCTTTTTCCGTTAACAACGCAAACTACCATGCGGTCCTGGAAAGAAACTTTGACGTATCCCCGGACTTGTCTTTGGAAGATGTTTCCCTGGATGCGGTTGAATCCCCGGGCGTTCAAGGGCTAAAACTGGCAGTCATGTATCCCGGCGGAGAGCCGGTCACGGAAGACTATCTGAATGCGACGATAGGAAACGTCCCGGTTATCCTGGGAAGAGTTAAAGAGAATGGAGTTATCTTCTACGGCGCGAATTATTCCCTTAGCGAAGCCGGGGAAAGACCTTATCTCTGGGTTATCGACTCGTCAGGAAACGGCGCAGGAATCTACCTGCAAACCGAGTCAGGGGATGGGCCGGAGATATCCGGAAATGATTCTCGGTTTATTCCGGCTGCCGCAGCGTTGATAGCACTCTTTACATTATCCGCCCTCCTTCTGCGCACGCAATATAAGAAAAGACACAAGAGGATGCTCCTGGTGAAAGAATACGAGGACCTCCATCAAAAAATAGAGTCCCTCAAAAAGATACGCAAGAACATCATGCACGAATACTACACCCGCAAGATAACCGAACAGGATGCGCGCAAGCGTATCCTCGAAGCGGAAAAAGAGCTTGTGATGGAGCGGGGGAACATGAAGGCAGCGATGCAGAAACTGGGAATGGCTCCAGGGGAAACGGAAGGAAAAGAGGAAATAATAGAATGGGTCACTGAAAAATTGAAAGCCGGCGAGAACATGGAACTGATAAAGAAAGGATTAAAAGACCTCAATATGGATCCCCTGCTGGCCGAAAAAGTAAGAAAGATACTGACCTAGAAAAAGGCAGAATGCTTATCATAATACCCGTAGATAGCTCTTTAAAGCGGCAGGTTTTTTTATATTTTTAATAAAAGGAGAAAAATTAAAAGATGCCCTGTCCGGGCACAAAAAATAGCGGTTGTAAAAAATATTCCTCATAATTCTCTTTCTATAACTTGAATATCTCGGGGAAGACCTCAAAATCGTTTGAAGAGTGTATGTTCACCACTGCGATAATCATGGATGCCGCGGATAAGATCACAAGAAAGATGAACAGGAACGGCAGCGCAATCTGGAATGTGGAAAGAGTCGACACTATGTCAAATAAACCGACCAGGATGATGAAACTTGAAAACATTATGCTCAATATGCTAAAAATAGTCATAACCACTAAGATTTTCATAATCCTTAAAAGAGTTGTAGCTTGCATTATAGATTCTCCTGGAATTTATGTAATAATATATGCTGAACGTATATAAATCCCTGATATAATGCGGCCGTACTCCGGCAATGGATGTGCGCTCGCATGTTGGGCGAATGATGAGCCAAGTGCATATTTTTTTCGGGGTCGCTGCATACTCCGTTAAAACATACTCTTAAAGCGGATTCAGCATTATCCTTAAGTATTTTTACCTTTATTATAATGTATCTAACATGGCCGGGCGGGTTATTATCTGCATTATATTGCTCTTCTTGTTCCAGACAGCATCCGCCTCCTCGCTTGATCCGTCCGATTGGTCTTTTAGGCGCAGCATCATATTGTCTTCTTCCCGGGCTCTTTCAGATTACCAGGTTACCGTTTTGCTTGATACAAAGAGTCTTGTTGCCGCAGGCAAGATGCGTTCCGACTGCGGAGACATCCGGTTCACGGATTCGGATAAGTTTTCCGCCCTTTTCTACTTCCTGGAGTCAGGCTGCAACACTCCTGAAACGGTGTTCTGGGTTAACGTTCCAATAATAGTTCCGGGAAAGAGAATTTATGCGTATTATGGCCTGTCTGCCGCTGAATCGGAGTCTTCAGGGGAGCATACTTTTATATTTTTCGACGGATTCAACGGCACCTTTCTTGATCCCTATAAATGGCATCCCTCTGCGTGTGTTTCTGTCTATGGAGGATACGCGCACATGTATTCCCTCGGGGATTACTGCTCGTTGAAATTAGCCGGGGATCTGCCCAATGCAGGCGTTATACATCTAAAAGCCCGCAGGGGAATAAATGAATCCGGCCGCGGCCCGGGCTATATTATTTCATATCCTGACAATACATCCGCTTTCGAAATAGGGGGGGATCAAAAGGAGGGCAGATGGTTTTTATACTCCGGGAAGCCTTATCCCACGAGTATCTACGGGGGAGCAATCGACCTGGACGATCACATACTCAGAGTAGCTTATGATGTTTCCGGGCGAATATACTATTTTTATGCGGATTCATCCCAGATTGCAAAAAACCGGGCATATTCACCCGGCGCTTTGGCTTCTTTGAATCTGCTTTCAGGGGGCATTTCCAAAGAACAGGACATAAGCGACTCATATTACGATTATTTTTTCATCAGGAAATACACCGACACGGAGCCGGAGGCGGATCCCCGGGATGAAGAGACCCTAACGCCCGCCTCGACCTTGGCGGCCACGGCGTCGGATGATACCATGTCATCCAAGCCTGCGTTAACGACCTCTTTTATTTCTACGACCGGCGCAGTCGCAACAACCCCCTTTTCCACCTCCCCATCTTTCACTGCGACTACGGCAGCACAGGCGATTCCGGTTAACTCTTCACCTCCTTTGGATGAGGTCGGCCGTGAAAAAAAATCCTCCGATTCCCGGGTCGAACAAAAGAGTATGTCCATCTGGAGCTTTTTTACCCCCCTCCTGTTCATCCTCTCCGTTTTTTTGCTTCTGTATCTTTTTGTGCAATACCGCAGGCGCAAGGCGGAATCTTCGAAGGAAAGCAAAAAAGTCCTTAGATGGATAGCAAACGAGCTACTCTCCGGAGAGGACCCCGAGGTCGTGAAGAAAGCAGTCAGGGATTCGGGCATGGACCCCTCTATCGTGGACAAGGCAAAGAAGACCCTCAAATGATAACACAACGCTGTCAAGTGATCAGCTTCTCTCTTGACATGTTCTTTGCCATCCAATTCACGGCTGCGATATCCAACAGCGCGGCGATGAGTCCTGTAAAGGCGATCACCCATTCGTCCATGAACATGAGCCCTGTCGTCTGCGCTATCATCAGCCCGACGAGGGGCAGCACGAGAAGGGAGGATACCTGCTGTGCTTCCCATACGCTTGAGGCCTTCTCCGAGACCCATACGATGAGCGAGAGAGCAAAGAAACCGAGCGTCGGAACAAGCCAGAACATGAGAAGCAGCCACGTCGTTGTCGGGAAAAACGCCCGTCCCATTGTCTGCATGCTGTAGGCGTTTACCAGTCCCGCGTATATGATAAAGCACAGCCAGGAAACGCTCACCGCCGTTCCGAAGGCAACGAGGATCTTTGCCGTTATCAGTTCCTTGTCCGTGATGGGCGTATACAGAAGCCCTTCAAGTGTCTTTCTTTCCTTCTCTCCCGCAAAGCTGTTTGCGGCAACGACGCTTGCGACCATCACGGGTATCACCAGGAAGAACGGGGCCATGAGGTGGACCAGCATCGCGTATACATATTTTTGTTTCTCGTCCAGTCCGGGGGGAAATTTTTCTGCAGGGAAATTTTTGATGAATTTTTCGAGCGACGATGCCTCCATGATATCTCCTTGCGGCAGGTACGAAGCGGATAATATGGTTATCGCCGGAAGCATTATGATGAATATGAGGGGAACGAACGTTGTAGTGAGGAGCGCCTGCCTGCTCTTGCGCAGTTCCTTCAAGTCCTTGATGCAGACAGTCTTAATGCGACGGGAGTCCATTCTTTGGCATGAGTGAAAAATAAACGTCCTTCAGGTTGTGCAACTCGTCTGAGACGGATAATATCCCTGCTTTTTCCGATACCAGAAACGATATGACTCCTGATATGTCCTCTCTTTTATCCAGGACAACGCGCATTCGCCCGTCCAGGACGCAGGCTTCCGATACGAGTTCCCTTGCAAGCAGGGATGCCGCATGCTTTTTTAGTCCTTCTTTCAATTCGATGAGATACGCGGCCCTGGGCCAGAGCCTTTTGGATAGCTCGTCCATCGAGCCTGTTGCAAGCAGCGTTCCTTTGTCCAGGAAGGCGACGTGTTCGCACAGGCTCTCTACTTCTTCCAGGCGGTGGGAACAAAGGAAAACCGTTCTGTGACTTGCGTGCACGTATTTTTTCAGATACGTAAGGAGCTCCCATGAGGCTTCCGGGTCCAATCCCGCGGTCGGCTCGTCGAGGAACAAGACCTCAGGCTCGTGGATAAGCGCCCTTGCAATGGAGAGCTTCTGTTTCATCCCCTTTGAGAACGTGCCGGCAAGGTCTCTTGTGCGCTCTTTCAGATCGAATATTTCAAGCAGCTCTTTTATCCTGCCCGATAGACCGTCTCCTGAAAGACCGTATAACTGGCCCCATATCTCAAGGTTTTCTTTTGCGGATAATTTTTCGTATAATCCCGCATCAGTCTGGAAGCCGCATTTGCTCCTGACATATTCTCCTTCAAGAAACGCGTCTTTTCCCAGAACGTATGCATGGCCTGCGTCAGGTGACAGGATCCCTGAGAACATGCGGACCATAGTGGTCTTGCCTGCGCCGTTCGGCCCAACCAATGCGAATGCCGAGCCTCTTACAACTTTCAGGTCTACCGAGCGCAGCGCAGGAACGGAACCGAACGTTTTGCACAAACCGGAGGCTTCGACCACGTAATCCATTCCCTTACTTCCTCAACTTCTTCAGGAGATAAGCCATGTTCTTTCCAAGGGTGTGCATGGTCTGCACGCCTTCCGCGTCTTTCTCCACGTCCCCCGGGGCAAGGCCGTATCCCAGGTTCCAGTAGCTGCTGCCCGGAACTATCATCTGGCTTATCAGGAAGAAATGGTTCAATGAGTCGAATGCGTGAATGCCTCCCGCCCTGCGCACAGCGACGACTCCTGCCCCGACCTTGTGCCTGAGCATGTCGTCGTTTGCCCTGGAGACGTATCCTGCGCGGTCTATCAGGGCTTTCATCTCGGCCGACACGTCCGAAAAATAAGTTGGGGATCCGAGGATTATGCCGTCGGCGGAATACATCTTCTCTATGCACTCATTGACGTTGTCGGTTTCTATGGCGCAGCGCCTGTTCTTGTTTACCTTGCATTTCCCGCAGGCAGCGCAGCCCCTGATATGCTCCCCTGCGAGCTGCACGAGTTCGCATTCTATTCCCTCTTTTTTCAGTTCCTCGAAAACGTGTCCTACCAAAAGCGCAGTGTTCCCGTTCTTTCTTGCGCTGCCGTTAAATGCCACTACTCTCATTTTGTTTTTTTCCCGCTTCATCCGGATTGTTTAGTTTAACCGGACGATCCTTTATCCTGTATGTGAATTTTAATGCAGACCACGTATCGCCAAGGGATACGAGCTTCACGTCTACGAGATCCGATGCGAGTCCGATGTCCCTTACTGCATCCTCGTCCAGGTCTGTTTTCACTCCAGAAGACGCCTTGGGCCAGGAGACCCATATCATGCCCCGCTCGTACAAACTCTTTTTTAGTTGAGAAAAGATTTTCTCCAACGTCTTTTTCTCCGTTGCAAACAGGTGGATGTAATCGGCATTATACTCCAGTTTATCCACTACGTAACACTTGCGGGGAAGCCTTCCCAGGATCACATGGATATCCGGAGGCGCATCTATTACTATCACCTTTGTGCCCGGGGTAATCCCCAGCTTTTCTGCAGGAGGCAATAATTCCTCGAGTATCTCATCCATTTTATTCAGTGTTCGCGCGTCTATATCTAATGCGTTTCACGAAAATAAAACATTCTAGTTGTCAGAGAGTAGGACGTACCGAAGCCCAAAGCAGGGATGGCGTTGATCACTCGAATCATGCCTATCAGTCCGGGGATCCATGCAACGGTTTCATCGCGGGCATCTATTTGTTTACTCTATATGTTCCGTTGAATAAAACACGTGCCTATTCGCATTAGAAACAGTTTAAAGTAGTCTGCCTGCACCTGAGCAGTTCTTTGAGGAGGTCGCTCTGCTGTATGAACCTGCTCACGGGCAGCCGCAGCTTTGTCCCGATATATGAAAGGGCGCTCTTCATGTCCTCGAATTCAGTGCCTTGCCGCTTCATCGCATTCCTCACGTTCTCGCGCACGTTGAATACGCCCAAGGGCACGTAACCCGTATATGCCTCCCGTAGGATGATCGCCCCCGATTGTTTCCTCTCCTTTGCGAGGGCTTCGAGGACTGCCATCTTGCAGGAGTAGTAGCATCCTCCGACGCACGAGTACCCTTTCTTCCCGGTGTTGTATTCGTAGTCCGAATATATCATCTCTTCCCTGCCGAGGATGTGGAGGAATGCTTCCATCCATTCATACTGCCAGAACGTGGGCATGAGCATTACTGCATAATGGTTGTTTAGGCTGCTGAATTCATGCACGCGGAAGGTGTCCAGAATGTCGTAGTGCCTGACTTCTTCCAGCAGGTTGTTTCCAATGGTCGAGTCGCATGCGGTTATCGACCATCTCGTGGGGACTAGCTTACGCCTTCTCTTCATGCCCATAGTCCCGACAGAAAAGGCCTTCTGTATATTGGAAAAACCGAGCCCCTTCTCATGGAGGCCTATCACTGCGTCTGCCGCTTTCAGGTCCGTGTCGTAATATACTTTTTCAAGCTGGTGGTCCCATCTCACATTCTCTATGTCGAACTTGTATAACTCCGCGCTGGGTCCGTAGGGCGTATGATCGTCGGAGAAGCTCGTACCCTTGGGCGCTTTCACGAATTCTGCGTCGCTTTCTATCGAACCTTCCGCCATGGATATCCCTCTCAATTTTTCCACGAGCTTATCGTCGAGGTCCGTTATCTTGACTGTTTTCTTTCCCCTGACAAGGTTGAGGCGATAATTTATTATGTCTTCCTGCGTCTTTTCCTGGGGGATCCAATCCTCCGGGGTATCCAGGATGGCAGTATTCCCGTGCACCGGGGTAATCAATGGCCCTGCGTATACTTTTGGGTAGTTCCAGCTTCCTATGAATACCGACGGAGGACTGCTTCCTTCCACCTCCTTTCCCACGGAAACAGACCTCATTTGCATACTGGCAGCTGTAAGCTTTTTGAGGTATGATTCCTTTCCCTTTATCATATTACAGGATTGGCTTTCGGTTAATAAAGAGGTTATCCGAGAGCGGGGGAAAAGTAAAATAATTTATTTCCCGATTATCCTGAGGCTTATTTTTTTCTTGAAAGTCTTTTCAAAAGAGGCTTTATTAGACTCTACTCCCCATCTCTCCAGTTCGCAGTTCTTCACCGGCCAGATCTTCAGCATTACTTCTTTCTTCCCGTTTTTTGCGAATCGGGCCTTGGCTATGGAGCCGCTGTGGCTTCTGTCAAGGCTTTCTCCGATTCGCAGTATCGCCGACAGAATATTTATTTTTTCGAGCGTCTCTTTGTCGTATCCCTTTTCTTCTAATTCCTTTCTCTTCGGCATCTTCTTGGTATGATACCTGGCTATCGCAGCTATTATGTTTATCTCCCGCTGGTCGAACCCCAGTAGTTCGCTGTTCTTTATCATATAATGGCTGTGCAGATTATGATCGGTGTATGAGATGAAGTCCCCCACGTCGTGCAGGAATGCCGCGTATTTGAGGAGGTCCCGCTCTTCTATCCCGAGGCTGTGCAAACCTGTCTTTTTTGCGGAATCGAACAGTTGGAGCGAAAGAGTTGTGACTCTGTTGGCATGGTTTTCCCGTAGGTTGCATGATCTTCCGAGCTGCAGCGCGCTCCAGTCCCTGACAGTGATCTTGTTGAACTGGGAAAATCCTTTGCGCCTGGACAGGTCGTCCATCAGCATCCCGTGTAGTAACCCCCTCTCGGACGGCTTTATTTCCCCGAGCATAAACTCTTCCATAAGGGTGTCTAGTATCACTGCTCCTCCGATTATGATGTCCGCCCTGTCTGGATTTATTCCGGGAATCCTCCTCCTTGCCGTAAGGGGGACGCTGCAGAGTTTCGCTATTACTCTTTTTAAGTCCTTATGTTTGAGCGAGAGATCCCTTTTGGTAATCCTTGTGCCGTTCAGTCTGGCCGCTATCTCAGCCAGATTCACTATGGTGCCTGAGCTTCCAAAGGCTCTTTTTATCCCGTGGTTTGCGATCTCTTCAGCGGCTCTAAGCATGCTGTTCTTTGCGTAAAGCTTCATCTCCTCATAAGTTTTCTTGTCTACCCGGCCTGCTCCACCGTCTTTGAGGAACATGGACGTAAGCCTTATGGAACCAAGCTCTATACTGTCCAGGTAACTGTGGCAGTATTGATCCCCAATTGCTATTTCGGTGCTGCCTCCCCCGATGTCTATGAACAGGCAATCCTCTTTTCCTATGTGCACGCCGCTCACTATCCCAAGATACACGAGCCTGGCTTCTTCCCTCCCGGAGATCACCTTGGCGTCGATGCCAGCGACTTTCCGGAGTCTTTCGAGGAATATGTCCCTGTTCTCCGCTTCCCTGGTCGCGGAAGTAGCGGCTGCGGTGACGTTTTTTGAGCCGTAGGATCTTGCGACTTCCACGAAATTCTTGCAGACCAAAACAGAGCGGTCCATTGCCTTCTGCGATAGCAGGCGGCCGTTTTCGTATTCCTTTTCCCCGAGGCGTACTATCTCCTTGTCCTGCCTCAGCACCGTATAAGAATAGTTGGCGTTTAGTCTGACGATGAGCAGCCTTATGGAGTTTGTTCCGATGTCGATGTAAGTCAGGACGCTGGTTTTGCCTTTGCCGGCAACCGTTTCCAGTTTATGAGCACCTGCTTTCCCGATATCTTTTCCAGAAGGTCCTTCTTTTCCGCCGACGCTCTCTCTTCTGCCGGCGTATTCCCATAGGCTGTGCATTCTATTGTTATCCTCCTCTTATCCGTTTTCGCCTTGATATTTTGGACGGCCGCACTATGCGATGCGTCCAATCCGTCCGCTATTCTCATGATCCCTGCGAGCATCAGCGTCTCGCGTTGCGCCGGGCCTTCCAGGCCGTAGTCCTCGGAGGGTATCTTCTTGCAGTGGTATCTTGCGATGCTGCCCACGACGACTCTTTCTTCGGACGTGAACGGGAGGCGTGTATCGTTTAGTATCAGTTTCATCGAATTCTTATTGTGTCCTTTGCCCCCAAGGGTCCAGCCTATGTCATGGAGGATAGTTGCGCACTCCAGGAGCGTGCGGCCTTCTATTCCGATCCCGTGCATGTCCTTCAGGTCGTCGAAGAGCTTCAGCGTAAGCCTTCTAACCTGTTTTTCGTGCCCGGCATCCGTCTCGTATCTCTGTTTTGTCTTCCGGACCATTTCTATGAACTGATTTGTATTCCCTCTCTCAAGCGGCAGCCTCTCTTCCTCTTCTTCTATCGTGTCAAGAGACTCGGCTCTCAGAAGCGCCTGGCACACCTTTTCCGGGATGCCTTTTTTTCTCCCCCCGTCTACTGCCAGTTTGTAGTCATATGGAATCCTCTTCATCTCCACATCCGGCGGATCGATTGACAGAAGGGCGTACATTGCCCGGTTGTCCCTGTCATAGGGAATCCCGACTGTTCCCGGGTTTATGTAAACGACGTCTTCGACTATTTTGTGGAACTGCCTGTGCGTGTGGCCTGTTATTATTATGTCTGCGCCGGAGGGCTTTTCTATCTTCCCAAGCATCTTCCCGGTTTTTTGCGCGACTATGCCCTCGGAGTCGGACAGGGGGCTTGCATGCACGATAAGCATGTTCTTTTTTCCTCTTTTGATTCTAAGCTCCTTTGGCAGCTTTGCAAGATATTTGCGGGTTCTTCCGGAAATATTCTCCGCGTTATAGTCGAGCATTGTCTCCTTGGCGCCTTTTTTCTTTTTTCCGCTCACTGTCCTTTCGAGCACCTTCTGGTCGTAGTTGCCTATGACACTCATTGACGGAACCATTGCAAGTTCTTCGATCACTTCGTTCGGGAAAGCCCCGTACCCCGTCAGGTCTCCCGCGTTAAGAAAGAGTTCTACGCCGTTGTTCCTTGCATCCTCTAACACCGCTTTCAGTGCATGGATGTTGCCGTGTATGTCCGATAAGACAGCTATCCTTTTCTTCTGTGGACTAAAGGGATCTATCAGTTCTTTTATGCTTTCGAAAGTCTTTTTCTCCCTTGCATCCTCCCAGAAAGATACAAGTCTTTTGTATTCAAATGCCCTGCTCTCTTCCAGGTACTGCCTGAATGCGGCAAGGCTTTTTCCGATTGCTTTCTGATCTTTTTTGTCGTCCTTGTCTGCGTATTTGTATTCATCGACCCTGTTTATGAGGACGTCGTAGTCGTGCATCTCCCCGAGAATCTCCTGTAGCCTCTTCATATACGCGGTATATTCGCTTATCTCCACGACATCCCGCAGATGCTTTATGGTTGATGCGCCCGGGCAGGATTCTTTCCCATAGATCCCGGCGTATGTCTCAAGGGCATAGCGCAGCCTCTTTGCGGTAATCCTCATCTTGTGGTGCGCATCTATGTCGCTTTCTTTGTGGACCGGGCATTCGTACGACAACAGGTCGTCCACCATCACGCAGATACGCATGCCTGCGGGGGCATAAGACGCACCCGAACCCGGAGCTCCATTTGTTTTTTCGATGGTCTTTTTGCATGTTCTCCTGATGTCTTCGATTACATTCCTTGCGTCTATATCTTTTATGGCATCCCTGACCGCATCCTGTATGCATTTTCTTTCCTCGCGGTTTTTTTCCAGGAGAATAGCCGGGCCTATATTCATGGGGCTGCCTTTCAGGTAGTCCTCTATGCGCGTTGCCTGTACGTCGAGGTCTCTTGCCGAGCTTAGAGCCTTTGCCGCCTTCCTTATCTCCCTGGCCCATATTTTCCGTTTCTTCCCCGGAAGGCACTCTGGGAATAGAGACAATACCGTGAGCAGTCTCCTGGATGCGACCCTTGTCTGGTGTATGTCCTCTGGGTCGGTCCCTTTTAGAGCGCCGCGGGAGTGTTCCTCGAAAGCCTTCAGGAGTACGAGCATGGTCTTCCCCCAAAACGGGCAATATGCGGGGACGCTATCTGTTCTCATTCCACGCACCCCGGTTATCGATGAACCACTGCTGCGAATACATCCCGTTTTCATTTGCGGCGGGCCTGACCTTCTCGTATGTCCCGTCCGGAAGAAGCCTTCTTGTTTTCACGTTGTCTGAAAGGATATTCCTGAGAATGGTATTGATTATCGCCTTCTTGATCCTTTTGTCGGGCACCGGGAATAAGATCTCGACCCTCCGATCGAGGTTCCTCGGCATCATGTCTGCGCTTCCAAGCAGTAATTCATCTTCGCCGCCGTTCCTGAAATAATAGATCCTTGCATGCTCGAGGAATCTTCCGGCTATCGAAGACACTATTATATTATCGCTTACGCCCCTGATCCCCGGCCGCAGGCAGCAGAGGCCTCTTACGTTTATTTCTATCTTCACGCCTGTGATAGATGCCCTGTAGAGCGCCTGTATTATCTCCCGGTCTACGAGGCCGTTGAGTTTGAAAACGATCCTCCCGTCTCCCGTTTTCCCGTGGGCCTCTATCTCCCGCTCTATTCGTTTCAGCATCTCGTGGCGCAGCTTCTTCGGAGCGACCAGAAGATGCCTGTAATCGTCTTTTTCAGAGTATCCGGTGAGCGCGTTTAAGAGGTGGGATGCTTCAGAGCAGAGGTGCCTGTTTGTCGTGAGGTAGCCTATGTCGCTGTATGCCCTTGCGGTTACTGCGTTATAGTTCCCGGTGGAAAAGTGGGCGTATTGGACTATCCGGTCGTTCTCTCTCCTGACGACAAGGCATATCTTGGCGTGGACCTTGAGATCCTCCAGGCCGTATATAACGTGCACGCCGGCGTGTTCCAGCGCTTTTGCCCACTGTATGTTGTTATGTTCGTCGAATTTCGCCTTCAGTTCCACGAGCGCGACCACGGATTTTCCGTTGTGTCTTGCCTCTATCAGTGAATCGATTATGGGGGATTTCTTGTCTATGCGGTACAGGACTATCTTTATGGCAAGGACGTCCGGGTCCGCAGCAGCCTTCTTCAGGAAATTGACGACTGAGCCGAAGCTGTCGTAGGGATGGAAGAGCATGTAATCCTTCTGGGAAATCGAGGAGAAGATCTTCTTTTCGTCCGCAAGTTCGGCAGGAGTATACGGGAGGAAAGGGGCGTCCTTCAGGTCCGGGCGGTCGAGGCTTAGCAGTTTCCAGAAATCCACCGTCCCCAGGGGGTATTTGACCCGGTATATCATGTCTCCTGCCAGGCGCAGGTTCCCTGCGAACATATCCCGGAGATGCTCGGGCATTGATTCATCCACCTCGAACCTCACGGGGAAACCGACGCGCCTCCCGTCTATGCTATCCTCCATCACCGTGAGGAGGTCGCTTGCCTGGTCGAGGGAGATTTCTATCTCCGCGTTCCTTGTTATCCGGAAGGGATAGGACGACACGACCTCCAGGCCCGGAAACAGCAGGTCGAGGTTCGATGCTATGAGGTCTTCGAGAAAGATGAATGTCTTGTTTCTGTCGTCTGCATTCTCCCCGAGCTTTTTCTGGTCTTCCCTGGGGAGCTCTATGAGACGGGAAAACAGGCTCGTGGGCACCTTGACCCTGGCGTACTTCTTTCCTTTGTGCCCGTGCTTTACGACCACTGCAAGGTTCAGGCTGAGATTCGATATCATGGGGAACGGATGGGTGAGATCCATTGCCAGCGGCGTCAGCGTGGGCAGGATCATCTGCTCGAAATATTCCCTGAGGCTTGCGCGGCTGATCTGTTCCAGTTCGCCTACCCTCTTTATGTGTATCCCGTTCTTTGCGAGTTCCGGCAGGAGAAAATCCCTCCAGCACGAGGAAGTTTTTTCCAGGATCGGCAGGAGTTCTTTCCTGATGGCAGTCAACTGCTCCAGAGGCGTCATGCCGTCCGGCGGCGGTTTAAGCACTCCTTTTGTGAGCTGCTTGCGCAGGCCTGCGACGCGTATCATGAAGAATTCGTCGAGGTTGCTTCCGCATATCGCGAGGAACTTGACCCTCTCGAGCAACGGATTCGACGGATCGAAAGCTTCCTCCAGAACGCGTTCGTTGAATTTGAGCCAGGACAGCTCCTGGTTGATGTACAGCGACGGGTCGTCCAGGGATATTTGCGGGACTAAGGCGTCCTGTCCCGGGACTGCCGGTTCCTGCTGCGCCTGCGCCTCTTTTATGCTTTCGTCCAAACCTATCCACCCGTACTTGTATTTGATGTCTTTTTCCATTTCTATAAGGGGAGCACAAATAGGCTATATATTCTATATATGCAGCACTTTCAAAAAAGACAGGCAATATCTCTTTGTGAGCTTGATGGAGTATTCCTACGCATCCGACCGGGGCCGCCTGCGGCAGAAAGACGAGGATTCTATCCTTATCGTCAGAGAGTCGTTCTCCTATTCCGGGGCCGCCCATGAAAGAACCCTTTTCCTGCTCGCAGACGGCATGGGCGGGCGCAGCGCAGGAGAGATAGCGAGCATGCTTGCGGTAAAAAAGATCGCGGAAAAAGTCATGCCTCATATGTCTTCCCGGGGAGACGCAGACCCAAAGACGCTTCTATGCGGGGCGATAGAATACGCAAGCCGGGAGATAGCTCAGTATTCTGCCGGGAACGTTAATCTCTCCGGGATGGGATCAACGATAGTGTCCGCCATTCTATCCGGTTATGACCTTCACGTGGCTCACGCGGGAGACAGCAGGCTATATGTCATCGATCCGCAGACACAAGATATCCGCAGGATAACAAAAGACCACTCAGTCGTCCAGGAACTGATAGCTGCTGGAAAGCTTACCACCGGGGAGGCCGGGCGCCATCCCCAAAGAGGCCTGCTTACCCGAGCCCTGGGAACGCATCCTGCGGTGCATCCCGACAGCTGCAGCGTGGGGCTGGAAATGGGAAGCTATGTCCTCTTATGCTGCGACGGGCTCACGGACGTACTGCCCGAAGAAGAGATAAAAGAAACGATCCTCAAAGCATCCGATCTTAAGAATGCATGCTCCGCACTGATAGACGCTGCTAACAACGCAGGCGGGCCTGACAACATATCTGTCATCCTCATCCGGGTGTGATACCTATATAGACAAAATAATCTATTAGATCTTTATGCGTTCCGGTTATATGCCCCCGCAGGCATTCTATTTATGCTAAGGGCAACCAAAAAACGGGTGGGGTATCACCACCCCACCCAAAGGTTCTGAGTTCTGCGAAAGAAAAGAGACATATAAAATATATACCCTATATAGAACCATTGTTTCAGTTATAAAGCCTTGCGATACCCTGAATCTAACAGTATGACCTTTTCTTCCATCAGCCTGTCGGAGATACCTGAAAAGAGCGTTATCCTCATAGAAGAAGAGATAGGTTCCGTGGAAAGGGTCTTTTTGCACCAGATACTTTCAGAGGCGGTGTCTTCCGGAAAAAAGGCGCTCTACCTGGCCGTGCACAGCGGCAAAGAAGACATAGTGAACGAGATAAAGCAGTACGGATTTCTCGACTACGAACACGCGGGGGAAGAAAGCCTGAAGATAGAAGGCTACTTCAACGACCTTGCAGACATATCCGACATAGCAAGGGACTACGACCTATGCATAATCGACCCCTTCCCCTTCCTGGTGATGCACAAGGAAGACAGCTACATCGTGGAATTCCTGGGCGCGCTAAAGAAACTGTCCAGAAAAGAAGACATCAGATTCTTTCTATCAATGGACGCCGGCGTATCCAAAAAGTCGACAGAGAGCATAGCGCGGGCGATAGCCGACGGGATAATACAGTTCAGGGAGATAAGCAACGGAAGAAAGATAGAACGCTACGCAAACATCCCCAAGATGAAGGGAAAACTTCCCCCCGCGGAGATGATACCCATCCTCCTGACCGAGAGCGGCATAACGATAGACACAAGGCAGGCGATCAGGTGATCGGATGCAGGCGGCTTTTTGCAGTAAATACGCAGCCAGCAACGCGATCAATGCCGCGAGCGGCAGGCGTGCGATAAATTCGTCGGACTTTTTCATGTTATCACTTTATACGAATGAACCGTCGCCTGCGCCGTTATATCTGCCGGCTATAGAGAGTATATACTCTTTTTGTAATAGATAGGCTTTTTTATTATGCCCCCGTTTCCAGAATGCTACCAGAGCGTCTTAAGGCGCTCCTTTCGCCAAACAAGGCGGGGCGTACTCCCCGCCTTACGTTCATCCGTTGTTGAAGACCTGCGGCTGCAGTCTCCTGTCCGGGGGTGGCGGGGGCTGCGGCCTGCTCGGCGCATCAGTCAAAAGAAACGGACAGGCTCTTCTTTGCTTTGGGATATCTCATGCCGAGCGCTTCGAGCGCCTCAACTATTATCTGCGAGACTGCGAGGTTGCGGACCCACTTCCTATCCGAGGGAATCACGTACCACGGAGCATGCTTTGGAGAGCACCTTTCAATCGCTTCTTCGTACGCCCTCTGATACCTGTCCCAGAGCTTCCTCTCCTCGAGGTCTGCGGGATCCATCTTCCAGAACTTCTCCGGGTCGTTCATGCGCTCCAGAAGCCTCTTCTTCTGCTCTTCCCTGCTGATATGCAAAAAGAACTTGAGTATCACCGTCCCGTTCTCGGAGAGCATCCTCTCAAAGTCGTTTATCTGCCGGTACCTCTGCTCAAGGATGCTCGCAGCTATCGTCTTATGCACCTTCGGCACGATCGCGTCCTCGTAGTGCGAGCGGTTGAATATGCCGAATTCCCCAATCCTGGGAACCGCCTTATGCACCCTCCAAAGGAAATCGTGATCTATCTCCTCCGGGACCGGCGCCTTGAATGAAGCAACAGTGCAACCCATCGGATTCATGCCCCGCATGACGTGCCGAATCGTACTGTCCTTTCCCGATGTGTCCATGCCCTGCAAAATAATCAGGATCGCGTGCCTGTCTTCGGCGTACATAAGGTGCTGGAGCTTGTACATCCTCTCTATGTTATCTTCAAGAGTTTTTTCCCAGCCGTCCTTTTCCAGTTCCCCGTCTGCGTCCGTGGGGTATTTGCGCAGGTCGATCCTCGTATCGGGATCTATGCGAAACTCCCTGGAGATGTCTTTCCGGTTCATCGGTTAATAAATCTGGCGGGAGGTTAAATAAATCCTCCAAACAGCTTATATAGAGAATATATTCTCCGAGTTCTCTTTAGCGGAATCTTTTATCCGGCGCATGCCACATCTGTATCAAGGGCACATCGATGCCCCACAAACCAACAATGGTGGGGAACACTCCCCACCATACGCTCGCAGGTGTCAAATATGAGTGCCATACGCATGGTTCCGGTCCTCAGGACCGCGGAAAGATATCCGGGTATAGACAAGATGAGATACGTGCGCCTCAGGGGAGAAACCGGCGGATTATACGAAACGAAGGGATACGTAAGATACGACGGATCAAGGATCCGCATAGATACGTATTCTTCGAGCCTGACGGAGGCCCTGGCAGAAGAGATCGAAAAAGGCCTGCTCGGCTCCGGCGGAGACGCCGTCCTGGAGAACCTTAAGAACGTCCTGAACACGCCCGTTCTGTCCGCTTCCGGCGTCATGAGAGGGAGGCCGCAGCCGGACAAGGGCAGGATCGTATACGGTGCGGATGTATTCGTTCCAACGGTCAGGGAGATATGATCCGGCCGGTAAGCAGGACGAAATTGTTGAACGCGATCACGCAGAGGACCGTCGCATAGCCGACGAGCAATGCGCGCGCCCATGTCTTATTCTTTTCGCGGAAATACTGCGCGGCATAAGCCACAAAGAGCGTTATCAGCCAGTACAGGATAAGATGCATCAGCATGCCGGGAACTATTGAATCATAGAAGAAGCCGATGCCGTAGAAAGACCTGATAACCGGATTGGCCTCGTGCAGGCCGGCCTTTACGCAAAGGTAGGTGGAAACTACGTCCATGCATGCGAGGGCGAATAGTATGATGGCATTGCGCCTGGCATACGCGCCGAACAGGTCTTGTTCCATAAGAAAGTAATAGTATAATATATGTTTTACGCAATTTAAACTTTATTTATAGAGACTATATATAACAATTTCAAAAGGTATTTAGCCTTATCATTTAATTGTTTCAGTTATGGAATGGAAAATGGAAAATACAAAACCGGCAGTCGTCTCATGGGTCGTGACAAGCGTGCTGCTGCTCGTTGCAACGTTTTACGACTTTCTGAATGGGAATAATTTTGGCATCCCGGGGACGATATTTTTCGTCTCGATAACCGCTTATTTCACTGCGTATCTGGTTTACAGAAAAAAATAATTTTCAGTTGGACGATCGAATCGTAGAAATCGACATGTTGTCCATGCCAGAGAGGGGTAGGACGATCGCGTTACGCCTCGGGCTTATGCCGAAAAGATCCTCCATCGTATAAATATGGTCGAGAGGGGAATATCCCGCTCATTTATCTAAACGGCAGTTGAGTATATTCTCAAGCCGCTGTCCCGGAAAGATGGAAACAAAAAAGAAGGAAAGGGTCCTGTTCGTATGCACCCACAACTCGGCCCGCTCGCAGATGGCGGAAGGCCTGATGAACGCATTGCATGCGGACCGATACGATGCATACAGCGCCGGCACACATCCTGCAGCGGTCAACCCCCACTCGATAAAGGCGCTCGCCGAGATAGGGATAGACATCTCGAAGAGCAGGGCAAAGGGCCTGGGCGAATACGCAGGTCAAAAATTCGACTATGTCGTAACGGTGTGCGGCGGGGCTCAGGAGGAATGCCCGTTTTTCCCCGGCGCAAAGAAACAGATCCATGCGGGTTTCGACGACCCGTCGGCCGTCAAGGGATCGGAAGAAGAGATAATGGCGGCCTTTCGAAGGGCGCGCGACGAGATAAAAGAATGGATGGAGAAAGAGTGCGGGAAAAAGGAAGAACAATAAAAGTTAGGCACTACATCATTTCCCTCCCCTCCTTGCTTTCATTCATCCGGCGATCCCTCGAATAAAAAGTTCCCGTCGCTTGCATGCCCTTCGTAGACCCGTACCCTGTAGTGTATCTCCTCCAGCTCTCTAATCCCGGCCTTTATGTCGTATCCATCAACGCAGCTGTAGAAAAAGCCCGCTTTGGACTTGAGCCAGGGCGTCAGGGAAGAGGTCGCGTGCCGGATGGTCAGGTAAATTGTGTCCCCCTCTATAACGTATCCCTCGTCCAAAAATCGCCTTCTTCGCATGGGCATTCACCAGTAGGAGATAACAACTTCCAGAGTTCCGTTTATGTACCCTGCAGACCCGATCTCGCCGCTTGCGGCTCCAGCCGCATCGGCCGCTGGTCCGACAGTCCCGTATTCGAATGAGAAATCCGCATCCGCAGTCCTTGACGGCACGAGGCGCTCACCCGTTTCCGAATGGAAAACGCAGGATGCCGCCAGCAACAACAGCGCGGCTGCAGCCGCAGGATAAACCGGCGCGCTTTCATCACATTAATCCGGGTCTCGCGGGCTTAAACCCCTCTCGCGTACCTGCCCAGCCCTGATGCCTGAATTCGGAGTATTCCCTCATTTTAAGGAAATAAACCTTATTTTGTTTCCTTTTATTAAGGAAATATATATAAATAACCATGTCAGCAGGCAACATAAAGGATATCTTCAAGTCAATAATTCTCGACTTCCACAAACGGCCTCTTCCAGAGGTCAGACCCAGGACCCTGAAGGTTCCTTTGAACAGCGGGAAGATCGTTTCCGTAATCGGGGCAAGGAGGTCCGGAAAGACCTATCTCCTGTACTGCCTTATGCATAAGCTTCTTGAAAAAACGCGCAAGGAGAACATTTTGTACGTGAACTACGAGGACGAGCGCCTGTCCCTTGAAAAAGAGGATCTCGGGCTGCTTCTGGAGGCCTATTACGAGCTTTATCCGGGCAGCAAAGGCGAACTGTATCTGTTCTTTGACGAGATACAGAAAATCCCCGGCTGGGAGGAGTTCGTGAGGCGGGTGTATGACACGGTCACGAAAAACATTTACATCAGCGGGTCGTCTTCAAAATTCCTAAGCAGCGAAATAGCTACATCCCTGCGGGGACGTTCTGTGTCTTACATATTGTATCCCTTGTCTTTCAGGGAATACCTTGATTTCAACGGCGCGGACTTTCGCGACCGCTACTCGCTAAAGAACAGGTCGAGAATTGTCTCATTGTTCCGTGAATACCTTTTCAAAGGGGGATTCCCGGAAACGGTCGGCATGGACGATGACCTGCGCAGGAGGACCCTGCAGTCTTACCTGGACGTAATGATATACAGGGACGTAATAGAGCGGCATAACATAAAGAACCCGGCCGCGGTAAAGGCCTTCATGAACAAGGCCCTTGAGAATTCGGCCAGGAAATTCTCTGTGAACAAGCAATATCTTGAGATGAAATCCCAGGGTTACAAGACCGGAAAAGACCCCCTCTACGAGTACCTGTCGTATTTCGAGGACTGCTTCCTTCTGTACACTGTCCCCGTATGTTCCGCATCCGCTTCCGTGCGGAACCTGACAGAAAAAAAGATATACGCGGTGGACTGCGGCCTTGCAAACAGCGTATCATACGCCTTCTCTGAGAACACCGGATGGTGCCTTGAAAATGCGGTTTACGTGGAAATGCGCCGCAGGGGTTATTCGGTGTTCTACCATGCCGGGAAAAACGAGTGCGACTACGTCTGCATCCGGGGCAAAACAAAGACGGCGGTGCAGGTGACGGCGAGCCTCTCCGGCGGAACCCGTGAAAGAGAGGTTGCCGGCCTGATCGAAGCGATGGAAAACAACAGGATAAGAAAAGGTCTGATCATCACGCTGGACGAGAAAGAAACCATCAGGGAAAAAGGCTTCGAGATACCTGTTAAGACCGCATGGGAATGGATGCTGGAGGACGACGAAAATATTGTCCTAAATTGAAGGGAATAAAATCCCTTTTATTTCATTTAATGGAGGGAATATATAAAAACCCCCGGCGGGTCCCGTTACCGGCTCCTGCCGGAACGAGGCATATGGCCGAACGAAAAGACCGAAAGACCCGGAAAGGCACAGGATACTCGTCTTGAACACAGGGGGAATGCCGGAATTCTATTCAGACTAAAACAATGATCACTCGATGCCGGGATAGTGCCCTGCCTGCCCCGGAATAAATATCAGCAGGCCGGCGGCGCAGAAAAGTCTGTCTGGATGTGCATTTCTCTATCCTCCCCCTTCTCCCTGCAGTGCTCTGCCGTTATCGCCGCCATATAACCGGTCGCATCCGGTCGGCCGGGACGCTTCCGGTCATGCAGGTCCGGGGGATTAATAACTCCGCTGACAATTATTACATGATATGAGGCGCGCGGCAAAAAAAATTCTCAAAAACCACGGGGAGCCATACACATGGAAGACCCTCCTAAAGGACATTCTTGAAGTGGCGCTCTTCTTTGCCATCATCCTGGCATCGCTCAAGGTGCTGCTGGGCGCAAACATGCCGGTTCCGATCGTCGGCGTGGTCTCCTGCAGCATGATACACGAGGACGACTGCCTTGGAGGAGTCGGGTACTCCATGGCCGGAGCCTTCCCGTTTCTGCTGCCCGCGCCCTGTACATACAACTACAGCGCATCATGGAAGGAATGGATCCAAAGGCAGGACCCTTCTGTAGGCGATTCCGAGCTCCGCTTCAAGAGCGGATTTGCCGCAGGCGACCTTATCGTCGTAGGATCCTACCGAGGAGAGGGCCTGATCACCAGCAAAGGGATAAACGTAGGCGACGTCATACTCTTCAATTACAAGAAAGACCCGAAGCAGCCCGGAAACGAGCCCCTTCTCCACCGGGTGGTGGGAGAGATCGAGGTAAGGGGCGGCCATGTGACCGGCGTATCCGGCGCCCTAGACTGCTTCACCAGGGAGACATTCGAGGATGAATTCATCAAGTACGTAGAGCGCTGCAGGAGCAACTGGTCCCTGTGCCCGTACAGAAACGTTCCGGAGGGGGACGACTACGAGTTCTACCTGACGAAGGGAGACAACAACAAGATATCCGACCAGTGCAGCGCGCTTATCGTACCCCCGATAATAGGCGAGAACGTGATGGAAAAAGCGTATTTGCGCATTCCTTTGGCAGGATGGCTGAAGGTGTTCATCGAGTATGTTTTCAGTTTTGTGCCAAAAATATAATACCCAAGAGCCATACTTAAAATATGAAATTCCCGGACCCGAACATCGGTTATTTATTCGGCTATGAGAGCAGGATAACAGGCGAAGGAATTATGGTTGTTTTTCTAGGCGGCTTAGTGAGGATATTATTCAAATACAAGGACATAGAGTCAATACGCAAAGAGACGTATCTGGGCGGAAGAATATCCTGGGACGTTGTAAGATGGGGCAGATGCCCGCCCGGAAAAGAGGCGTTAAGAATTACCCTCAAGAAGGGAATACTCAGGAACAACCTGATAGTATTCGACGACCCGGACGAGGCAGCCTGTGAATTAAAAAACACAGGACTACTTGTAGACTGAGATACGCGCTCCGGATTAATCCTATTCCACCGACACGTATTTCTCTATCTTCCCGACCTTTATCTCGACGGTCCCTGCTCCGCCCGTGATCCATGTCGACGCAAGACCTGCAGCATCCGTTAAGTCGCTCGTGGGGCTGACAGTGACGTTCCCGATCATGCCTATGAAGAGGACTGTTGCGTTCTCAAGAGGCCTTCCGTATACATCGTACACGCTGACCTTGATGTTCTCGGTTCCCGTGTAGGATGGCTTAGACGTATTCACCCTCGCGGCAGGATTAAAATTTGGGCTATACGGGATTTTGATTTTCCCAGATATTCCAATCATCCCATTGTCGTCCTGTACCGTAAGGTCAAAATAGATGTCGCTCGTCTGGTTCACGGTGGCTTTCGCTTTCCTCCCGGAGTATTGAGCAGTCATGTTGTAGTCCGTGCCGTTGTAGGAATACAGCTTCCAGACGTAGGAAAGAATCGATCCATCGTCGTAGGAATCCGAGCCGTCCAAAACCAGAAGGTCTCTTTCCGCAACGCCGAGGTCCTCCGTTTCTATCGACGTTTTTATGACTGGTGTTGGAGGCTGGTACATCCTAGAAAATGTGTTCGCGTTCTCCGATACTATGGTTATCTCGAGGGATTCGGATGCTGAAACGTTATACCCTAGTTCGTAGTTTTCCGTGAAATTGACTGATAACACCTTGTTTCTGCCGGCGGGGATCCGCAGCCTGTCTGTGTAGTTGAAAGATTTCCTGGCATTATAATCGTCCGTGCTGGTGTAGTTATTCGAGTATCTGTCATTCACGAGAATTGCAGATATCCTCGAGTCCTGCGAATTGAGGTTTGCGACTGTTATATCCGCGTTGTCCAACAACCCTTTTGAAGAGTTGACGCGTATGTTCACAGACATTATTTTAAGGTTCTCTTTTTCGACTGCTTCTACGTTGCTCTGGCGTTCCATCTCGCTCTTCTGCACGTCCGCAACTATTACCGCTATCCCGGAGACAGCGATTATGGCAACTGCGACGAGCAGGAGGGCGCCCATGACTTCGGATATCCCCTTATTCCCTTTTATCAAAGATTTTATGGTTTTCATCCCAGTGCTTTCACCCGTATGTCTGCGGTTGTCGATACCTCGTTATATTTAGCTTCCACCATGTACAACCCCGGTTGCAATCCCAGGACGACGTCCGCGGATACCAGTCCGTCTTTGTCTGTCTTGTCCCCGGTCCTTTTTACTTTTGAAGGTCCCGGACCCGTCACGCTGAACTTTATGGTGGCATTGGCCAGGGGCTCTCCTTTGAGATCAGTGACCTTGAATACGACGGGCGGTATCTTTCCGCCATTTGTTTCCATGGGATAAGTCAGAGGCTCTATTTTTACGTTGTCCAAGCCGCCCATTTGAGGGGTTATCATAACAGAAGATATGAGATAGCTGCCTGCGACCAGCAGTACAGAATGTTTCAGGCCGTTCTTCACTGAGCCCGTGGAGACCTTGCCCGAGATTATTCCAACGAAGAATGCGTTAATCATGATTATATGGAATATGTATGTCATTATGGCCGTCTTGGACATGGACTGGCCGGATGCCCCTTTTATGAACATCCCGAGGTTGACGTTCTGCATGCTGGGCATAAGGTTGTATACGAACACTCCCGCAAGCAGGAGCAGCAGTCCCTGGGCCATATACATTATCAATACGTACATCTTCAGGCTCCCCTCCTTTTCTCTTTCAAGAGCCAGGAATTTTTTCATGTCCTCCGAAGACTTCTGGACCTGCTCTGAAACATTTCCTCCCGTGTAAGATGCATGAATTAGCAGGTCGGTGTACCTCATAATGATCTTGCTCTTCAGGGATTCCGCCATCTTCTTCATGGAATAATCAAAGGACTTTCCATAAGACATCCTTGTGGTAGCCACCCTTATGTGCGGCGTGATGCTGCCTATGTCCCCTTTGGATAGTTCGATGACTGCTTTAATGGGATCAATCCCTCCTCTCATCATTTCGGACATCTGAAAAAGAAAGTCGCTGTAGTCCTCCTCGTATCTCCTGATCCTTCTCCTCGTCAGAAAGAGGTCTATGGAAAAAGGGACCACCGCTATTAGAAAGGCCACTATCACGGCATCGTCGAGGCTGTCCCATTTTTTGTTCGTTCCGCTGTCTTTTTTGGACCCTTCTTTCTTTGACTCGTACAGCTGTTTTATCTGTTCATCGGTCAGTTCCTGCCCCTCCCCAAGGTCGCTGATCGAGAACTTTTTCGTTTCATTTTTCGCCGCCTTTGCACTGTTGGGTGACATATACCCCATGTATGCTACCGAGCCTGCAAGAAAAATGAATGCAATCAAAATCGGGAGAGCTATCGTAAAGTATTCTCTCTTGATTTCGTATTTTACATTCATCCTGATTGCTGTTTTCTTCAGGGTGTCCGTTATCCGTGGTCTTTTCATGTGAGCTACGGCAGGGAAGAGTATTTTACTTCGAGCACCGCGAGGAACATCAGATTAGCGAAAGGAAGCAGGATGTAAGTGAATGCGAGGAACAGGAATTCTGCAGTGACGAACCCGAATTTCATGCCGAAGAGTGCGACTATCGGTATTCCTATCACAGCCATGATATTGACCATGCTTATCATCAAGTATAACTCAGAGAGCATAGACAGGTCGTTCATGAAATCCTTGAGCGTTCTTTTCTTTACCTCGATAAGTTCCCCTGATTTTTCATCGAGGAACTCCATCATCCCGGTACCGGAATGTATGATATTCCCAAGCTCCACGAGGATGTCGTGGAATACCAACGAAGGCGTGTTGTTCGCGAGGTTGTTTATCGCGGTTACTGCGTCTTCTCCGAGGAAATAAACCCTGTATCCCATTTTTTGCAACTCCTTCGAGAGATACCCGTAGTTCTGGATGGACAATTGCGCTATCACCTTAAGCGGCGTAGAGCCGGCGGAAGACATTATGGACATGTACGAGAGCGCAAAGGGCATCTCTCTTTCCAAGTCTATCTTCTTTGCGCTTATCTTGTTTGCGAGATAGAAGAAAAACCCCACGCAGACCGCTCCGAAGGAGGCCGCTGCCACGAGAATGGATAATGGAAGAGTTAGCGGTGTTTTCATGAAGTAGTCAAGCGTTAAATAGGCCCCCAAGAAAATGACTATGCCGGTTATTGCAGCGGTCATAAAGGTCATTGAGAGGAACATGCCCGGAGTCATCTCAAGATCCGCCTGGTAGAGCATGCTTGCAAGTTTCTTCATCTCCTTCCTATCAAGGTGTTTTCCTATTCCGTAGGATATGTTCAGGTATTTCAGGATTAGCTGCTTTGTTATCCTCTGGTAAATTGCCTTGGATCCTTTTTTGTTTGCGTAAGCACTCATCTTATTGCCTCAAAAAATCATCTTTCAATATGCCCTGTGAATATGCGAAAAGCTGCCTGGTGACGTCTACATGTTGCTTTACGTTGTTATTCTTCAGCCATTCAAGCAGTTTCACCCTCTTTTGATGCTCTTCGTGTAGAACCTTTACGGATATTCCGAATTCGGTTGCTATCTTGTCGAACAACATGTATCTTCCTCCCTCGAATTTGTCTGTTTTCGGATCCCACCTGAATACGGGATTGGTTATCAGCGCCTTTGTTGTAGGGTCCATCTCCAGGACTTCGACCATCTCTATTATCCTCCTCTTGGTTTTCTCGCCGTCCTTTATCTGGCTTACGAACACGACGAGGTCAACGTTGGAGAAAAGCGTCCTCGGGACGTTCATGGGTACGGACTCGACTCTTCCTATGAGTTCCGTCATGTTCCTCGCGTGTATCGTTCCCATGCAGGCGTGGCCGACTGCTATCGCCTGGAACATGGTGAATGCTTCGCTTCCCCTGACCTCTCCTACTATGATGTATTCCGGCCTCTGCCTCAACGCTGCTACGAGCAGGTCGAAGAGGCCGATATTCCCAAGGCCTGCCCCCCCGCCGGACATCCCGCTTGGCATGCCGCTGGGCATCACACCCGGAGACCCGCCCCCGCTTCGGCCTCCGAAGCCAGTTCTTGAAACTGCCTGCAGCCAGTTGGGATGCTCAAGGTTTATCTCCGGCGTGTCCTCGATCGAGACAACCTTGTGCTGGGGTTTGATGAACATGCAGACAGCGTTCAATAGCGTGGTCTTTCCGGACGCGGTTCCTCCGGATACCAGATAAGACCTGCCGTAGTCCATTATCATCCAAATATATGCGAGCATCTTGGAGTCGACGCTTCCATAAAGCATCAGTTCCACCGGGGAAATGGGGATTTTCTTGAACTTTCTTATGGTGAAAGACGATCCCTTCTTCGTTACCTCGGAACCTAATGTCATGTTTATCCTGCTTCCGTCGGGGAGCGAAGCGTCGCTTATGGGGTTAAGTATCGAGATGTGTTTTCCGCATAGCTGCGACAATCTGAGGATGAACTCGTTGAGATCCTTTTCCTCGAATTTTATATTGGTCCTGATGGAACCGTATTCCCTGTGGTAGAGATAAAGGGGTATGTTATGGCCGTTACAGCTTATATCCTCTATGTGCTTGTCGTTCATGAGTATGTCAAGCCTTCCGAATTTCAGGAAGTCGCGCTCCACGTAATAGAAAACCTTTTCTTTCTCCTCCTCGCTCATCTTCAGGTTGTAGAGCTTGTTTATCTCGTCGAACTTCTGGCGCAGGTAAATGCTCTTGGAGATCATGTCCTGCTCCAGTTTCGAATCGTCCATCCCGTGGGCTACGACAGTCTCGTCGACGCCGATGAACTTGTCGAAAACGTCTTGCGCCAGTTTCAGTTTGTTCTTCTCGCTTTTACTCAAGACCGGCTCCGAAGCCTCGTAAAGCAGATCTCCTTTTGTCGTCCTCCTGACTGCGACTTTCTGCATATCTCCAGAATTGTATTCCGTCACGAGCTTCTCAACAGGCTCCATCATGCTTCTTGTCACGGAAGGAGGCCTAAGCTCCGCGATTTCGGAGAGAACCTCCTGCAAAAGGCCCGCATCAGTTATCCCCATATCACCGGCAAGCTCCGCCAGGATATCGCTGTCGACAGAGAAGCCTGGCGCAGGAACCGTTTCCACCGGACCTGCATAAAGCGTATCCGGGTCTTTTCCTAATGCAACGGCCGCATCAAAGACCGTACCCTGTATCCTGCCATCGAGATTCGGGACATGCGACTCCTGGAGCTGCAGGATTTCCCGCTCGTCATTATGCGATTCACCTGTCTTCTCCCTGACTTTCTTCCTTCTGGAAAATAAGAAATTGCCAACCATCTTTTCCCGCCGCTAATCTGTTCAGTATATTAAACTATGGTAAAAAAAGGACCCGCCAAATATTCTATATAGAGTATATAAGGCCCCTCAAGAACTCCTGAGATGATACTTGTGAGAGATCCATTTAGCCACAAGGTTGATGGACATGACTATAAGGATAAGGACGGTCGCGGCTGCGAAACCGTATTCAATGGGGACCATCTTGGAGAATTCGTAGCTGTGATAGACTGATATGGGCAGCGTACCTACCTTTTCCTGAAACGGCGCAACCAGGGTGTCCATAAAATACCCTTTTCCACCTACGTGTTTTACGGCGAACTCAGGCATGTACTGGGTATACCCTGCGGTCAGGACAACTATGGACGATTCCTCAGCCGCTCTTCCGATGCCGAGGACTACGCCCGTTATTATGCCTGAGAGCGAGCAGGGAATAATTATTCTCATCGTGGTTTGCCACTTGGTAGCGCCCACCGCATAGCTTGCCTCCTTTAATTCCCTGGGAACGACTTTGATTGCTTCCTCCGCCGATCTGGTGATCGTGGGCAGGATCAGTATGCCGACCGCGATAGCACCGGAAAGCAAAGAGAATCCCCCTGTGATGAATTTTGCCATGAATACGAACAGTATGAACCCGATCCCTCCCAGCACGATCGAAGGAATCCCGGCCAGGAGGTCGAGAAGAAAACGAAGCATCTGAGTATATCGGTTCTCTTTCGAATACTCGCTCAGATACAGCGCAAGGGCGATCGCCAAAGGCGTTGCCAGTACGACTGACGTTACGGCAAGAAGTATCGTTCCGACTATGGTATTGGCTATGCCCCTGTTGAAGCCGTCCGCTTCAAATTCAGTTTTGACGAGGTATTCCAAACTGATCACTGGCAGGCCTTTGGAAAATATGATGCCCAGGATAATGACCAGGAGCGAAGCGGTGAGAAGAGCCGAGCAGAAACATATGGAAACGAATAGCTTCTGAGTACGCTTTCTCTTCTTATCTATTGCGAATGACCTTTTAGGTTGCATTTTTAAAACCTCTGGCCGCGACCTTTATCAGAACAATGAAGAACGCCTCAAGCATGAATAGCACAACGGCAATTCCAAACAGGGCGTTCATCCTTTCGTTTCCGAAATTCTCCCCCAATGAATTAAGTATAACTGAAGTCATGGCATAGCCGGTATCCAGTATGGAAACAGGTTTCGTGTAAGTATTTCCCATAAGCATCACGATCGCCATTGTTTCCCCAAGTGCTCTTGTTATCCCCAGGGTTGCTCCCGCAACTATTCCCGGCATGGAAACAGGTATGACTACGTCCTTGATGGTTTCCCATTTGGTGGCCCCAAGCGCAAAGCTTCCCTCCCTGAAAGACTTCGACACAGACCTCATGGAATCATAGGAAATGCTCACAATGGTGGGTATGATCATAATGCTCAGGACTATCGCGGCCAGGAAGATTCCTTCGCCCCCAGAACTCGGATTATAAGCAAAAAAAGGTATGAATTGTCCCAGTGTCGCGCCTATGAACGGATTAACGTAATCCCTTAAGTAGAATCTAAGTACGTAGTAGCCGAATATCCCGTACACAACAGAAGGTATTCCAACAAGTAATTCTATTGATGTCTTCATCGGGCCCCTTATCTTTGGATGAGCGAATTCGGCGAGGTAGACAGCCGTGAAGATCCCTATCGGGAAGGAGATGCACATGGTAACGAAGGTCAGATACATTGTTCCCCAAAGGTATATGAATATCCCGTATTCCCCGTCACCCCATTTTTCTCCGAAGACGAAGTTGATAATCCCGGTCTTCATGAGTACGGGAGACGCGTAGTAGAAAACCGATCCGAAGACCAGGGAGATGATTGCGAGGAATATGACTGTGCAGAATGTGAGAAACAGATAAGGCTTGTCCTTTCTTAACTCCTTGAAATCTGGAAAACGCATCTTTTTATCACGTCCTTGATTATAAAAAATAAAAAAAGAAAAAATTGGGTTTGTTTTTTTAGGCAAACTCCCATGCGGCTATGTATCCGGTCTCTTCCCAGCAGTCGGCCTGTGCTTCACCTGCGCTTGCGGGTGTGTTCACAAAGTCGATATACTTCTGGGCCAGGGACGAGGGCGCGCCGTTGCTGACGTAGTAGAGCTGCCTTGCAAGTCCTGCAGGGTATTTATCATCTGTCATGGTCTTAAGCGTGGACTTTATGTTTTCCTTCTCTGCCTTCTTGTTTTCTACGTTCAATATTATTATGTTGCTTTCACCTGCTGCTATACCGTAGTCAACGAAACCTATGACACATGTCGTCGCGGTCTTTACTGCATCAAGTATGCCCTGGTTGCCGTTAGCTGATTTTCCATGGGAACCTAGTGTTTTCAATTGGCTTGTTGTCCCATCTTGGTATCCTACATACTTTGCAACAGTATCCTCTGTTCCTGAATCCTCAGACCTTTCATATACATTTCCTATCGTGGGAGTTATATCAGTACCATTCAGCATCTGAAGTTTGCAGTCGGTCCCAATCGAAGAGTTGTAACAAGCCTTTAGCGCATTTTTACTCACATTTGCTGCGTCAGTGCATGCGGTGCTCGCTATAAACACAACTCCGCTTCCCCCTATTAGGTGTTCCTCAAGATCAGGATACTTAGTCTTCCCACTTGTTATCTTATCAAGAGCACTACTTGCTCCCAGGTCGACTATCTTCATCCCTGCTGCCGCGACTCCTGCTCCTGATCCGCCGCCCTGCGCCGTTACTTTTACCCCCTTAACTTTGGTTGCAAATGCCTTGCCCATGCAGTCAGTCACAGGAAACACGGTCGTCGAACCGGCTGTTGATATCTCAGTTGCTGAGTTCTCGCCGATCCCTTCTGCTGATGCGTCGTCTGCGACCTGGTTTGAGAAGGTCGTCATTATGACTCCTGCACCAACGGCTCCTACAATCACTACTGATATCAGAATTAGTACTGCGACTACTTCTGACATTCCCTTGTTGCTTTTCAGCATGTTTTTTAGTTTCATTTTGTTTTTTTGTTTGTTTTTAACCACCGTTTATTTTTTTATCTCTCCTTTACTACTCTTTTTGTTGTCCGTCTTATCTTGGTATCTCATCCCACGCTTTTATGGTCGATATCGGACATAGTTGCCCCTGATCCGTTCCGGCAGTCTGCGGGGTGGTCAGGGATCGTTCCCTGACATACAGCGGAAACTTTTGTTTCCGCGGTCCAGGTTATTGACATTTGGACTTTGAGGAGGTCGCCCTTGTAGAATTTCATTCCTACGTCTCTGCATCCTTCTTTTCGCAGGCTTTGGGCGATGTGCAGCGTTTTGTAGTTGCAGTTCTTGGTCTTGCTTTCGAGTATCAGGAGTTCGGGACTGAATTTTAGAAGTATGCGGCGGACGCGCTCTATGTCGTGGTCCGGGGTGGTGACGATCTTCAGGCACCTGGCCTTCATGTTTTTTGTCTGTGTTTTCACCGGGTTCTCGGTCATTTTTGTGATCGTCCTATGTTAACAACATGCTGCGCGGCGCTTATATCTCTCCCGGAAATAGTCTATATAGAACAACGGCGCTATATAGTTTTTGTCGGGTCTTTTTGTCGGATCGTGTCTTAATTATAGTAGATAGTTCAGATGTGCGGCATATATCCGCGGCCAACATAATGTAAAGAAAGTATATACTGTATATAGTACTATCGGTATCTTTCTGTCGGCGGGTTCATGGGTCTCTTAGGCCCTTTGTCCTTGTTTGATTATTTGTCTTCTGCGCTTTTGCGGGTTTTTAAGTTTCCCGTTCGTATATTCATTTATGGACAAGCGCATCGTGATCGAAGGGGGAAAGGTTCACGGCGTGGGATTTCGGCCGTTGCTCTATCGTATGGCGCTCAGGTTTGATCTGCAGAGGTTCGATGCTGAGAACGTCCTGCTGGATGGATCGGAGGCGGTAGATGTTTCTTTTGGAGGGGATGAGAAGGCTGTGAAGGATTACGCCGATTTCTGCCGGGCTGCCCGCCCGAAGGGGTCCAGGGTTTTGCGCGTCAGGGAGGAGGAACCCGGGGGGAAGATCCTCGACATCGGCGTATACGACCGGATTCTTGCCTCGGATCAGCAGCATACGATCGTTATGAGTGGCATTGAAATAATTTCGATGCAAAAAGAAAATCTTGGAGTCTCGAAGGAGAATCTGGCCGTTTCCAAAGAGTCAATAGTTTATGCGAAGGAGGCCCGTGGTCTGCAGGAGGAGACTGTCGGCGTTGCCAGGGAATCTTTGGCCGTTTCCAGGGAGAATCTTGGTTATGCGAAGGATGCTGCCGGACTGCTGAAAGAAAATTCGGAAAAGCTCGATGCATTCAATCAGGACACTACCCAGCGCTTCGAAGCCATATGCGATAAATACGGAAGGATAGCAAGCAACCTGGAGCGGATCCTTGAGGAAATGAAAGACGAACGCCTGGAGGCGCGCAAGTCCACTGAGAGGATCATTGCCATGATAGCTTCGATGAAATCAGGGGGCGTCGTCAGGGAGAAAAAGTCGTCCTATGGTGCGTCGAAAAAGGGCAAAAAGAAAGGATAGCTTTCTACTGCTTCTCTCCTGTTTTCTGTGACTCGATCTTTGCCCTCTGCCCGCTGATAACGGTCTTAAAATTTCATATAATTTTGAATGGAAAGGAATCAAAAAAATTTCTATTCATAATAGAAAACTTTAGAAACCAGGCCTGGAAAGTCTTTCTGTCGGCGGGTTCATGGGTCTCTAAGGCTCATTGTTCTTGTTTGATTATGTGGTTTTGTTTTCTGCACTTTTGCAGGTTTTTAAGTTTCCCGTTCGTATATTCATTTATGGACAAGCGCATCGTGATCGAAGGGGGAAAGGTTCACGGCGTGGGATTTAGGCCGTTTCTTTTCGAGAATGCGCGGATGCTTCGGCTTGAGAGGTTTGCGGCCGAGAACGTCTACGCAGACGGACGAGAGGTTTTGATCGTTTCTTTTGGAGGGGCTGAGAAGGCCGTCAACGGGTTTGCGGAGTTCTGCCGTACTGCGAGGCCGAAGAATGCCGTAGTCCTGCGCGTACGAGAGGAGAAGCCGCCGGAGGATATTTTTCCGATAAGGGAATACGGAGAGATACTTGCGTCAAATCAGCAGAGAACGATGGTCCAGACAGGCCTTGCGATGCTGGAGAAGCAGGACGTGATGATAGAAAAACAGGATGTGATGATCGGAAAGCAGGACGTGATGATAGACAAGCAGGATGTGATGATCGGAAAGCAGGACGTGATGATAGAAAAACAGGATGTGATGATAGACAAGCAGGATGTGATGATCGGAAAGCAGGATGTGATGATAGACAAGCAGGATGTGATGATCGGCTTGCAGGAGAAGACTATAGAGAAGCTGGACGGGTTCCACCAGGACACCATCCAGAGATTCGACGCCGCAAACTACAGGTTCGAAAAGCTCCTGCAGGAACTGAAAGAAGAGCGCCTGGAAGCCCGCAAGTCCACTGAAAGGATAATAACCATGATCGCGGGAATGAAATCCGGGGGCGTTGTCAGGGAAAGGAAAGCGGTTTACGGGGCGCCAAAGAAGGACAAAAAGAAAAGATAGGTAGTGTAACGTTTTTTGCTGAAACTCGATCTTTTGTTTCATATGTTTTATAGGTATGTATCTATTCGTTCTCCGTAATAAATCCTTAGTTGGTTTATTATGGCGCTCCAGTCTCGTAGGGTCATG
>JBAQYF010000003.1:0-42047 GCA_049299895.1 Candidatus Altarchaeia archaeon
CATGACCCTACGAGACTGGAGCGCCATAATAAACCAACTAAGGATTTATTACGGAGAACGAATAGATACATACCTATAAAACATATGAAACAAAAGATCGAGTTTCAGCAAAAAACGTTACACTACCGCCCTGAACATAAATTGTGACTGCATCAGATCGATTTTCGAAAATAAAATCTATTTCTTTGTTGCTGTAGATTATTGAATATGGATAGACTGCTCCTTCAGATTGGTTATATGCCAAAGTAACAGTATTGCCATGTGTATCTTTTATTTGATCAAGATACCATCGTGTAACATAAGTTCCTCTTGAACAAACTACTTCAGAATTATAAACATGGTTCCCATTGTAAAATCCGAACTGGTACTCAACGCCGTCTTTCGACTTAACAAGCCAGTAATCCGTAAACGTATTATTCATGGAACTAATAGATTTATTGATAAAAAGATACGACTCAATTTGTGTATGATAACGACCATCAGAAGACGCATAGACTAGATCATGTCTCTCTCCGTTGAGAATCAGGACGAATCGGTCGTCACTATAGTTATCAGGCGTATAGTTGACGTCCCTTTCCACGTAGTTCAATCCCAGATCCCATCCGAGACCGACAATGCCGGACTGGCCGATGGCGCTTTGACTATTATAATCCAAAGAAATTTGAGGAGTAAGGCCATTTGTACCCCTAGGAAGTTCCAATGGATAAGAATATGAAGCGGCCCCGGTGAAAAGACTAGTCTGAAAAGAACTCTTTTCTACAATGGGACTTGAAATGGACTGAACACCTGTAAACTTATAATACTCAGTTTCCTCACCAGAATCCCGTTGATCACCTGATGGTGCAGAATCCTCTGAAGGCGGTTGCGTATCTGGTGGAATAGAGGTCACGGGAGTCGTAGATCCCTCAGAACCTCCTAAAATAGTATCACTAGTAATGTCACCATCATTAGGGGCCTGATCCTCACTGCTGGCATCATTTATTATTACAGGTGCGTCGTTTGCACTCTCGTCAGCAAATAAAACAACAGAAAAACCAGATAGCATCAGCAACGTTATCCCAACTGAAAGCATCCTTGTTTTGTTTGAATTCACTCCCCCCAACTCCAAGATAATTAAAAAAATATGTTATATTTAGGGGACAGAGTATAAAAAGAGAAAAATAGTTTTTTCAGAAATCTTATATCAGAACTCGTATCCGGAAGCAAGATTCGATACGGCAATCTTCGCATTCCTTACCAGTTCCTGCTCCTTTGGATCGAATAGGAATGGCTTGATCTTCTCTGCAAGCTCGATCAATTTTGCATCCGTGATCCCTGAAAAGACCTCCTTCAATGCCTCTTTTGGTTCTGCTTTGATCCCGTTTTCCTTTAGTAGCGTCCTGTCGACAGGGAATTTTTTTGAGAGCAAAAAGAGTATATCGTAAACGTGCCTTCCAATCTTTTTGTTTCTCAGGGCGTCTATCTTGTCTGCAAAAACGCTTCCCTTCGACATTGCATTTACGATGAAGAGCTCGCCGTAGCCGCTTACGACGCCGGTCTCGGTCTCAAGCTTATACGCGGGCTTGTTTGCCTCGAATTTTATTACAAGCTCCCCGCGCTTATCGGTTACGCCGTATTCCTCCATGATCCCCTTGAAGGAATATTCAGCGATGAATAGAGTATCCCTGTGAGAAAAGGAGAGCTCGGATGGTATCCCCTCTTTTAACAAATCTTTCCGGATGGTTTCTGCGCACTCTTCGAAGCCCTTCTTTCCCAGCCCCTTTAGATTGTAATCCAAGCCCTCCGAGAACCTGCGCAGGCCATATAGCAAACGCAGAGACGTTCCGCCCATGAAATAGAAGTTTCCGGCGTAAGCGCTCCTGTAGAGGTGTTTGAGCATGATAACCTGGAGGTATTCCCGTACGATTCCGCGGATCTTTTCCCTGGGCATGTTCCTTGCTTCCGCTTCCCGGATGACAGATTCATAACTCAGCACGGATATTCCTCACAGTCTTTTCAAGCGATGCGCTAATAACGCCCGCATAAGAGAACAGCTTCTTTCTGTCAAGGCCCCTTATTTTCCTGCGATCGAATCGCATGTCTTCGAGATTTGCATCTTTGTTATAATGCAAAAAATCGACGAACGCCTTCTCAGGCTCAGCGATCTTTACAGGCAGACCCTGGACATCGATAAGTGAATAACCCGAAAAACCCCTTTCCACGATACTCCTGTAACTAAAAGAACCGTACTGGTTGCGTAATTCGCGGGTGGCCTTTGTGGTAACAGACGTAACAGAGCCCATGGCCTCATCAGGGATAAGGCTGTAATATGAGAGCGCGGTCTCCAATGAGACGTAAGACGGCTCATAAAGGCGATTCGCGATATACAGATCGGACTTCACCGTCCTGCGGGGATAAGCGAGTTCATATATTCCCCTCTTCAGATTAAGGACCCATCCCTTCTTCTTCCAGTAGGAAAGCTGCTGCTTGACAGTATCGCGATCCCCGGAGAACGACTTCATAAGATCGTCGAGGGAAAAGACAGACAGACCAAGGGACTCGAACCTGTCGTAGACGTCCATATATTTCATTTCACTAAGTGAGTAAAAATTATTACTATCTGAATCGATATTGGATTGGGGATTTAAATGTTAATTATCGATTGCCGGGCAGGAAATGCAACCGACCGAGTAATGCTTGCGTTTGGAAATTCGGAATATAACGCCTACTCCTCCACGCAGAACCCCTCTTTCGTCAGAACCAGGCGGGCGCTCTTCGCAGAGGAAGGGGTCGGCAGGTTTAGTACGTTGATGCGCATGTGATCGTCCAGGTGTATCGTCCCGTCCACCATGTAGCGCAGGGTCATCTCTACTGAGGGGTCGTGTATCCCCTCGCCGAGGGTGAGGAATCCGGCGCCTCCGCTCATGCGCATCTTGGATATTATGACCCGCAGGAACCGGTATACGGTATTGGCGTCGTTGTATATGAACAGGGTGGAAAGCGAGTCGAACACATACCTGTAATAGGGTTTTATCGCCGCGTATTCCTGCTGTATCTTTGATATCTCTATAGTGAGGTCGGAGAGGGCTATGCTTCCGCCTATGCGTTTTATTGCGTCCGTGGATTCCACTTCTTTTTTTGCGTTCAGGGAGTATCCGTCCACCCATTTGAGGAGGCCTTTTTTCTCGCCTGCGTCAAAGTCCCAGGAGTATTCCGCGGCTTTCGATTTAAGGGCCTCGGGAGAGTAGTCCATCGAGACGATCATGCCGGGCTCGTTTGCAAGTATTCCCCGTTGGATGTATTCCATGTAGAATATCTTGGATTCGATTATCGGGGGAGTCATCAATAGGACGCATGTCCCTGCGGGTATGCCGCCGCCCAAAACGGTGTCCAGGCCTTTGATGCCTGTTGCAACGATATTATCCATGTTTTTCCGCAGAGATATATGTTAAATAACTCAACTAATAGAGTATAAATACGTCATTTAATTAATTACTTAAGAGCATCGATCCAAAAGATGAAAACCAGAAAGATAGTACTCGCAGTATGCGGGAGCGTCGCCGCGATAGAATCGCCGAAGCTCGTCCGGGAACTGCGCAGGCGCGGAGTGGAAGTGGAATGCGTAATTTCTGCGTCCGCCCAAAAGATAATAAACCCCAATGTCCTGGAATGGGCGTCAGAAAAGGACGTCATAACGGAGATAACCGGCAAAACGGAGCACGTCAGGCTCTGCGGCGTGGACGGGGAGGCATCGCTTCTCCTCATATGTCCCGCGACGTCTAATACCATCTCGAAGATTGCCTGCGGGATAGACGATTCGTCGGTCACAACCTTTGCGGCGACGGCAATCGGCTCCGGGAAAAAGGTGATAATCGCCCCGGCCATGCACTATTCGATGTACAAGAACCCCTTTGTCGAGGAGAACATAAAAAAGCTTGAGAAGAATGGGATAACCATAATCGAGCCCCGCTTCGAGGAGAACAAGGCAAAGGTCGCGACGAATGGAGAGATAGTGGAAAAGATATTAAGAGAGCTTAAAACAAAATGAAAAAACAGAACGTAGTCTTCTTCGGATTCCTGGGAGGCTTGATGCTGGCAGGAGTCCTCATAATAATGGGGGGCGTATTGCTGATAGCAGCTACAGGTTTCATCAAGATACCCCTACTCACCGCTTTGCTCGGGGCAGACAAGCCAAGGGACCTCGGCGTAAGGACTGACCCTGCGTATTTCCAGGACATGCTGACCAAACAGGGAATAAAACTGGAAGGCTCATCCGACAAATTCTGCCTCGAATGCTACTTAACGTACTCGGACATGAAGCCCATGGACATATCGGTCACCAGCTCCGAACTCTCTTCATGGATAAAAGAAACGAACAAAGGTGGAACGCTCAGGGACGTCCAGGTCAAGCTCGGGAGCAACAACAATATGGAATTGTCCGCGAACCTCGATCTAAGAAAGCAGGGCTATGACTTTGACGGGCCGATATACGCTGCAGGAAAGATAGTCAAGAGCGGGGCAAATACCCTCAAAATAGAGATCACAAAAGCTGAAGCAGGCTTGATACCGGTACCCGGGGAATACGTCGGAAAAGGGACCGAGGAACTGGAAGGCGCGATAAACCGCCAGCTTGCGAGGATGCCGGGCCT
The DNA here is from genome assembly GCA_049299895.1 of Candidatus Altarchaeia archaeon. Taxonomy (GTDB): domain Archaea; phylum Altiarchaeota; class Altiarchaeia; order IMC4; family QMZM01; genus CAIYYO01. Next base: position 4,629 of record JBAQYF010000003.1, read on the forward strand.
TGAAATAGAAGACTTCTCTGTGGAAAACGGGGCTCTGCACTACAAAGGCAATTTCCCGTCCATCATACGGGCCTAAGCTAATAATACAAAGATATGGTCCCTGCGGTATAGAACACCGTATAGAACAGGAAGGCAGCGATAAAAAGATCGCGGTAACGGGAATCAGAGAGATCGTCCCTGTAGCCGTAATAGAAAACCAGGAGGGACAGCCCTATTAGAAATGCTACCGATAAGCCGTAGAATATATTGAACAAACCTGAGGATTGGCCGATAGTGCCAACGTGCCTCATCAGAGACAAAACGTCGTTCTCCCTGCCGTTCAATTTGCCGCCTATCAGGCTTGTTGCCAGGAGATTGTATTGCAGATCGAAGAACGCCGTATAAGGGATCAGGTGCAGGAGACTGCTCTGCACCCTGCAGAACACTGCCAGGACGATTATTGCGGCAATATAAGGAGACATATAGTAGAGAAACGCACCGTACGGGCTGAGTGTTCCTCCCATCATGCACGCTATCGCCGGAGTGGGCAGGATCGACGCTATGTATGCGCGGTTCCCCGGAAGAGAGCATGAGGCATAGTGGAGCGACTCATGGAAGGCGACCCACGAGAGATACACGACCGAAAGGAGGAGCATTGCTTTAACGTAGTATAAAGGATCGACCCTGCGCTTTCTTAGCCCCAGATCGTATTCCCGTATTGCCGCAAGGCTGCTGTGCCGTATGCTGCTTTCTTCCCCGTCGAACCAGTCGCAGTTCGCCTGCCTGTTCAGATCGGCCAGGCTGCCCGGTTTAGGGCTCATTGCACGCCCCCGCGATAGTTCCCCAGAGTGTATTCCTCTGTGGACTTTTTCACGCCGGTACCGGACAGGATTTTTTTGTATGATGCGACCGTTTCCGGCACGTCCTTTTCCAAGTCCAGAAGATACCGGTTTACGCCCGCATCTTTTAGTTTTGACACCGATGCGAACAGTCCCAGGGGAATGCTGTTTAAAACCTGCTTATACTCGCCCTCGCTTCGCACCGGAAATACGTAGTTCATCCCGTCGGTCAGCTTTTCCACGGGAAGAGAATACCTAGTAGACATCAGTGGAAGCCTCCCGTGCACGTAAGCTGCGAAGCGCTTGTCCGAGAATCCGGACAGTTCATTGAAAGAAAGCTCGGGGGATATCACCGGGATAACGCCCCGTTCGTTATAGAACCTCACGGAATTATCGTTGAATACGTTCCCGGATATGTCCAGGTATACAGTTCCCACATTGATGGACACAGCAACACCCGGATCCCCGCAGAGAACGGAAGAGGGCCTGTATTCATGCGCGAGCGACAAGGCCTTCTGCGCAGTATGCTCCCCAAGACATCGGGGAATGTACGGGGAAACATGGGGATCGTCCGCCGGATAATCCCTTGAAAAGATATTGTAATACGCATAATCTCCCCCTGCTTCTTTTGCCGCGTACGCGTCTTTCAGGGAGTAGACTTTGACGAGCAACCGTTCATCTGAGAATCCACCCGCATGAGGCGTTAGAACAACGTCTTTCGCAGGCCCTCTTTTTATCTCTATCGGTTTCCTTGCTCCCGGTTTGCAAGGCTTCCTGCGGGGGCTCCCAGACGAGAGTATTATCTCATCCCCCGGGTGCGCATTAATATCGAGCCTCACGCTTTGGCCCAACTCAGCATGTTCGACCCGCTTGCCTTTGTATTCAATGGATTTGACATGATCCCCGTGGATGCCTCTCCCGGAGACGATGCCCACTCCGTCGCCCAAACGCAGGGCAGCCTTCAGGGAAATCATCCCGCCATTGCCCAGGATCCCAAGGGATATTCCCCGCTTACCACCGGCATCGGGCGTTACGACGTCCGCTACGCGCATAAGCATCCCCTGCGTGTATTCGCGGCTGAATGCAAGCTCCATATCGGCGTAAGAATCTTTATCGATGGAAAACCTTCCCTTCTCCAGGGAATCAATAGCCCTTCGGTACAACGCCGTTGCCGCCGCCACGTATTCGGGACTGCGCAGCCGCCCCTCTATCTTAAGCGTAGAAACGCCCGCTGATACTATCTGGGGGATCTTCTCTGCAAGGCACAGGTCCCTTGTAGAAATAATGTATTTACCGTTGTATTTCTTCCTGCAAGGCTGCGCGCACAGGCCGCGGTTACCGCTCCTCCCGCCGAGGAAACTCGACAAAAGACATTGACCGCTCATGGAATAACAGAGCGCCCCCTGCACGAATATCTCGACAGGAAGACTTGTATTCTCGCGGAATTCCTTGACCTGATTTAACGTAAGCTCCCTTGGGAGGATAACCCGGTCTGCGCCGGCAAGAAGCTCCTTGTGAAAAGAATTAAAAACAGCGGCCTGCGTGGACACATGGACCTCGAGGCCGGGATAATGCTCCTTTATCAAATGGATAAAAGAAACATCCTGTATTATCACGGCATCTATCCCAGCCGAATACGCCTTTCCTATAAGGCCAAAGAAATCCTTCAGCTCCGGGTTCTTCACAAGGATATTAGCAGTAAGAAACGCGCGCACTCCATTCGCATGGCAGTATGAAACAACTTCCGGAAGCTCTTTTTCCGAGAAATTCCCGGCGCGCCTGCGGGCATTAAAGCTTCCCGCCCCGAAATACACGGCATCCGCGCCATTGGAAACAGCCGCCCGCAGCGAATCCCATCCGCCCGCAGGAGACAATAATTCGACAGCCATACGATCATCAGATCAAACCGTAACCGAAAACGCGCGGCATCTTCAGGCCGGGGTCCAGGAACAGGATGCGATCGGCTATAACAGGAACGGATTTATCCAGTTTTATCTTAATCTTCCCCTTCGCGCCGGGGGAAACCGCACCCTCAACAACTGTTGCAGGGGCATAGTTTACCGCGGAAGACGCAAGGAACACGTCCCCCACTTCCAGAGAACGCGGAGAATACTTGGATAATACGGCGTTCAATTCAAAAGTATCAGACGTGAGAACGTCCTTCTTCGACAAAACGCATCCCCTGTCGATCTCATCGGGCCTCAGGTTCTTGACCGCTATCCCCACGCGCACGCCGACGCCCGCTTCCTCCATGTCCACGTCGCTGACCTGGATGGATTTGACAAGCGCCTTCATGTGATTCGGATAGATAGTCAGCTCGTCGTGCCTGCGCAAAGTGCCCTTCTTGACAACGCCCAATGCGACAGTGCCCACGCCCTTCACGGCAAAGGAATGATCGATCTGCAAAACAACGTCTCCGCTGCTATCGGTCTTGTACTCGGCAAGCTTCTCGCGTATGGGAACGACCAGCTGCTCAACGATCGGATAATTCTCAACAGGGGTCCCGGCAAAAAGCTTCTTCAACGGATCAGCCTGCACGTTCGGCCCAAGGATAAGGAAACCGTTCCTCATGCCCGCTGCGTCCAGCGCTACCAGCGTTTCAGCAAAGTAGGAATTCAATTCAGTTACTTTGAGGATGACCTGATCAGACATGTTCAGGACAGTTATCAGGGACTGCACCTTGTCCGGGTAACCGGTAGGCTCCACGAACGCAAGGACCTTTTCTCCCTGCTTATGATTGTATAAAGTGACGTCGCTTACGGTGCCCTTCTTGCCAAGATCGTGCGCAAGGTCTTTTCCTAAAACTGCCGTGACACTGCCAGTAAAAGCCATGGTATAACATAAGAAATGGGGGCTTAAATCTCCGATTATAAGCTTCAACTGGCTGGAAAAGACGCAATAATCAATAAATTTTCAAGCGAGTTAATACCATATCTTAGCGATTGCCAGCGCTTCTTAAGCTTTTCACAGACTGCCCGCGATAGGATGCGCAACCTAATCTATCCTTCGACGAACTCAACGTTAACTACATCGCCATCCGAAACGCCTAACTTTTCCCTGAGATTGCACTGGCTTATTATCTCCAGCACGTCCTTATGGTGCGTCCTCGCAGGAACTATTATATGGCAGTCGACGCTCTGCCCTTTCGCAGACACGCACATAGGGGCGTAGCGTATCGATCCGAACGTCCTGTTCTTTTTCTTGAATCCTTTGATCGTCCCGGTGAGGAGCCGGTCCAAACTCAGCGGCTCGCTTACCTTGACGTTCAAAGTACCTGGAAACGGTTTGTATCCCAGTTTGTTTTTTATCTCTTCGGCATACTCGCTTATGTAGTATGCGCCTTCGCCCATTCCTCTGGATATGGTTCCCGTTACTTTCGTCTCGGGCGCTTCTTCTTCGAGGAACTCTTTGAGGGAGGAATACAATTCAGTCAGTTCCATGATCCCTTTCTCAGTGACTATTACCCCCTGGCCCCGCCCGGTCTTTACCCGCCTGATAAGTCCTGCGTCTTCCAGTTCTTTTAGGTTCCTTGCGGCCGTCTGCTGTGATACTCCCGCGAGTTCTCCCAGTTGAGCGGAGGGAATGTTCACTATGTCCTTTATAGACTTCATAGACTGGGTTATCCGGCAGAGGAAGAGGATATTGGATTCCATTAAAAGAAAATAGGAGAATAAGAAGAAAAGATGAAATGCTTGCGAGCATTTCACATATTCATGTTCAGCGCGCGCGCAAGCTCTTCATAGCGGTTCCTGATGGTGACTTCGGTCACGCCGATCAGTTTGCCTGCTATCCCTTTCTGGGTCTGCTTGTCGTTCGTTATCTTTGCAGCAAGGTATATGGCAGCCGCTGCCACGCCCGTCGGTCCGCGCCCGGATATTATTCCCTTCTCTCGCGCTTCTTCCAGGATCTCGATAGCTTTTGCTTCGGTCTCGCCGGACAGGCCCAGTTCTGAGGCGAATCTCGGAACGTAATCCATCGGCGTTGCTATCGGCATCTTTATGTCAAGCTTCCTGCACAAAAAGCGGTAGCTTCGGCCGATGTCTTTTCTCTTGACGCCGGATGCTTCTTCGAGTTCGTCCAAAGTTTTCGGCAACTGGTGCTGCCTTGATATCAGGTAGATTACTGCTGCAACGACGCTCTCTATCGAACGTCCTCGCACTAGCCCCTTTGATACTGCTTTTCGATACCACATGGCGCATTCTTCTTTTATGTTCCCGGGTATCGAGAGGTAGGCGCACATCCTGTCCAATTCAGGCAATGCAATAGATAGGTTCCTCTGGAACGAGTCGGACATGCGTGAGCGTCTCTGCCATTTTCTCAGGCGGTATAGCTGCGCCTTTCTTTCCGGCTGTATTGCTCCGCCCCTTATGTCGCGGTCGTATTTGTCTATTTCGGTCGTAAGTCCCTTGTCGAGCTTTGCGTATTTTACCGGGCCGCCTGTTCTGGATCTCTTGCTTCTCTGTTCTTCGTCGAATGCCCTCCATTCCGGTCCGAAGTCGAGGAGTTCTTCATTTATGACGAGCCCGCATTTTTTGCAGACCAGTTCTCCGTGCGCGTAATCGGTTACCAGGTTTCCGCCGCCGCATGACGGGCAGGCATTTGCAATAGCTTCGTTAGAGTCCGTGCCAAAGGGTTTAAGTTTTTCTACCATTTTTTTTGATTTTTTTGATTCTGATTTTTTAGATGGCTTAGCCATTTATGATGCAAGTTTTTACAGATCCAGGTTGAAGGGCGTGAACACTGTCTTGTTCATTACCTTGTCCGCAGTGTTGTTCTTTTTGCGCTTGTCCAGGGAGATCACGGCATACGGCTCGTCGGTCTTGCCGATGACGTTGGTGATGCGCCCGATCATATTTGCGTTGCGCGTATCTTCAAGAGAAACAGGTTTTCCGCAGAGTTTTTTTGCGGTATGCAGGTCCAGCGGTTTTTTTGAAAGATGGATTGCGGCCACGATATCGTCGCCCGAAGCGGAGGTTATTTTCCCTATTTTCAAGTCAGCACCTTACGTATGTTTGCCAACCAACCCACCGATAATACTTAAGTAACGGCCATATATAAATCAGATAAGACATATTAGATTTAACAGTATGGAATATGTGTTTATCGCAACATAATCAAATAAAAAATACAAGATAAAAAAACAAAATGGACCTGTTAAAAGAGCTATGCATGGCCGATGGGATCTCAGGATTCGAAAAAAACGTTGCCGAGATAATGAGAAGAGAGCTGAAAAAAAGCTGCGAGAAAGTTGAAATAGACAGCTTCGGCAACGTGACCGGCGTGAAAGGAAAAGGCAAGGCGAAAATAATGATTGCGGCCCACATGGACGAGATAGGGCTCATGGTAAAGAACATCAACGAGAAGGGATTCATCAGCTTCGTCAAGATAGGGGGAATAGACGACCGCATCCTCCTCTGCAAGAGAGTCAGGATAAAAGGAAAGAAAGGCGACGTTCCCGGCGTCATAGGTTCGAAGCCCCCGCACCTGCAGAAGAAGGAGGAAACAGACAAGGTCATGAAGCACGACGAACTATTCATAGACATCGGGGCGAAAAACAAAAAGGAAGCCGAAGAAAGAGTGGAAGTAGGCGACCAGGTCATCTTCGAATCGGATTACGGAAACCTCTCCGATGATTTCATCTATGCGAAGGCGATAGACGACCGCATCGGCTGCTACGCCCTGTTAAAGGTAATGGAAAAAATACCCAAGAACATCGACGCGACGGTCTACGGAGTAGGAACCTGTCAGGAAGAGGTCGGATTAAAAGGCGCAAGAGTCGCCGCATTCAGGATCAACCCGGACTGCGCGCTGGCGATTGACACGACTATCGCAGGAGATACTCCGCAGATAAAGGAGAGCGAGTCGATGCTGAAGATAGGCGAAGGCCCGGCGATAACGATAGCAGAAGCCTCCGGCCGCGGGCTCATCAGCCATCCCCAGATAAGAGAACTCCTCATAAACACCGCAAAGAAGAACAAGATACCCTACCAGATAGACGTCGTGGAAGGCGGGATGACTGACGGCGCAATGATATACATGACGAGGGAGGGAATACCCACGGGGGTAATATCCATACCCTGCAGGTATATTCACACGCCTACGGGAGTATTCAGCATGAAGGACCTTGACAGTTCGATAGAACTGCTCCTGAGAACGGTGCTGGACTATAAACTATGAACAAAATAAAGATACCGACAAGCCTGTCTGCCAGGGTCGTTTATTTCCTGGCGGCAGTCTTTGCCGTCGTAGTATATGTCTTGTGGAGAACGCACAGGGACGATCTGACCATGATAGTATTGGACCTGGGGCTGATATCGGCCTTGATCGCAACTATCATGTACCCGTTGTTTTGCTCTCAATAGCAAAAATGCAAATAAAGGATTTTATTAGGGTAGCATACGGAACATTGGCAGGTTCGCTGCTTTACATCCCCCTGGTGTTGCTGCCACTTGCAGGGCCGCTGTACGCAGGTATTTACGCGGGAAAAAAGGCCAGAACTTTACCGGTCGCAGGTTTTCTAGTGGGACTTGCGTCTGCCGCAATAGGCTATCTATTCTGGGTCTACGTGATATTTCCTTTTTTCAACATCAGGCCGGATAATCTTTTTTCAGACATATTCTGGGCAGTCTTCTTGGTATGGAATATTTTTTGCGCACTCCTTGCAGGCATCGGCGGAATGATGGGTTCTATCCTGGCCTACTCGGAAAAGAAGCTCAAAGAATATAATGGAAACGTCAGGAAAAAGGATCCAATGGATACCGATGATGTAAGGGCGCCTGAGACGTCCGCGCCCACGTTCGTGATATGCCCCTCCTGCGGGACAAGCAACCGGGAGGATTCAACGTATTGCAAAAGCTGCGGGAAGGATATCAGATGAAAGAGATCCGAAAAGCCCTTGCAAGGAACAACGGAGCAATCGCGTTCTGCATCGCGGCATTCCTGCTCGGGGTCCCCGCCGGATACGCCTTGTACGACAATATAGAGGGGATCATGTTACCCGTTCTAAAGCAACTGAAGGAGATGGTCTCGCATGAAACGAATCTTGAGACGGCCCTCGGTATCTTCTTCAACAATTACAAGGTGTCCATTTACCTGGTCGTTGCCGGAACGCTTATACTGCCTACGCTTTTCATAATGTTCTCTAACGGCTTTCTTATGGGATTCGTTATAAAATACCTGCAGGTAAAAGACTTGGGGCTCGTGTTTTTCCTGAAGGGGATAATCCCGCACGGAATATTCGAGCTGCCCGCAATATTCATAGCAGGGGGTTTAGGGCTGAGGATCGGCCTGTCATTTTTTACAGTGGACAATAAGAAAAGGGCTTGCGACGTCTCATCCAGCATCCGGGAAGCTGCGGCGATCCATATACTCGTAGTTACTCCGCTGCTCCTATTAGCGGCTTTCGTTGAGACATATATAAGCGCCGCACTGATTAAATAGTTCAAGGGAGATATATTCTAACAGACAAACATAGTCAGAATAAAAATGAAGGGAATAATGTATCACTCGCCCATGATGTATGAACTGATGATAAGACTCTCTCATTATGAAGTATACACCCAGAGGATAGAAACGATTAGAAACTTCATAGGTACGTCATCCGTTCTCGAACTGGGATGCGGCACCGCAAGGATACAGGACCACCTTCCGGGAGTATCCTACCTTGGGATAGACAAAAACAAAAGATTCGTCTCATACGCGAAGAAAAAGAACCGGAACGCGGTATACGATGACATAATGAATTTCCAGGATTACCTGGACAGGGATTACTCAAGCGTCCTCCTGATGGACGTGCTACACCACATACCCGAACCGGGCAACCTGATAGAAGAACTGATGAGGTCAAGGATCAGCAATATCATAATATGCGAGCCGTACAATCAGCCGGACAGCATGCTGCATTCATCAAAACTCCTAAACAGGCTGTTTGACGCCGACGGCATAAACGATTCAGTGGACTGGTTCGACCGCGACATGCTGCTCTCGTTCTACAAAAAATACGGCGCATGGGAATTCGTCGAACTGAAGAACGCCATAATAACAAGGATACCCTGCAATCAAAAGCGGGCATTATTGGAATGCAGGATCAGATGAACACGGTCTGCTTGATTCCGCCCGTCTTGAAATTGACCAGGTTCTCGTAGGAGCATCTGGAGAAAACGCCCCCGTATTCCGGCTTGTCGGTCGTGAAAACGAATACGTCGCATGTGGTGTTCTGGAGCTGCATGCCGCCGGTGTCAAAGACGGGGCTGATGCTTGGTTCGATATATTCCTGGATCATCGCGGTCTCGGGAAAACGGTACCTGTATTTTTCGAGCATGTCGTTCCATTCTCTTTTGGAATTCTCCATGCCGAAATAGACTGCCTTTCCGCCCCCGCGGTTGCCGAACTTCAAAACGTATCCGTCTTTCCCGTCCAGGAGTTTCTTTTTCTCCAGATCCCGCAGAAACCATGATGCTGGGATCGGTATCAGATCCTCCTGCCCGGCATAGCAGCCCATCCATTCGGGGTCCTGCAGGCGCACCATCAGTGTCTTCATGCCGCCGTAGAACGCGTCCATCTGGTTGATCAGAAAAACGTTGCCTGCTTTAACGCATTCGCAGAGTTCCGGGACTTCCAGTACCTGGTGGGTGCGAAGGAAACGGCATATCAGGTCTACCTTCTCGCCCCGGTATACTACGTCATCCCTGGTGATCGCAAGTTCCCCTGATCTCATTAAAGAACGCAGGTCCTGGAATCTTACAAAGTCTATGTCTATCCCTCTTGCCCGGAGCGCATCCACCGATTCCTTCCCGGTCTGCTCGGAGAGATACATTACTTTTTTTCCATCGATCTTTCGCAGCATGTGTTTTATTATCTTCTCCCAGCCGTCGGCGTAGTCCATGGTACGGCCCGGGAGCATCGCTCCAAAATATCTGTTGTAGATGTCGCAGAAGGACCTGGAGTTCTCCCATCCCGCGCGGTTGCTGTTCACCTCGTACGACATCAGGCTCAGGTCTTCCCTGATGCAGCCGTCTATGCGGCTCTCCATGATGGAAGGAAACCTTGGGTCTACGAGCTCTATCGCCCGTTCGTACATGTTCGACATCGGGATATTATACTGCCTCTTCTTGGGGATGATGTCCGAAAGAGGCGTCTTTTCTCCCTCTCTTGTCTCGGCCAGGATGAGGTTCAGGACTGCAATAGTGTTCTCGCAACGCCGCAGATGATCCTTTATTACATCCATCGGGAGGAATCTGGGGGTGAACAGGAATTTGTCCTCTGCTTTGACGGCGTGCATCTCCGCCCTCGCGGAAGCAGCCAGTTCAGCAGTCTCGGGCTTTGAAAATTCTTCCAGGTAAGCATCATATTGTTCCCGGAACTCCTCGTATTCGTTCAAAGCCATTTTTGATACAATAATGTATAAAGACGAAGGGAATAAAAAAGAGTTAAAAAAAATGATTAAAGCATTATCTGACGGGATAATACACCTAAAAGAAGGAGAAAAGTATTTCAAAAAGATATCAGAGGTCCAACAGGATCACCCTTTCTTTGTCCCTCAGAAACATGCCCTTCAAGGGCGCTTTTCCGTAAACTGGGGACGAGATTCGAACTTGCGCCAAACCGAGTGGTGGGCAGCGGTCCACCACCCAGTTCTTGGTTTGCGGGCTACGCCCGCATGTCCCCGCCGGGGCCATCCTGACCCCTCCCCGGGACGGGCCTGCAGCCCGTCTGACGGAATTAACAGAAAATCAGCAAATACACACAGTGGCCCAACAGGGCCACCCTTTCTTTCTTTTTCGTAAACGTTTTTCTTTCTTTTGAAAAGAAAGAAAAAGGTTTGCGGGGGACGAGATTCGAACTCGCGTAGACCTTCGTCACAGGATCTTAAGTCCTGCCCGTTTGGCCGGCTCCGGCACCCCCGCTTTTCAAGGATTTTATTATATTGTGCTTGTTTTTAAATAATCAGGTTGGATTGGAAACAACAGATTTTTTAAGTAGTTTTCCTTTATTTCTTACTATTCTTTGGTGTTTGAAATGGCAGCAACAATTTTTGACTTGGAGGAAGCCAGGAGGATTGGTGAATCAATCGGCATATACTGGAAGGATAGCCCGTTTGACGTGTCCGAGTTTCGCAAAGGGCTGTTGGTCGAACTGGAGCACGGCAGCTGCGATCCTCAGACGAACGTCACGAACGATGATCCGGTACTGACAGGGAAGATCGCTCTTGCGCACCTCAAGGAGTTCCCGGATTATTACAAAAGGCTTGAGGTAATGGAAAAAGAAGCGGAGAGATATCATCAGCAGCTTGCGGCATCCAGGCCCCGGAAGATATGGTCGGGGCATCATACAGAGAAAACAGAGAAAAAGAAAGAGGATTATTCCCCTTCAAAAAATATATGGAGCGGCAGGCGGTAGTTATATTACCGCGCCTATCTCCTTTATTATGTTCTTTGTCTCCTCGGCTGCTTTGTCCGCGTCTTTTGCGGTCTTTGCACCGGTTATGATCATCTTTCCTGATCTGAAGACGAGCATCACGGTTTTTGGTTCTGCCAGGCGGAATACGAGGCCCGGGAATTGCTCTGGTTCGTATTCGGTGTTTTCGCATTCCATTGCTAACTGGTCCAGGTTTACGCGGAAGTTCATCTTCGCGGAGGCAACGATGTTCTGCACCTCCACCTTTGGTTTTCCTTCTACGACGATATCTCCTTCCTTGAATCGCTCAAGTAGGTTCTCAACCGCCCTTTCTATATCATTTGGACTCCTTGCGCCTGTGCATATTATCTTACCGGAAGAGAATATTAGCATGGCCAGCTTCGGGTCTCTTATGCGGTATACGACTCCGGGGAATCTTTCCGGGTTGTATTCCATGCCCTTTACTTTTTTGACGAACTTTTTCAGATCAATCTTTGTATTTACGGTTATGGCCGAAACCATATTCTCAACATTAGCCTTCATAGTCATTTTCCAACACTCACCTCAAAATTATTAACCACCTTTATAAATACGCTTAGGTATATATAAACACTTTAAAAATAAAACATATAAATACCCATAAAAATGGGGCAAATTGTGTTTATAGGACTTATACTCATTGTTTTAGGGGTTTTAACAGTATTATCCGGCTTATTTATGTCCCTGTTCTCAGGCCGGGAAAATAGCGGGACAGATATACGCAGGGGAGCAGTGTTATTCATAGGCCCGATACCGATCATCCTGGGGATGGATAAAGGCTATGCTATCACAATCGCCGTTCTTGCAGTTATCCTGATGGTCTTTGCGTATTTCTTTATGAAACGCTGAAAACCTATTTATACCTTCGGTTATAATATAATCAATTATTCACCGACAAAAGAACGCACCTTCCTAGAAAATGAAAATCCCAAGAGTGAAAACCGGAGTAAACGGCTTAGACGATTTACTTGAAGGGGGATTCCCCAAAGGCCACTGCATACTGTTATCCGGAGCGCCTGGAACCGGGAAGACTATATTTGCCCTCCAGTACTTGTACAACGGGGCAAAAACAGGGGAAAAATGCCTTTACATCGCCTTCAACGAACAGGTAGAAGGTGTCCTCCTGCAGCCTGCGGTCCTGGGCTGGGACATACAGAAATACATAGACAGCGGAAACCTGAGGATAGTCTGCGTCGAAGTAAAAGAATTTAACGTAAAAGCGCTCATAAACGAGATAAAAGATTACGGCTGCGACCGGGTAGTAATAGACTCCCTGTCCCAGATACTGGCGCACCCCATCGCCCTGGAGGATATCGATATATCATACACCCTTAAAGACCGCCTGGACAGGTTAGCGCCTTCGCCTTTACATGAAACGGTCGCAACAAGGCTTCTTGTGGAAAAGATCATAAACGAAGTAAGGAAACTGCCTTGCACATCGATAATAATCTCAGAGCTCCTTGAAAGCGTGGGCGGGATGAGCAGGGACACGATATCAGAATTCCTGGTGGACGGGGTTATTACCCTGCAATACGTCATGGTTGGAATAGAGTCCTCAAGGAACCTGATGATTAGAAAGATGAGGGCAACAGCGCACTCGGAGAACATACACCCCATCGAATTCAAGGAAGGAATTGGGATGAACGTACTGATGCCTTAAAAGAAAAGAGGTATCGCCGGAAAAAAGTGGCTGACATAGCCACAGTTATCTCTTTTTTAATTAAAATAAAGAAAAAAACAGAAAGGATTTATTTCAGCCCTTTGACCAGGTCCAATAGAACCGCTCTCTGGTCTTTCGCCTTTATGACTCCGGATGCGAGAAGCACTCCTTCTGTTCCCAGCTCAAGCGCCTTTTTCACGTCATCGCCCTTGGCTATCCCTGCGCCGCACAATACACGGACCTTTGGATTGACTTTCTTAACCGCGGCAACGCTGCCTGTGACGATCTCCGGCTTGGCCTGGGCAACGGATATTCCGCTCCCGATCAACTCAGGGGGTTCGATTGCGACAAAGTCCGGGCCGAGCGCGGCCGCAGCCAGCGAAACGGCTATGTTGTTCGTGCAGACGATGGATACCATGCCCATCGCGCGCAGCTTCTGTATGCCCGCATCTATCTCCGCAAGTTTAAGGCGCTTCTCGGAGTGGTTCAGCAAGCAGCCCGTAGCACCCGCGGCCTTGATCGCCTCGGGAAGGATGCTGCCTGTGTTTCCGCCGAACTTGATATCGTCAATGTGCTGCCCGTAGATTGGGATCTTCACTTCTTTGCTTATCCGGTATATATCGGTAAACTGCGGCGCAACGATTATCTTTGCGCCGGTCTCTTTTGCGACAGAGTCGCATATCTTTGCCAAGGCAACCGCCTTGTCTCCAGTCGTCTCATCATATGTCTTGTAATTCAAAACGATCAATCCGTCCATTTTAACAAATCACCACTGAATATATATTACTGAAAGTATTATAATTTCCTATATTAAATACGCAACGCGCTCGTAGTCTAGTCTGGTAGGACTTCGGCCTTCCAAGCCGATAACTCGGGTTCAAATCCCGACGGGCGCATAGCTTCTTCAAAACACATAAAAAACAGCCCCGTGGGGTAGTGGCCAATCCTACCCGGCTTTGGACCGGGTGACTCAGGTTCGAATCCTGGCGGGGCTATCCAACTATTTCTAAAAGCGGTTTCCGGCAGCTATGTGATTTGCACGTCAGTATTATGCCTTATTTTCTTTCTTTGTTTTTTTCAGTTTCATCGAAGCCCTGTAGAGTATATACAAGGCAGCCGATATGATAACTGCAATCGATACGAGGCTTATGAGGGGATTGTCCAGTTCCACGCTGGTTGCATTTCCGGCTACTTTCGGTGCCTGCGTAGATTCGTTCTCCTCGTTTTCCGCTGCCTGCGCCTGCGTAGTGGACGTAGTCGTAGTAGTTTCAACGGTGATCGGTTCATCCTCTGGAAGCGTGTCCCCCGAGTATGTTTCCTCGTATTCCGGTTCCGGGATTTCTTCGATCGTTTCGGTCTCCTCTGCAAAAGTGGTCGTAGTAACATTGTCTCCTACCCTGAAGCTCTGTTCTGTAGACCAGGGGCTGATCTCGGTTTCCCCGTATTTCACTACCGCCTTGTATTTGTATTCGCCTGCTATTGGGGGTTTCCATTGGGTGGAGTAGTCTCTCTGTTCTTCGTAGGATAGGGCCGATAATCCGTCCGATCCGGTCTGCACGCAGTCTGAGTATCCGATTATTCCTTCCAGTTTCAGGCCTGCTTTTGCTGGACCGCTCGCGTAGTAGGCTATCCTGCACCCGTCCGCAAGTACGATGTCTGCGGAGTTCTCGACGCGCGCTCCAAGTGTGACGCTGCTACCGGTCCTTGCGTCGCTCACGGGCAGGAGCGAGATGATAGATGCCTTGCGGGGCTCGATCACGTTGAATGAGTATGCCGGGGGGATATCGTTTATCTCTCTTCCTTTGTATTCGACGGTCGCATAGTATGCGTATTTCCCGGGGGCATGGGGCAGCGTCCAGGGGAGTTTATACCATCGGGTCCCGCCTACGCTCAGAACGTCGGTTGCCCCGGCAAAATCGTCGGTTGTGCAGCTCCTGGAACCTGCGGCATATTTCTGCGAGCCTTCTGCCGACGATGCGGTGACGTGGAACTTTACCTGGCAGTTGTGATCCAGGGCCGTATCCCCATTGTTAGTTATCTGGGCAAGGAAATTGACGTCTGCTCCCGCGGGAGAATCGTCCACGGGCCAGAGGCCTATCACCCGGGCTCTCATGTTCTCTTTTACTATACGAAAGGCGTATTCTTCGGATGATCCGCTCCTTGCGTTCCCATCGGGGCTTTTTACCTGGGCGTAATAGGTATAGGTCCCGGCAGACATGCCGGGGGCAATCTTCCAATCCAGGGTGTAGAGGCCGGATTTAGCGTAATCGGAATAAGGCGCATAGCCTATCCAGTTGTCGCCCTCCCAGTCCGGGCCGTCCACGTAGAACCATACCCTGCAGCTTTTGCATTCCTCCTCCGAGGGGGTTATCACCTCTGCGGTGAATGAGACGATTTCGCCGGTGTATCTCGTGCCCAGGTCGCGCAGGTAGAGGACCTTTACAGGGTATTCATAGGCATGGACGTAGATACCTGAAAGAATAAGACAACAGAGTAATAGGATAATCGTTTTATAAGGTCTCATGCCGGCCACCCCATGCTTCATGCATTTGTTATTCGAATGCGGTCAAATATTTTTGCAGGCTGTCGTAGCATTCCGGGCAGAAATGCCGGTTGTCTTCGCCATAGCTAACGAAGGGTATCAGCCTTTTATCGGTTGTTTTGCATTTGCCGCACGCCATGTGCTCTTTGAATTCGTCGAGTAACATTTCCATGGTTTATCTCCAAAGATATTATATATTATATGAATTTATGTACATATATACCAAAATAAGACAAAAAATTAGAATATTGTTTATGTATTTTAGATGATTATGACAAAAATGGAATCTTTATGCGATAAAGTTTATCGCAAAGAATATTGCAGATATCGCCATGAAACATGCAGAGTGTATCCACCTGTTCCATTCTTTTATGTCATAGCCGTCGAGTCCTTTGACTGGCATTATCTCCGCCAGCGCAAGGATTGACGCCGTCGTGTAGATCATCTGGTACAATACGGAGGGATCATTCAGGTAAAGGCTTGCGAACAGGCCGGCTATCGATATCGAGAAGAGGGGCGCCGCAAGTTTCATTATCCCGTATTTCCATTTGCTTATTTGTTCATCGGGCTTTTCCAGGAGGAATCCCTGCATGCCGAAGGAATTGCCCAGAAAGGCAGTGAGGATTGTTATGAATGATCCTGCGTACCAGAACCTGTATTCTACGTGTATATTAAAAAGCCTTCCCAGTATCCTGTGGACCAGGTCGTGCGAGAGCCCGGCGACAAGGCAGATTGCGGAGTTCAGGAAGAACAGGTCGAAGAACTTTTGAGTGGGGCCGGCAAACGTCCACGTTACGGCAAAACCTAATACCAGCGCTGCGCCTATCAGAGCGAGTGCTTCCCGAATGGAGATTCCGAATATTCGTTTCCCCTTGTGCCCGTAGGAGAACCTCTTTTTACCGATCTCCCCCGTAAGAGACTCAAACATCGCTTTTGCCAGGTTGACGATGCTCATCAGGAACATACCGATCCCGGTGGCTACTATCGGGACATATTCTTCTGCGATGTATGGCGTGAGGGGAGAATATTTGACGGCTTCGCGCTCGAGCCTTTCCCCCCCGGCAGGCTCGTTGCGCACGTTATGCCGCAGGACCATCACGCTCGTACCTCCGGGTAGTTTGCCGCTTCCGACGATCAGTTGATCAGTGAACCTCGAGGATTCATTGGTGATGTATTCTCCTTCGTAGACTTCGCGCGTTATGTTGTTGTGGGAGGGTCCGCCTACGAGTATCAACAGCAGGGCCTCCTTTTGCAGTTCTTCAAGGTTTGTATCCTTCTCGGAGAGCTGCTTGACGTTTATCTTTACGTCCTTTGTGGTATTCACGCCGTTCACGATAGCAGTAACGGACTTCAAAGTGGGAGGATTAGCAGTGAATGAATCGATCATTATCCTCTCGAATGAATCGACGTTCTCCCCGTATACGACGTACATGTCCACGGTGAACGTATCCGGGACGGAGTCGATGCTTACCTGGAAGGGGATCGAGAAATCATCGGCGAATTTTTCGACGGACTGGGCGCAGGACAGGGTTGAACATAAGACCAGGAATAAAATGATTCTGAAGAATTTTGCCATGGTAAGATATTCAAAGGGAACATAAAAAAAGGAGGCTTGCTTACTTGTATCCCCCATATGCAAGTGCCTTTTGCAGCATGGGGGGTATTATCACGGTCGTAAGGAAGGACATGGAGGCGATAACTGCATATTCTGATGCAGTCAGTATCGGTTCCCCGGCTGCGGTCGTAGCGGTCAGCCCGTAGAATCCGATTATGAGCGCAACTTCCCCCCTGGGAACCATCCCTATGCCGACTATGAGGCTGTCTTTCATGTTCCCGCCGGTGACTTTTGTCGCGAATCCGCATGCGATTATCTTTGTTATGACGGCAATCGACGTAATGATCAGTATGGGCTCCAGGCTTGAGAACAATGCCTGTATGTCGACGTACATTCCCAGGGAGACGAAGAATATTGGGGTGAAGAGTGCTTCCAGGGGATAGAAGAGTTTGACTATCTGGTGGATTATCCTGCTGTAGTTGAGTGTTATACCCGCGAGAAACGCGCCCACTATCGCAGACAACCCGATTATCTCGGCGACGTACGAGTATGAAAGGAGGTATACCAGGACGCCCAGGAATGTGGTCTTGGACACTTCCCCGTTTGATTCCTCCCTGTCAAAGAGCCTTTTGACCAGATACTGACCCATCTTTATCCCGCCTACGACGTATACGAATGCCAGCGCCAGCACGGTCAGAAAGGGGTATAACGTTGCCGCATCCAGTCCGGAAGGGTTTGAAGGGAGATTCTTTACCAGCGAGAGGACCAATAGACCCAGTATGTCGTCTATTACTGCGGCGCCTAATACTATTTTAGCAAATTCCCTGTCCAGTACCTTGAACTCCTGCAGGACGGCTACCGTGACGCCTACGCTGGTCGCGGTGAGCGCGGCTCCAAGGAACATCGAATAGGCGAAATTGTGTCCCGCCATGACCGCGTATGCGTATCCTCCGATGAACGGGAATACTACTCCCGCAAAGGCAACGAGGAAATTCCGCTTGTTGAATATCCTGCTTATCTCGGAATGGAGGCCGACGCCGAAGAGCAGGAATATGGAGCCTAGCTTCGCGAAGATGGATATGAAACTTCCCTCGTCGGTGGGCACAAGATGGGGTATGTAATCGGCCAGGGGAACATTTAAACCCAGCACCGAAAAAAACGATGCAGCAGCCGATGCGAAAACGGGGTAGAACGTGGAAATCGCGCCGGGGGAGATCATTATCCCCAAGACCAGGAGCACCATGACTGCGGGCTGCTTGACATAGGAGACCAGAAACTCCGCGGATATCGCGGCAAGGAGGATAAAGGATATCTCGAACCATATCTTCTCGCTTTCAGGCGTCGCGCTCGCATAAATGTTCACCGCTCCGTCCTCTTCCCTGGATACACCCACAGCAGTCCTGCGACCGTCCCGCAGCAGGAACAGCGTGCCTTCGTCCACTATGAGGGATGCAACGACCCTGCCTTCGCGCAGGATGTTCACGGTCTCTTCTCCGGGAACTTTATAATAATCCGCGCCCCTGACAAGTGCGGCAAGGGAGGGCTCGATCGTCTCAAGGTGCCGGGCAAAGTTTTCCTGCTGGGAGGGACTATCCGATATTCGCTCGATGCTGAAAAGATATTGGTCAAAGATGCTGGCCCGGAAAACCGACAAAAAAAGGAGGACTGCAAGACCGATTACGACGTAGCGGGCATATGAGCGCGCCTTGTGCCGGACGCGTTTGATCCTTGCTTTCATATCATTTGCTATTGGAGATTCAGAAATAAAAAGTTATTCCGCTCCCTTAATGCCTCCGCCCTTTTCGCTGCTGCCGGAGTTATTCGATATTCCGCAGCTCTTCCCGCAATACGCGTATCCTCTGCTTTATGTCTGATCTGCCGAGCGCTTCAACCGCGTCGCACAGGGCCAGGCCTTTTTCGCGCTCTTTCAGGCTGATGCATGCTTTTATGAGATTCATGCCCGCAAGGTGTCCGTGTTTTCCGGCATCGTAAACCGGGCAGACCATGTCCAGAGCCTCCCGCACGTAACCTCTGGATGCCAGTTCACCGGATACTATCAGGAGGACGTCGGGATTCTCTCCCGCGTTCTCCAGGACCTTTCCCAGGATAAGCATCGCGTTACGGGTCTCATTCTCGTCAAAGGACCTTGCAGCAAGATACGCCATCGGCCTCCAGCTCCCGGGTATCTCTGTCAACTTGATAAGGGACTCGTCCAGGCGCGTCGTTTCCCCGCTCTCCTTGTGTATCGAATACCACCATGCAAGGGCGTTGTCCTGGTTAGGATCCGCCAGGAGAGCCTTCCATAAAGTCTTGTATGCTTTTCTCTCGTCGCCTATTTGATCGTATATCTTGGCAAGATTCGTGAGGATCGCGCCTGACGGGCCTATCTCGTTAAGGTATTTCTCCAGGATTTTCTCTGCATCTTTCAGGAGCCCGTTCTTCAGGAGGACTATTCCCAGGAGATTTATTGCGCGCTCTTTGTTCGGGTCGGATGATACCAGCATGCGCGCGGGTTCGAGGCATTCTGCATAGAGCCCGTCCTGGAGGGACAGGATTATAAGCTTGTAGGTCTCGTCCGGGTCGCTGGATACCTCCTTGAAGTATTCCGGCAGAGCGGTCCTCCACTCGGTTTTTGAGACAAGTATCCTTACGCCCTCTTTTGTGTACAGTTCCACGTTCTCATTATCCTGCGTTTTCTTTTCCTCCGGGGATTCTGATGAAGCCATATCAACAATTTATTTGGAAGGGAATGAACAATAAATAAAATGATAATCCCTCTGGAAAACACTGTTCCCGGAATATCCGAAAAAGCATTCATCGCAAAGAACGCATCGGTCATCGGAAATGCAAAGATAGGCGAACATTCCAGCGTATGGTTCGGCGCGGTCCTTCGAGCAGACTGCGGCGCAATCGAGGTTGGGAAGAACACGAACATACAGGATAATTGCGTGGTGCACGCCGATCCCGAGGGGAAAGTCATTATCGGCGACAACGTCACGATAGGACACGGCGCCATCGTACATGGGTGCACCATAAAGGACAACGTCCTCGTGGGGATGAATGCAACCGTCCTGAACGACGCCTTGATCGGCCGCGATTCCATAGTCGGTGCCGGCGCGCTTGTCACGCAAGGAAAGAAGTTCCCTGAGCGCAGCCTGATCCTCGGGGTACCGGCGAAGGTCGCAAGGGAATTGACGGAGGAGGAAGTAGGATCGATTAGGATATCTGCAGATGAATACGTTCTTCTGGCAAATAGGTATAAGGCCGTTATTTAGACAGCGCCTTTGCTTCCAGGTTGTCCTGTCCTGCGGATATCTTTACAGATCTTTCGCCAAACAGCAGGGACACGCTTTTCAGGAGGCCGTCATCCGACTCTTCTATCCGGTACCCTGTTACCTTTTCCCCGATGTAATTCTTCCACTTCCTTGTGTCCGAGCGATCAGTCGTTTTTACAGTAACGTCTCTTTCCCCGAACATCTCGAATAGTTCCTTCTGTTCTGCTTGCGGGTCGAACGAGTCCAGTACGTCTATTGTCGCATCATTGCTCCCTATGTTGAAGCATATGGTCGATCGATCCGAGAATACCAGCTGTATCCAGTCAAGGGAGGTGTATTCGACGCAGGTCCATTCGTGGTAGAGAACCTTTTCCAGGGTTTTTCCGGTTAAGCTTACGAGGAGGTCCATTTCCTTCAATTGATTAGGTATTTCCCGGAAAAAAATGTCTTTTTATCTGTGATTTTAATATATAAGGGATCACCATGAAAAAAGGTTTATCGATAAAGGCGTATATCGATCTTACAAGAGCGCATTTCTTTTTTGTATGGCCTGTCCTGTTCCTTTCAGGCTTGGCCCTTGCGTATCAGAATTACGGCGGGTTCTCGTGGGAGCTTACGGTGACTGCGGCATTCATCGGCCTGTTCGGCTTCGAGGCGGGGCTCGTCCTGAATGACTACGTCGACCGGGATCTGGACAAAAAGGACCTGGAAACAGACAAACTGACAAAATACTGGAGGCCCTTTGGAAAAAGGCCGCTTGCCGCAGGGGATATGCCTCCGCAGGACGCCTTGCATCTCTTTTACCTGCTGGTTTTCCTCACGGTCCTCCTCGTATACAAGCTGCCTTACCCTAATTCCCTTTACGTGTTCCTGATAATGGCATACTCCTACGCAGTCGAGTATTTCTACCAGGTGAAGAAACGGGACCAGACTTTTCCGTTTGCGCAGCTCCTGGGCAGGACGGATTTCGCCCTGTTCCCGGTGGCAGGATACCTGTGCTTCGGTCAGCCGGATATGACAGCCCTATCATATTTCCTGTTCTTCTATCCCCTGGCCTTAGCCCATCTGGGAATAAACGACCTCGTGGATCACAAGAACGACCTTGCGAGGGGACTGAAGACAGTAACCGTCCTCTACGGCCAGAAGGGCACGGCTTATTGGGTGATGTTTTTTACGGCCCTACATTTTCTCTTCGCGCCCTTTCTGATGTCATACCTCGGAGCAGTAACGTTAGCCGGCTTCTCCCTCGCATTCGTGCTGCTGCTGGCCGCCAATTACTTTTTGATCTGGAGCCCGAAGCCTTCATCCGCGCTGAAAGTCCTGCCCCTGTTCCATGGGGCGATGCTGGTATACGCAGTATCGATAATAGCAGGCCTGCTGTTGCCTTAAGGCAAAACGTATCAGTCCCAGTAGGCGTTCGTTATGTACTGCTCCACCATCCGGTGGGAATTGAAGAAAGACGCGTTGATTGAAAGCGCATGCCGCATCATCTTCGTCCACCTGTCGGGGGAGTGATAGAACATATCGTATATGTGTTCCAGCTTGTCGTAGAAGTCCGCGAGCTCTTTATCGTCGTTTTCTTCGCTGTTTCCTATCGCCCACCCGGTCACTTCCTCTATGTGGCCTTCTATCCACCATCCGTCCAGTACCGAGAGGTTCAGGACGCCGTTCAGAGTCGCCTTCATCCCGGACGTGCCTGACGCTTCCTTGGGCTTCTGCGGCGTGTTAAGCCACACGTCTACGCCGGATATGAGTTTCTTTGCGACCGCCATGTTGTAGTTCTCTATGTAGGTTATCTTTATGTCGTCTTTGAGCGCCTTTTTTATGGATAAGATATCCTTTATTATGCTCTTCCCCTTGACGTCCTCCGGATGCGCCTTGCCTGAAAAGACCATCTGCAGGCCGCCGTTTCCTTTGGCAATCTTCTTGAGGCGCTCTACGTCCGAGAACACGAAAGTAGGCCTCTTGTATGATGTCATCCTCCGGGCAAAACCCAACGTAAGAGTATCTTCGTCCATGCTGGCAGAGTGCTCCCTGTTCATGTAGTCTATGAATTCGCCCTTTGCCTCGGCGTGGGCGGCCTGTATATCCTCAAGAGGCATCCCTATCGCGTACCTGAAAAGGAAAGGGTCCTTCCTCCAGTCCTTAATGTATCTGTCAAACAATCTCTTGTACGCGGGACAGACCCACGTATCGGGATGCACGCCATTCGTGACGGAGTTTATCTTGTAGGCAGGAAACATGTCCTTTGAAACCTCTGCATGCTTCTTTGCTACGCCGTTTATGTACCCGGACAGATTGAACCCAAGGAGCGTCATGTTCAGATAATCGCCGGGGCACTGCTTACGGATTAGAGCAGGGTCCATATAACCCCGCAGCACCCGGTCCACCATCGGATAAGGAAATGTGTCGTGTCCCGTGAGCATGGGGGTATGAGTCGTAAAGATGCAGCGGTTCTTCAATCCGTCAACGACGTGTGCCATCGGCTTCTTCGGGTTCTTCTCAAGCTCCCGGTTCATCAGCTCCAACCCGAGCAGGGACGAATGCCCCTCGTTCATATGGAATTTCTTCACGTGTATGCCGAGCTTGTCCAGCATGCGCACCCCGCCTATTCCGAGGACGATCTCCTGCTTCAGGCGGTACTCCTTGTCGCCGCCGTAGAGGTACCCGGTTATCGCCCGGTCCATCTCATAGTTCTGGATGAGGTCGGTATCAAGAAAGATAACCGGGACGACGTAACCGGTCACGCCCACGGCATTGTATACCCACGCCTTTACGTAGACGCGCCTCTCATCTATCGGGACCTCGACCACCTTTTCCACGGGAGTCATGTATTTCCCGGGGTTCCAGGGCGTTTCCTCCTCTCTCTGGTTCCCCTCAGGATCGAACCTCTGCGTGAAAAAGCCCTTCCCGTTCAGAAGCGTGAGCCCAACGACGGGCGCCTCAAGATCCGCGGCAGACTTGATATAGTCCCCGGCAAGGACCCCCAGGCCCCCGGCATACGTCGGGATCTTCTCGTCGAGACCTATCTCCATAGAAAAATAAGCTATCAGCTCCTTGTGATTGATCACCGGTTTATCCGTCGCTCCCATAAATTACGTTTAGGGAGTATTACCTAAAAAGCATATAGAACCAGTTCAGACCTGCTTTGAGTAGTGCTCGGCTATCTCGACGATAGTCCAGGGTTTGCAATCGCTCTTCCTGTAACCCAGAGCAGCCACGTATTGATATAACGTCTCAACGTCCTTTGCTTCTATCTCCAGGAACTCAGGGACATATGAATACTGATCGATATGCCGGTCTAATTCAAAATGCACGCCCGGCAGTTCATACGTAGTCCTGCGCTTGCGCATGCTCATCCATTCCCTCAGGCCGAGGGATTCGAGTATCGACCTTGCGTTTTCATAGTCTGATACTTCTGTCTCATATTCCCGGCGTATCTTTGCGCGCGCATTCTCAACATACTTCTTATAGGTGATAAACGCTTTAGCTCCCACCTTCCGCAGGCGCATCGTGTCCTTTGCCCTGCGGATGGAACCGTCCCCGTAGTCGTAGAATACCCCCGATATCTCGCCGTCGAATGTCTTCTTCGCGCCCAATGCCTTCAGTTTTTTCTCGACTTCTTTCCTGTCGATCTCCAGTATCTTTACCTCTATTTCGTCCATTTATCAGAAATTCTCCCTGCCCTTAAGGTTGACCGTGTGGCCCTTTTTCGCGTTGCGTATCCTGTGCCTTTTCACCTGCTCGGAGTTTATCTTCCTTCTCTCGCTCTTGCTTATGCCGCGCGCTTCCTCTATCGTGAAACGCACGCCGAGGGGATCGACGGACAGATTGTATTTCAGATCTTTTTCAAGCAAAGAAAGAAGGTGTTTTGTTATCTGCTCAGGGGTCTGGTTGCCGAATCTTTTGCCGAACATTTTTGTCAGTTAGATATTGTAAAACAAGTTTTATAAAGACTGCCCGCCGGATTTTTATGGACTTGTTACTAATGAATACCCGATGCGCAGCATGAAACAAAACAGGATAATATTCTTTTCGGCGATCATATTGATAAACCTATTCTCAGGATGCCTCGGACAGAACGACGGATGCTCCGACCCGTACGTGAAGATAGGCGATTCCTGCTGCGTGGACGGAGACGGGAACGGCGTATGCGACAAGGAAGAAGCGCCCACGACAACAAAGGAGGACACCACTACGACGCTCGCAGCGATTGGTACGTCCACCACCCTTGCTCCGACGACTACTCTTCCGGAAACCACTATTGCGACCACAACCACCGCGGGCAGGACAACGACGACACTCAAAACCTGCAAGGCCGCATCCGACTGCGGAGTATCATACCTCGGAGGATGCACCTGCCAGGGAGACGGAGTGACCAGGACGGTCTACAAGCCGGTCTGCAACGCAGGCACGTGCATATGGAAAGGGGATGCACAGATAGACAAGTGCAGGGACGGCTCAGGCAGCAGCGAAAAAGAGCACTGCGTATCGGGATACGCAAGATGCATACCCGATTCTGAATACGAGGAGTATTTTATCATGCCGGACGATGCCGAATTGCTGGAGGGACTGACATATGGCACCTACTCAGTAAGATACCAGGGATACAGGTTCAAAACAAACGGCGTCCTATTCCCCGAGGACTCCAAATGCTTCGACGACCTGCAGATACTTATCGGAGTAATGAAGCCCAACGGGAAAGAAACGGAGATAGAAGTCTTACGGGGCACGATAGGGAAGGTCGACGACATAGAGATCGGGCTGGAAGACATCAAGAGAACCGATAACGGGACTGTTGCCCCCCGCATGTGGATAAGAGAGGTATAGAGACCCTTTCGGAGCACTACAGAAGTGCTTTCTTTGTCCTCAGGACAGGCCTCCTTTTCCATCCCTTGATCCATACAAACAATACGAGGAGCACGCTCGCAAAAGACATAAGGACGATAAGGGATTCCATCGGCTTTCTTTCGAATACCAGGTTTATTTCATTCACCCCGGGCCGTAGTTCTAATTTCACAAGCCCGGTCTCCCCCCGTACCGGGATCTGTTCTATCCCGTTGACCTTGGCCGTGAAGTGATCGTTGTATTGTATGGGTATCTGTGTTTCCTGGACTGTGTCCGATTCTATCTCCAGGTAAGCCCCGCGGTAATCAGTCGACAGACTGGTTATCCGGTATCTCTGATCTCCCAGGTTAACCACCTTGTACAGGGTCAGGTCTTTGTTAGCGTATACTTCCTCCAGGTAGGGTTTGGTTAGTTTGCCGGGTCCTCCGAAGAGGACGTAATTCACCCCGTACCTGAAGAGGTTCTCCCGTATTATCCCATCTGTCGAGGAGGGTATATAATCCAGCACGCCCATCGGGCTGCACATATTCAACTGGCAGGCTTCAATCTGGTTTCCTCCGACGGTTCGCAGGCCGGTTTCAAGGTTCATCATCGAATCCGTGGCGTAGAAACCTGGGTAGGAGAATTTACTCCCGGTCAATGCAGTCTTGACCACGCTGTTTGACGGGAGATTAGATTTCATCCATACAAATGTTTCATTGAACATCTGATAAGGCTCTTTGTAGTCTATCTGTATTATCTTTACAGAATTCTTGGCCAGAGTGTATTGCTCTGTTGCGCAGAAAAACAGGAGATATGAAAAAACTGCGAGAGAAAGTATCTCTACTATTATCCTCCATTTTCTGAAAAAATAGGCCGCCAGCCCAAAAAAGGAATCCATGCCTATTGCCGCAAGCAAAGGGATCAAAACGCCCAGGTAGGTTACGCTGCGCGTCATGAGGAGCGAGTGAAAGCCCTTCTGAACGAGCTTGTAGACCGGGTCCTCGTTTTTATATTTGTCCAGCTCTTTTACGACCGCATCAGAAGACACTACAAAAGTGATGACCAGCATTACGACGATAAATACGGATTCCAGGGGCCTTTTTTTCAGGAAGATGAATCCGAAGGCAATTGCTGCGAGGCCTAAGATTGCCATCTGCACTATCAGGGGATTCATCAGGAAATTCTCAGTAGTAATTTTCTTGTACATATCGTCAAGCGTAAGGATGCCAAACCCGGTCTCCATGCCGGTGAGGTACTGGCTTGAAAGAAACGGATAAAGCCAGAAAGATGACGTAAGCAGGCATATCAGGAAAACGGATAAATATTTTTTTATGTTTATTTTCTTGCGATATATCAGACCCACCGCAAAATAGATGCCTAAAGCAAGAAAGGAATAAAAAGTTGTTATTATGTGGCTTATGAAAAGGAAGCCTAAAAGCAGTCCTGCCGGCAAATATAGCCGGTCCTTTTTATCCCGCATGGTCCTGTTGAACATCCCCAGGAACACCGCGAAGAGCACGATGGAGAAGTGATGGTTGTATAGGCCGATAGCATATATCGCGTCCAGGCCCAGGCCGCATATCGTGTGCGCGGCCATGGAAAAAACCGATGCGTATAAGGCGACTCTCTTACCGTATCCCAGGTTCTTTGTCATCCAGTAAATAGCCACGGGGAATAATGCATATGAGAGCGCTACTATAAGTTTTAAGCAGGTATTCAGGGAGAGAAAACCCAGAAGAGAATAATATACTGCGGATACCAGAAAATAAAACCCGGGAGTATAGAATATGAAGTGCGCTATGCCAAGGTACCAGCCGGGATACCAGCCCCAGACGCCCAGACTATGTAAATCCAGCGTCTCAGTCAATGCCTTTGCGTGCACGAGGTGGGCGGGATTATCCCATCCGATAAGGTAGCCTTCCTGCAGGGAGGGCGAAACGCCGTAAAAGGAGATGAGAAATATGAGCAGAACCGCTGCCGGATAAAAGTTCGTAGAGCTGAATTTGTACCATCTGCGCTTTGCATTCCTTAAAATTTTTTTTATTGATATTGACATTGTTTCCCCCCGTTTCATAAACCGAAACGGACCCTCAGAAGCCATGCGAATTCCTTCATAGTATCTTTCCATTTAAAATGACTGAACCGGTCGTCCACCCAATTGACTGGAACCTCTTTGATGGTCCCGGCCTTTTTGAATCTCCAGAGCAGCTCGATATCGAATATGGAATTTGTTATCCTCATCTTTGGCAGTATGCCTCTTAATTTTTCACTTTTGAAAATCTTTGCCCCGCACTGGCTGTCCAAAACGTCCAGGCCATACAGGAACCGAACAAAGAACACACTCAAAAACATACTTCCAAGACGCCGCAGAGGAGACTGATGATAACTGGTCACATGAGATCGATCAATCCCCCGGGAGCCGATAGCGGCGTCGTATTCCGGCATGAACAGGTAGAGCTTGTAGAATTCTTCGGGCGGTGTCGCATTATCTGCGTCGGTGAAAGAGAGATATTTCCCTTTGCATATATTGAATGATTCACAGACTGCAAGACCCTTACCTCTCTTGTCTATATCCAGGAGCGTGATATTACTGTGCTTCTTTTGGTATGCGAGGATCAGGTCTTTTGTTCCGTCGCTTGAGTAATCAGCGACTATTATCTCATAGTTTATCCCCGATGAATCGAAGAATTTCAGGTAAGCATCCATTGTAGGTGTTACCCTGTTCTTCTCGTTATACGTTGGTATTACGATGGACAGTTCTACCTCTTTTTCGGGCTCTCTTTTTGTAACTTGTTCCATGAATAAATCTTGTCTATCAGTTTAAGGGATGCATACGCATCGTAGAGGTCCCCGTTCGGTCTCCTCCCGGATGAGATCGCATCGATGAAGTCTGCGTATTCTTTTTCCCATGAATCGTCCGGGCCGTCCCATTCATAGACCTTTTTACCGGGGGGGCCCATCTCAGGTTTCATCTTGTAGAATGTAAGGGTCTCTTTCCCATAGCTTCTCCCGAGGCCGTCTATGTTTATCTGCCCGGTCCTGCAGAATAATTCCATAGAAAATATGTTCTTCCACTGGGTGCACGACGCATGAAGCTGCGCAAGGCCCCCGTTCTTTGTTCTAAGCAGGGCGAAGCAGTTATCCTCGACCTCCATGTCCCAGTAATAGTTCTCACAGTAACCTATCGCAGATGAAAAATCACCCATGAAATACCTGGAAAGGTCCACTATGTGGCTTCCCTGATCGAGCATCTCGCCTCCGCCAGCTTTCTTCCTATCGGCCCGCCACTCTTTTTCATATCCAAGCCGACCTCCGTGCCCGTATCTTGCCCGCAGGAACATGACTTCCCCGATCCCTTCGGTTTCTATCAATTCCCTGGCCTTTGCGAATGATGGATGGAACCGGTGATTGAATCCCACTTTCACGCAAACGTTCTTTTGCTTCTCAAAAACAGCGAACACCTTTTTTAGCTCCGCGGGATTTCTCGCGGCCGGCTTTTCCACGAGGACGTGTTTCTTGTTCTTTATGGCCTCTATTGTAATTGGTGCGAGTAGATCGTTTGTTGTCGATACTATGACTATGTCGATATCTTCTCTTGTAGCGATATCCTTCCAGTTAGTAGTGTATTCGCAGGAGCATTCTTTTGCCAGCGCCTGAGCGCGCGCCTTATCCACGTCGGCGACAACCGCAAGACGGGATTGCGGGAATTTCCGCAGCGACGCTGCCCTTTTTCCCCCTATGAGGCCGCATCCTATTATCCCAACAAGGTGTTTGGCAGGCATCCTTAGTCAACCGGTTTGTATTTATAATTATCGATACGCCTTAAAGTAAAGAGGCCGGACTCGGAGACCGATCCATCCAATCGGGCATAGTCGTCCTTTATGTTCAGGAATTTCCCGGATACGCCGTCGGATATTTCCGATAGTAGGAAATCTATCAAGTTCATGAGCACCTCTTTATCAGCCCATTTATCCGGTTCCTTTTCGAGCTTTTCCCCAGACCACATCCCGGTCTTATGGGCTCCCGGGGCGATTATATTCACGTCGATTGCCAGGCCGTCATGGACCAGGTCTTTTGCGAGGTTCTCGGTGAATCTAACCGCCGCCGCTTTGGAACATGCATAGGCACTGTGATATAACCGGGGAAACGCTGAACCTCCTCCGGAGAGGTTTATTATCTTGCCCCTCCTTCCCCCTTGCAGTAGAGGTATTCCCGCCTTGCAGCAATGCACCGTACCCATTAGGTTGACGTTTATTGCCTGCTGCCAGAGTGCTATGTCAGTATCCTGCAGCGGACCTATCGGCCCCAATATCCCGGCGCAGTTTATCAGGGCGTCGAATGAACCTATCTTCTTGAATGTTTTTTCGATTATGGAATAATTTGTTACGTCTGCAACATAGCCGGTTATTCCCGGTTCTTTAGCGGCTTTCTCAACCGCCGATTTAGACTTGGATATGATAATGATCTCATTTATAGAGCGCAGATGCTCTGCTATCATCCTGCCGATACCGCTTGAGCCGCCGGTTATTAATATCTTCATTTTCTCGCTTCAAAAACCCATTCGTTCTCTTTCAGCCAGGAGACCGTCGTCTTCACGCACTCTGGGATCGTCTTTGTAGGCTTCCAACCGAGTGACTTCATCTTGGTTATGTCCAGATGTATGAAGGGACTGTCGCCCACCCAGCCGCGCTCTCCGCCTGAGTACTTGTATTTCACATCCGTTAAACCAAGTTCCTCGCATACGATATCTGCAATAGCAATAACCCCTATGTAGTCGTCATGCCCCAGGTTGTAGATGTTCAAATCCTGTTTTGTTGAGCCGATCGCTTTGAACATTGCTTCGATGCAATCTTTTATGTATAGATAAGACTTCCTTTGTTTGCCGTTTCCCAGGATCGGGAGCTCTTTTGGGTTCTTACTCAATTTTTTGTAGAAATCGAATACGCAGCCGTGAGTGTATCTTTCTCCCATGAGAGACACAAAGCGGAATATGTGCACATTGAATCCGTAGCCTACAGAATACGCCTGGAGCAGGCCCTCGCATGCCAGTTTGGATGCGCCGTACATTGATGTCTGGGTGGGGAAAGGAGCATCTTCTGGCGTCGGATGGATCAAAGACTCTCCATAGACGCTCCCTGTAGAGGCAAAAGCGATCCCTTTTACTTCATTTGCCCTCATCGCTTCAAGGATGTTACCTGTCGCAATGGTGTTCTGCTCCAGGCATTTTTCCGGAGCGAGCAGGTTGTCTTTTATGTCCGCATTCGCGGCCATGTGGAATACGTAGTCTACGCCCTTGAGGGCGCCGGCCAGTTTCTTTTTATCGAGAAGGTCTCCTTTTATGAATGTTATATCATCGATGGAATCTGTTAGAAACATTTTATTCCCTGAAGAAAGGTTGTCATAGACTATAACTTCGTTCCCCTGTTTAACGAGGCGATCCGCTATGTGGCTTCCGACAAAACCGGCACCTCCACTGATCAGTACTTTTCGGTTCTTAATTCTTGCCATGTCCTTCCTGCAGTTTCATCGCATCGCTTATGAACATCTTAACAGTCTCCTTGCTGTACGGATGCACCAGCATTCCCTCGATCAGGTTCGGGAGGACCGTCACCAGATGGGCTCCTGCATCGAGCCACTCTATGACGTTCAATACCTCCCGGGTGGATGCGCAGATTATCCGGGCGTCAAGGTCCTGTATATCGAGGACACGACGCAACTTGGATATCTCATCCACTGAGTTGTAACCCATGTTGTTCACCCTGCCGCAGAACAATGAGACGTACGTTGCGCCTGCGAGCGCCGCAAGGATCCCCTGCTGCGCACTCATCATGGCGGTTACGTTGACTCTGACATCGTGGTTTACCTCGAGTTCATGTATTATCCTTATGTTCTCCAGTTCTCCGTGGGGGCCGTGTATGGGCACCTTTATAACTGCGTTATCAGCCCATTTTGAGAACTCGATTGCCTGTTCCAGCATCTTTGAGGTATCGTTGTTCGTCAGTTCTATCGAAAGAGGGAGCGGACGTATTATCTTTGCTATCTCCACGCATCTTTTCTTGATCCCGTCCAGTCCCCCGGTTACTCCGCTCTTAACAAGTATCGTCGGGTTCGTCGTGACGCCCCTTATTATCCCCATACCATGGTATTTTTTTATCTCTTCTATCTCGCAGGTATCCAGAAATATCGCCATTTTTTAACCTTTATAGTTTTCGATGAGTTCTTTTAGACGGAATATGATCAGATGCTGCAAGTCTCCGTGGAATCCTTCCACCAAAGGCGTTGCGTCCTTTGGCACTATTATGCAGGCATCGCATAGTTCCTTGAAGGCTCCGCCGTCGAACCCGGCAAAGCCTATGCATTTCCCGCCATTCGACCGGACATAATACATTGCCTTTGTAAGATTCTGAGACCAGTCACCGGCATTGCCCTTGCCAAATCCGCCGTGCACGGAGAAACCGATGACTACGTCCCCCGGCTCCATGTGATTCTCTATCTGCCCCCGGAACACGGAATCCCATCCCTCGTCATTGGTCCACGCGGAAACGACAGGGACGTTATCGACGAGGCTTATCGCCTTAAACCTCTTTTTCCCGGGAACAATAGCAGTCTTCGAAAGGTCAGCCGCGAAATGTGATGCAGTAGATGCGGACCCCCCGCAACCCATCAGGTAGACGCGGTTTCCGTTCTTCCACGCAACAAATAGGATGTTGATTGCTTTTTCTATCTCAACTCTATCGATCTTTTTTGTTATGTCGACCACTTCGGTAAAGTAGTCGTCGATGTACTGCTGGTCTGTTTTCATGCTTGACACCTAAAAGTGTTTTCCGTCATAGACTATGATGGATCCGTTGAAGTCGATCCTGAAGGGAGTATACACAAGACCCTGCTCACTCATAAGGTCTTTTATCTTTTTATGCTTCCTGTCAACGTAGAGCATCATGAAGCCGCCCCCTCCCGCACCTATTATCTTTCCGCCGATCGCCCCGTTCTCTCTTGCCATCGAGTACCAGTTGTCTATTCCGGAATTTGTCATCCTGCTCGTTATGTTCCGCTTCAGTTCCCAGTGTTCATCCATCAATTCCCCGAAGAGGTGCAGATCCCCGGTTTCCAGGCAACCGAGGCTTTCTTCTCCGATGCGCTTTATCTCGTGGTAGTATTCGAATATGCCTTTCTTGCCGTCTGATCTCTTTTCCGCTTTTTTCTTCTGGTCTCCTAGTATTGAGTTAGCGGATCTCGTAAAGCCGGTGTAAAAGAGCATCAGGTTACTCTCGAGCTTTTTGAGGTTCGCATGAGAGATATTGATAGGGGTTATAGTAACCCGTCCGTCGGTCGTTATCTCCAGGTGGTTCAGGCTCCCGAAGGCAGAGGCGTATTGATCCTGCTTACCGATCGGCTCCTTCAATATATCCATCATTATGTGCGATGCATCCTCTGCAAGCTTGTACTTTGAGACGATATTGCCTTTATAGTAGTATAATGCATTAAGCAGGCACACCGTGAAAGCGGACGAAGAGCCCAGGCCGGAGCCGGATGGAAGCTCCGCCGTGGAGTGTATTTCGATGGATCTTTTGATATCAACCAGTTTAAGCGATTCCCTGAGGAGGTGATGCTTCACGTCGGATACGTTCTCGACTATCTCGGTCTGCGAATAATTCAGCTTGATATCTTTTTGTATCCTCGGGCTGATAGTGAGATAGACATATTTATTGATCGCTGCAGTAATCAGGGATCCCCCGTATTTTCCCGCGTAGAACGGCAGATCGGTCCCTCCCCCTCCAAGGGATATCCTTAAGGGCGTTCTTGAAACGATCATTTTGTTTATTTATTGGATGATATTACCTTTAATGCCTGCGACAGATCAGCGCATAAATGATCCGGCTTCACGCCGGCTAATTTTTTTTCTTCCAGGCTCCCGCATCCTCCCCCGTTGGAGAGGAGTATAGTCTTTGTTCCTGCGTTCCTGCCTGCCGCAACGTCCGTAAGGGAGTCGCCTATAACCCATGATCCGTGCAGGTCTATGTCCAGGTCTTTTGCCGCGCGCAGGATCAATGCCGGTTTAGGCTTTCTGCATTCGCAATCTATTTTGAGTTCTTTTATCTCACCCGGGTGACCTTTTTCAGGATGATGCGGACAGACATATAATGCGTCTATATGTGCGCCCCCGTCTTTTAAGAGCCGGTTCATCTTATCGTGTATTTTCTCTACGTCCTCGAAGCTGCATAAGCCCTTGGCGATCACAGGCTGATTCGTTACGACGACTACAAGGTATCCCGATGCATTTAATCGTTTGATAGCGGCTGGAACGCCCGGGATCAGCCTGAACTGCGCAGGCTTCGTGATATCTGGAACATTCTCGTTTATCACTCCGTCCCGGTCAAAAAATACGGCTTTTTTCATTTATTTGAATAAGTCTTTTTTTCCGGCGCATTCCTCCTTGCAGGCTGCGTATTTTTCGGGACGGCCGATCTCCCTGAAAAATTCTGTTGACTGATAGCCATACAGACCTAAGCCGTCATCTATGAGCCGGGGGAACAACTGCATTGAAAAATCATATTTCTCTCCTTTCGGGATATGGGCAAGAGCCCCTCGTTTAAGGACGTATATCCCTGAGTTTATGTAGCATTTTTCTTTTGCATATTTTGCTATTTCCCCGATTGAAGGCTTTTCCAGGTAGTTCGTTATCTTCCCATTTTCATCCAGGGATATCAGGCTGGAACTCTTGTATCCCGGAGGCAGGAGGCGAACGGCGAGTGTTGCGATGCCCCCCCTTTTTTTGTGAAATGATATGAATCGGCCTAAGTCCATGCTTGTCAGGTTGTCTCCGTAGTAAACGATAAAATCATCTTCCCCCGCAAGCAGGGGTTCAGCCGACTTTACGCTTCCCGCAGTTCCCAAGAGCGCGTCCTTCTCCTGGACGTATTCTATTTTAATCCCCAGAGACGATCCATCACCGAAAAATTCCCTGACTTTTTCCGCGAGGTGTCCGATGCAAAAGATATAATCCGTATAACCGCAGTCCCTGAAGTATTCCAACTGATGTGCTATGAGAGGCTTTCCATTGATGTCAACCATGCATTTGGGAATACTGTCCGTATAGGGTCTCATCCGGGTGGCCAGCCCCCCTGCCACTATGATGATTTTCATGCAAAATGTGCGTGTTATATTATGCTTAACAATATTTATTTACCGTTTCAGGCATTTATTCAAAACCATATTTAATCAAGTAATCGAAAGAAATATAACCTGTGAAATGAGTATATTCTGCCGAATATTAAAAACTGAAAAACCTGGGTCTGAAGGAAAATAAGCAGCTTCAGCAGCCGCTCTGACACAGAGACAGAAAAAAATGTCCGCCCAACAAAAAGATCTGACAATAAAAGGAGCAAGGGAACATAACCTGAAGAACATAAGCCTGACTCTACCCAGGGACAGCCTGATCGTCTTCTCCGGCCTGTCCGGCTCCGGCAAGTCAACGCTCGCATTCGACACAATCTACGCGGAAGGCCAGAGGCGCTACGTGGAATCTCTCTCGTCCTACGCAAGACAGTTTCTAGGCCTGATGAACAAGCCGGACGTGGACAGCATAGAAGGACTCTCGCCCGCGATCTCCATAGAACAGAAGACCACGTCCAAGAACCCGCGCTCTACAGTAGGAACAGTGACAGAGATATACGATTATTTGCGTCTCTTTTTTGCCCGCCTCGGAACGCCCTACTGCCCGGATCATGACATAGCGATCACATCGCAGAGCCCGGAACGGATAGCAAAGAGCATCGCGGAAGAATTTTCCGGGGAAGTAACTATCCTTGCACCCATTATACGCCATAAGAAAGGGACATACGAAAAAGTCCTCGAAGACTTGAATAAGGAGGGATACGTCCGGGCGCGTGTCAATAACGAGATATTCCAGACAGATACGAAAGTTCCCCTGGAAAGATATAAAAAGCACGACATAGAAGCAGTAATAGACCGGCTGGACTCGTCTGATACGTCCAGGCTATCAGAAGCAGTCGAGAACGCTTTAAAGAAGGGAGAAGGCCTGGTTATCGCATTCTCCGGAAAGAAGGAGAAGCTTTATTCATCTCTCATGGCATGCCCGGTCTGCGGCCTGACCTATGAAGAACTGCAGCCCAGGATGTTCTCCTTCAACAGCCCGTTCGGCGCATGCGAAGAATGCGAAGGCCTGGGGATAAAGATGGAATTCGACCCCGACCTCGCCATCCCGAACAAAGAAAAGAGCATCGCGGAAGGGGGGATAGCCGCCTACGGGAGCATAGTCGACGGATGGCGCCTGACGCAGATGGCAAGCATCGCAAAGAAATTCAAGTTCTCGATGATCGCGCCGATCAAAACACTTACGCCCGAAGCTATGAAGATCATCCTGTACGGAACAGAACAGGACATAAAATACGAATACGCCTCAAAGGACGGAAGCTCCTCGTTCAACTACTCGGGCGGATTCGAAGGCGTGATACCCCAGATGGAACGCCTATACAAGCAGACGGAATCCGAGGGCAGGAAGGAATGGATGGAGAAATTCATGCGCGTACGCGAGTGCCCGGTATGCAAAGGAAAACGCCTGAAAAAGAAGATCCTCTCGATAAAAGTCAAAGGAAGATCCATAATAGACTTAACGGACCTGTCGGTCAAAGACGCGCTAAAGTTCTTCAGGGACATAGACCTTTCAGAAAAAGAGAAGATCATCGCAAAACAGCTCCTAAAGGAGATAATAGCCCGCCTGGTATTCATGGAGGAAGTAGGTCTCGGATATTTAACGCTGTCCCGCGCCGCGGGAACACTCTCCGGAGGAGAAGGCCAGCGGATACGCCTCGCGACACAGATCGGATCAAACCTCATGGGAGTGCTCTACGTACTGGACGAACCATCTATCGGCTTACACCAGAGAGACAACCACAAACTGATAGAGACGCTGGTAAAACTGCGGGACCTTGGAAATACACTGATCGTCGTCGAACACGACGAAGATACTATTAGGACGGCAGACTGGGTAGTAGACATCGGACCCGGCGCAGGCATACACGGAGGACACGTCGTATTCGAAGGTACGCCAAAAGAATTATTGAAGGATCAGAAGTCGATAACGGGAGGCTACCTATCCGGGCGGCTCACTATAGAAACACCCGAGACGCGCAGAAAACCTAAAGGTCACATAGAGATAATAGGCGCAAAAGAGCACAATCTAAAAAACGTTGACGTAAAGATACCGACAGGCTGCCTGACGGTCGTAACCGGAGTCTCAGGATCAGGGAAATCATCCCTCATCTACGACATACTCTACAGGGGAGCAATGAAGGAACTCCACGAATCACGGGAAGAAGCGGGCAAACACGACATGATCCGATTCAACAACCTGATAGACAAAGTACTGATCATAGACCAGAGCCCCATCGGCCGCACACCCAGAAGCAATCCTGCGACATACACCAAGGTCATGGACGAAGTGCGTAAAGTCTTTTCCGAAGTGCAGGAAAGCAAGATCCGGGGCTATTCACAAGGCCGGTTCTCCTTCAACGTCAAAGGAGGAAGATGCGAAGCATGCGAAGGAGACGGCGTAAAGAAGATCGAAATGAACTTCCTCCCGGACGTCTACGTAGAATGCGAGGAATGCAAGGGCAAAAGATACAACAGGGAGACCCTTGATATCCGCTACAAAGGAAAGAACATAGCAGAAGTGCTCACAATGACCGTTGAAGAAGCGCTCGCACTCTTCGAAAACATCCCATCCATAAAGAACAAACTAAAGACCCTAAGCGATGTCGGACTGGAATACATCAGCCTCGGCCAAAGTTCAACTACTCTTTCTGGCGGGGAGTCGCAGAGGATCAAACTAACAAGGGAACTCGCCAAAAGAGACACAGGAAAAACACTCTATCTGCTCGACGAACCCACTACGGGGTTGCACTTCCATGACGTGAAAAAACTCCTGAAGGTGCTGAATCAATTAGTCGACAAAGGAAACACCGCTGTAGTGATCGAACACAATCTGGACGTGATCAAATCAGCGGACCATTTAATCGACCTCGGCCCGGAAGGAGGAGACGCGGGAGGAGAGATCATAGGAGAAGGGACGCCGGAAGAGATCGCAAAGAACCCGAAGAGCTATACGGGAGCATATCTGAAGAAACACCTGAGCGGATGAAACCAGAAAGGGGGGAAAACTGCGTAAAACATCCCATATACGGGTTTTTTACGCAGTTTACTGCGTAAAAAAACTAGTTATGTGCAATATGTGTGTCGCAGCATATCTTTTAGGAAATCAAAAGAGCATCCATTGACGCTATGAC
>JBAQYF010000004.1:0-87541 GCA_049299895.1 Candidatus Altarchaeia archaeon
ACAAAAGGAACAGACCACACAAAACAAGAAAAAAACAAAAAAACAAAACAAGACAAAACAAAAAACAAAAACCCCCTTTTCATTGACAAAAAACACCCAAGAGTAAATTCAATTTGAAAGCTTAAAAGACATATTGGTACACATGACCTGTTCGATAAATAAAAGAAATAAAAAAAAGGGTCATACCTTTCTTATCCATCCGAATTTGTCCTGTTTTTCCCCGTATTGTATGCCGGTTATCTCTTCCAGGAGTTTCTGCGACAGGGTGCCTTTCTTTTTGCTTTTTACTTCAAGCGTTTGTCCCATGTGGGATATCTCGTCTACGGGAGTGATCACTGCGGCTGTGCCGCTGCCGAATACTTCGTCGAGTATGCCTTGCCTGGAAGCTGACACTATTTCGTCGATGGAGAGCCTGCGCTCTTCTACCGGGATGCCCCAGTCTTTTGCTATCTGTATCACGGAGTCTCTTGTCACGCCGTCGAGTATCGTTCCGACCAGTTCGGGGGTTATCAGTTTTCCGTCGATTACTGCGAAGATGTTCATTGTCCCGACTTCTTCGAGGTATTTTCCTTCCAGGCCGTCGAGCCATAGGACCTGTGAGTATCCTTTTTTGTGCGCGACTTCCGCTGCCATCAGGCTTGCTGCGTAGTTCGCGGGCGTCTTTGCGCATCCGAGTCCTCCGCGGAAGGCTCTCACGTATTCCGGGGACGTTACCAGTTTCACCGCGCCCGCGCTGTAATATGCGCCCACTGGTGACGTGATTATCATGAAGCGGTAGGTATCCGAGACCTTTACGCCGAGATATTCGTCGGATGCGAATGCGAAGGGCCTTATGTAGAGCGAGCATCCTTTTTTCTTCGGGACCCATTCCTTGTCCATTGACAGCAGGGTGTGCAGCGCTGACCAGAAATCTTCCCAGGCGACCGGCGGAATGCACAGGCGCTCGCATGAAAGGTTCAGTCTCGCATGGTGCCTGTCTGCACGGAACACGTTCACTGAGCCGTCTTTGGAGCGGAACGCTTTTATTCCTTCGAAGATCGCCTGCCCGTAGTGCAGTGCGGACAGCGCGGGGGTGAAAGGCATGTCCCCGTAGGGGGTTATCTGCGGCTTCTGCCATTTTCCGTCCGCGTAGTCCGTGTAGAACATGTGGTCGGAGAATATCTTCCCGAATCCCAGGTGGTCAAAATCTACGTCCTTCAGCCGGCTTTTGGCTGTCTTAACTGTTTTTATTTCCATCTTACATCCTTGCTCTCATGATGACTCCGTGCAGGCGGTCCGGCGGGAGGTTGTAGAAATGCACGAACGACGGGGTGAGTTTCTTTATCGTCGAGAATATCTTCCAGAACAGGTTGTCTGTCGCTATGTCTTCTATCCCGTAGAATATGGTGTTCTCGTGTATCCCTGCGCTCTGCAGTATCTCTCCTACGTCCACTACTTCCATGTAGCCCACGCCTATCTCAAAGGTCCGCAGGCCGGCCGCGAGGTCGTCTTTGAAGAATCCGTTGACTCCGTATGGCTCTTCGCGCGTCACTACGGAAACGATAACGTTCTCTTCGTAGATTATGTTGTTCGTGAACATGGTATGCGCTATATACGGAGGCATCCTGTTCAGGTCTCTTGCGAAGAACAGGGCGGTTCCCCGTATCCGGTTCATGGAGGAATATGCGGTCCTGTATTTGTCCAGGAATTCCGGGAGGCTTAGGGGTTTAAGCGACTCGTACAGCTTTTTTTGACCCATTGTGTAGACCAGTATGAGTGTGAGCGGGAGGGAAGCTATCAGGAGGGACCAGTAGCCCCCGTGGGGGATCTTGTTGAAGTTCGCAAGGAGGTAGATGAATGAGATAATTGTCACGAAAAATGATGCTATAGCCCGGTTCCTCTTTTTCTTCAGGGTGAATATCCAGGTCATCATTATCCCGGTTATCGTCATCGTTCCCGTGACTGCGAGGCCGTATGCCGCAGCCAGGCTGGACGATTCTCTGAAGGAGAACATTATCAGGAGGACCGAGAACATCAGGAAGTAGTTCACGGACTCTATGTATATCTGGTTGCGGTTCCTGCTGGACGTGTAGTCCACCTGGAACAGGGGCATCATGCGGGTCATGATCCCCTGGTAGACGACTGAGAACATCCCGCTGATCATTGCCTGCGAGGCTATTACCGTTGCGGCGACGCTCAATAGGAGGAATGGGACATATAGTATCTGGGCCTGCGAGAATATCATCCCGAACAGGACGTTCTTTGCCTCGGGATGCGCAACCAGGAAAGCGCCCTGGCCCATGTAGTTTAGGACCAGCGCCGCGAATACGAGATACCATCCGCGGACGATGGGTTTGCTCCCGAGATGGCCCATGTCGGCGTATAATGCTTCTCCTCCCGTTGCGCACAGTATGACTTCGGAGAGGACGAAGAAACCAAGCAGGCCGTTACTTAGCAGGAAGTTTATGCCGTACATGGGAGAAACCGACATCAGTATGGAGGGCATGCTCATGATGGAAAAGATCCCTGAGACTGCGAGCGCAAGGAACCATACGGCCATTATCGGCCCGAATGTGAAGGCGACTTTTTCGGTTCCCTTTTTCTGGTAGAGGAACAATAGGATGGCGATCGTTGCAGCGACCATGAGAAGGAGGTCCTGGCTTGTATGCTCAAATCCCGGGACGAGCAAAAGGCCTTCTACAGCTGAAAGGATGCTTATCGCGGGGGTAATGACCCCGTCGCCTGCCAAGAGGGATACTCCAACGTATGCAAGCAGGCTCACAAAGGCAAGCTGGCGGCCGGACTTGAGCAACGGAGTGAATAGTT
This sequence comes from Candidatus Altarchaeia archaeon, assembly GCA_049299895.1. Classification (GTDB taxonomy): domain Archaea; phylum Altiarchaeota; class Altiarchaeia; order IMC4; family QMZM01; genus CAIYYO01. The sequence goes on from JBAQYF010000004.1 coordinate 2,806, forward strand.
CCCGCAAAACGATCGTTCCGCCTTCTCCTTTCTTGGAGAGGCCCATTGCGAGCCAGACGTATTCGAGGGTTACGAGGATCATGAGGGTCCAGAAGATAAGCGAGAGGATGCCGAAAACGTTGTCCTTTGTCGGAGGGGTTAGAAGGAAGATGACTGTTAGCGTGTAGATGGGGCTTGTGCCGATGTCTCCGAAAACGAGGCCCAGTGCTTTTATGACGCCTTCAAAATAGGATTCCTTTTTTGCCATATAACGGTAAGAATAAGGCATGGGACGGATAAAAATGATTATTTGCTCACAGATATGATACTTCCCGCCCCTTTGCGGGATGCAACTCCCCGGAATCGTATATGACGCTGCCGCGCAGGATGGTCTTTACGACCGCGCCTCTCACTTTCCAGCCGTCGTATGGGGTCCAGCCGCACTTCGTATATTGGGCGTCGTTTCTTATCTGGAATTCCTTGTCCAGGTCTATAAGCACGCAGTCCGCATCGTATCCTACATCCAGCCGGCCCTTGCCTTCTAGGGAGAATATCCTCGCGGGGTTCTCCGAAGTCACGGAAACGAGCCGGTTTAGGGTCAGGTTCTTTTTGGCAACCTCGTTCAGCAGCAGGGGCAGCATAGTTTCCAGCCCGGGGACTCCCGAGGCGGAGGTCCATATGCTCCCTTCCTTGGATTCAGGCACATTGGACATATGGTCTGACGTCACCACGTCGATAACGCCGTTCTGTATGCTCTTCCACAAAGCGGTCTGGTCCTCTTTTGCGCGCAGGGGCGGTGTGGTCTTAAGGAGGCCCCCCCTTTTTTTGTAGTCGTCCGCGGACAAAAAGAGGTGATATGTGGCAGCTTCGGAAGAGAGGGGCTGGAAATTCTTGTTGCGCTCCAGTATCTCGACTTCGTAGCCTGTGCTCACATGCGCAAGATGCAGTTTTGCGCCCGCTATCCTCGCGAGAAGCACGGCGCGGCCCGCAGCCTCGGCAGCGCATATCGGTGGCCTGGACTCGGCGTATGCCATGGGATCGTTCCTCCCTGCCTTTATGTATTTGTCTTTCAGGTAGTCTGCTATCGCGTTATTCTCTGCGTGCACCGTTGCCAATAGTCCCTTCCCGGCCAATAGGCGCAGGTCCTCGTAGAACACGTAGTCGTTCTTCATCTTTATCTCTTCGAGAAAAACGTAGTCTCCGTGTATCGGGTAACTTGCGGCTGTGGAAGACATGTAGAATTTTACAGATGCGACATTCTCAACTCTACGCAACTCTTCAGCGTTCTCGACTGCGGCCGCGAAATGGAATCCATAGTCGACCGTCGACTTGGAAGCAGCTATCGCCCTTTTTTCTTCGAGGAGAGAAATAGTAGTCGTAGGCGGCTGGGTGTCGGGCATATCCAGAACGGTAGTGACCCCGCCTGCCGCCGCGGCCGCGGAACCCGTATGCCAGTCTTCTTCGAAGCTTGTACCGGGTTCCCGCAGATGGGTGTGCACGTCGATTACCCCGGGCAAAAGATACAGGCCTTTTGCATCGATGTCCTCATCCCCCTTCGGAAGCTTGCTACTAGAGAGAACGCCTGTAATCTTTCCGTTCTCGCATACTATCCCTCCTTCGAAAATACGATCAGGGAATACTATCTTTGCGTTCCTTATGACAAGTGACATACTATGATTAATTGAACCCCGGCGAATAAATAATTGGAAGGAACAGACGCGGTCTTTATTTCTGTTTCAGCGCGTAGCCCATGCCGATCGTATAAAACGGGATAGACAGGTAACGCAGGCCTATGTCCGTGAAGTACTGCGCAGGGGTCATCCTGAAGAAACCGCCATATACCATCGCCAGGTCCAGGGCAAGATTTACCGCGAGCCATACTATGCCGATGATCACGCCTTCCCCGAAGAAATTCTTTTTGACGCCGGTATAATAGGATACTGCCAGAATGACGCCGGCAGCCGATCCCACTACTACCATGATGGACTTGAAGAACGTCTCAGGGATGGTGTAATTGCCCTGCGAGTCTACGAACGGAAAAGACGCTATGAAAGGGATTATCCATAGAGCGATGCCGTATCCTGTTATCTTGATAAATTTGTTCATGATATCACAGTAGGTTAATCTATGTTCTCCCCGGTTTAAAACATGCGCGGACAGAAGATAAAAAAAAGGTGACTGTTTCACCCTATCGGCGCGTATATCTCGGTTAACAGGTCCATTTCAGAAACCTCTCTTGGATCGTTCAGGTAGACCTCTCTTGTCGGCCCGGCTAACTTCTTTTTGTTTTTTGCTATCCACGCGAATAATTTCTCGTACGCAGGCCCGCATTTGGCGTAAGGGCCTTTGTGCACTATCTTTGCCATCTTCCCGCCGGGCAATTCATAGTTTTTTATTTCCTTTGATCCCTTTATCTTCTTTGATACGGGGATAGCTACTTCCACGTCTGCGGTCCCTTCTTTGTTTGCTTTTTCCACTTCCTCGGGGCTTGATTCATGGCAGACGAATACGGGCGGCCCCGAAAATGCGGGCATCGCGCCGGGATACCCGCAGAGCGCTCCGAGCATCGCCGGGATGTCCGTGTATCGTCCTTTCTTCCTTGTTCCCAATACAGCCTGTGGCTTTAATTCCACAACAGTCACTTCTTCCATTTTTTTTAAAACCTTGGTGTAATCTAATCGGAAAATTCCATAAAAAACCTCGTGCAAGCATCGGAAAAGTGATAATTTTAATCCAGGATGCGAGAGTATATAGAGGTGGTTTGAATGGATACTGCAAAGGTTTTTTACAGGAGGGTTTCTTCCGGCGCCAAAACAGAGGATATCAGCCGGATGGCAAGAGACCTCCTTGAGAGGGTCGTATCGGAAGAGAAAGTGGAACTTGAGAAGAGGATACCCCTGAAGGTCCATTTCGGCGAAAAAGGGAATACCTCATTCATCGGCCCGGAGAACTACGAAGGGATAATAGATTTCCTGAAAGAGAAAAAGATAGATACCTGCTTCATCGAGACCAACGTATTATACGTGAGCGAGCGCACAAGGAAGAAAAGCCACATCGCGCTTGCAAAAGAACACGGATTCACAAGGATCCCCGTAGTCATCGCGGACGGAGAAACAGGCGAGGACTATGAGGAGGTCGGGATAGAAGGAGACCATTTCGGAAAGTGCAGGATAGGAAAAGCGATTGCCGGAGAAAAACAATTGATTGTCCTTTCGCATTATAAAGGCCATATGCTGGCAGGTTTTGGAGGCGCGATAAAGCAGCTCGGGATGGGATGCGCGGCCCGGGGAGGCAAACTGGACCAGCATGCCAACGCGCAGCCCGCGATAAACCCGGAGGAATGCAAAAAATGCATGTCCTGCGTTTCGCATTGTCCGAGGAATGCTATAGAAGTTTCGCCCATTCCAAGGATAGACAAGGATAAATGCATCGGCTGCGCGGCCTGCATCGCCGCCTGCCCGCAGGAAGTGTTCCACGTGGACTGGATGGCGACTGCGCCGGTCTCTTTCCGGCAGAAGCTTGCGGAGTATGCCCTCGCCGCGCAGAAGGGCAAGAGGAACGTATACATAAATTACGCGCTGAACATCACCAAAGACTGCGACTGCGACGGCCGGTCTTTTAAGCCGATAACAAAAGACATAGGGGTCTTTGCATCCGTCGACCCGGTTGCGATAGATGCCGCCTGCTGCGACGTATTGAATAAAAGGGAGGGAAAACGCTTCTTCACGGGAGACGATATCTTCGGGCACGCAGAGAAGATAGGCCTCGGAACGACTGAATATGAATTGATAGAGATATGAGCGTCATATACTTCGGCTGCGGTTCCGGGATAAGCGGGGACATGGTGGTAGGTTCGCTCCTGGACCTGGGGGTAGAAATAGAATATCTTGCGCGCGAGCTGTCCAGGATGGACCTTTCCGGATACTCTGTTTCCGCAAGGAAGGTAGATAAGAGAGGCGTCGAGGCGACGAAATTCAATGTAGCCGTTGAAGGCATTCATCCGCGAAGAAACCTCCCGGGCATCAACTCTTTAATAGAAAAAAGCGGCCTGGGGCGCAGGGTAAAGGACCTCTCGCAGGGCATATTCACGGACCTTGCAAGATCGGAAGCACTCGCGCACTCTACCTCCATTGAGAACGTCCACTTCCACGAGGTCGGGGCCGTGGACTCTATTATAGATATAGTCTCTGCGGCGATACTGCTCGACATGCTGGAAGTCTCGGAGGTGCATTGCGGCACCGTTTCCCTGGGAAGGGGCAGGATCAGGACGGAACACGGGATGATGGATATACCCGCTCCGGCAGTAAGGGATCTCCTGAAAGACGCGCCTACTGCGCAAACAGACATCCCGGCTGAGCTGACCACGCCCACGGGGGCAGCAATACTGAAGTCATGCGTAAAGAAATATAAGAATAAGCCCCCGGAAACAGGGAGGATAGGATACGGCGCAGGAACGTCAGACCTTCCGATACCCAACGTCCTCCGCGCATGGATCAATCCTTAGAGGACCCGTTCTTCAGGGGTACATATAGACTCTTTGCGTGCTCATGACGTCGGGAGTCACGAATTCAACAGGGACGATCACTCCGCGCTTGGGTATTATCTTCATCTTCGCGGTCTGGCTCTGCCCTATCGAACCGGACGAGTTGAACTGGATGTTTATCACGTCGCCGACTGTGATAAAGTTTGAAACGTAGTCCGGGCCGGTCTTCACATATGTCAGTTTATAAGTCGACACGTTGGCAACAGTCCCAAGCCCGATGTTCTGGGAGGTGCTCTTAGTATCGAATGTGAGGATTGTGTCATTCATCGCCAGGGGGTCTGATCCTGCCGAAAGCTTCGCAAGCACCTCGAAAGTCTCGACGTCGCCATTCGATCCGTCAGTCGCCGTAACGCTGATCACCTGTATCCCGCTCGCGACCTCCTGCTGGGTCTGCTTGCCGGTCGTAAGCGCCTTCTGCTGCAAACTGCCCGCCGTTCCCAGTAGAACGCTTGCGGCAATTGCCGCGACCAGGACTATCGCGATAAATATGATCAAAGTCCCTATACCGGTTTCTCCTTTATTGGATTTTTTAATATTAGTCATAAGTTCTATTATTCAATTTCCGGGTATAAATACTTGATTAATTTATTTGGAATTTTTTATCATTTTGTTAGTATTATCGAGTAGGGACGTAAAAAATATAAAAATATATTGAAAAAAAGGCCGTTAAAGAAAACCCGGGACCATTCGTTATTTTAAAGGCTATTACCCAGTTATTTCTGTAGCTACAATGGACGAAATACTCACCAGGGAATACGACGTTGTCGTGGTAGGGGCAGGACCCGCGGGAAGCTTTGCAGCAAAAGCTCTTGCTGAAAAAGGCGTGAAAACGCTTGTCGTAGACAAAAGGCAGGAGATAGGAGCGCCCAAGAGATGCGCGGAAGGGATCAGCTGCGCAGGCATGAGAAAAGCAGGCATAACCCCCGACCCCGCCTGGGCCCTGAAGGAGATACTCGGCTCAGTCGTATATTCGCCGAGCGGAAAATCCCTCGTCGTAAAGCCCCAGGGAAGCAGCGGCTATGTCGTCGAAAGGAAGGTATTTGAAAAGCACCTGGCAAGGGACGCTATCAACGCAGGCGCAAAGTACATGGTAAAGACCCTCGCAACAGGGGTCGTAAAAGAGAACGGCGCAGTCTGCGGGATAACTGCAAACCACATGGGCAAGGATTATACGGTAAGGTGCAAGATAGTGATTGCCGCAGACGGCACAGACTCAAAGATTGCAAGGAGCGCGGGACTCAATACCACAAACCCCCTCAAGGACTACCACTCAGGATTCCAGTACGAGATGGCCGGCCTCAAAGGCTACGATGAAGAGATGTTACATATCTATTTTGGGAACGGCTTAAAACCCGTAAGCTACATCTGGATCTTCCCCAAGGGGAACCGCGTCGCGAACGTCGGCATAGGGATGATCAGCAAGCACGGGGAGACGGGGAACAAGGCAAAAGACTTCCTGGACGGATTCATTGCAAAGCATCCGGAGATATTCGAAGACGCAAGCCCCATGGAGATAAACTCGGGCGGGATACCAGTCGGCTCCGCGATAGAGAAACTGACCATGGACGGCCTCGTCGTAGTAGGAGACGCCGCCCACCAGGTGAATCCCATACACGGGGGAGGCATCGCCCTTGCCATGCGGGCGGCAAAGATCGCGGCCGAAGTTTCCGCATCCGCAGTCGCCGAGGGGAACTATTCGTCAGAGAGGCTCTCGGAATACGAGAAGAGATGGAGAGAGGGAGACGGCGTAAAGGTGGAAAGGCTCTTCAAGCTCAGGTTGTTCCTGGAGAAACTGGAAGACAAAGACCTGGAGATGCTCGCAGGCATACTTACAAGCGAGGACATGATGAGGATAACCGAGGGGGACTACAAGTTCCTGGCGATAAAGCTTATGAAAAAAGCCCCCCAGATACTGCCCCTTGCAAGAAAATTCCTGTCTTAGGATTTTTAATGCGTGCCTGATAAATAATATCATGGACATCAGAATAAAACTCTATCTGACCACGAGAACTGATCCTGTACAAGACCTGGACGAAGTCAAAGATCTGGAGAACCTCAGGAAATGGAGAACGGATGTTACGCCTCACGCGTTAAGGATAATAGATCTCGGGCAACTGGACAACGAGCTCATAGACAACCTGCAGGGATACAAGGTGCAGGAATGCTACGCAGTCATAACGCATCACCCGGAAAGGTATGAGGAAGCGGTGCACATTGGAAAACTCATAAAGGATTTCCTGAGAAAGCACGAAAAAGACATCGAATGGGAGCTGGAAGAAACAGGCCTCTCGGCTATCTCCATGAAGAAACTCGCAAAGGAAGACATACGCCTGGACAAAAAGCAGGTCTGGGAGAACTATACATACGGGATAGTAGCGGACAAGGACCTGAAAATAGACGACTACGAAGTCGCACTTGAAGCGGTCGTGAAGAAATAGAAAAAAAAAAAACGCATTACCTGTTTCATGCAAAGCGAACATACAGAAACCAGAAAGACACCCGTCACGCAGGACCTGAGCAGGTACTCCTTCGGCGCGACTTCCGCGATAATCACAAGTCTGGCCCTGATCGTAGGCCTCGCCGGAGCAGCCAATCCCCGGGCAAGCATCGTCGGCGCCCTGCTCGTCCTTGCCGTGGCGGACAACGTCTCAGACTCGCTGGGCATACACGTCTACCGGGAATCCCAGTTCAGAGATCATCGCGGGAACAGGATCTATACCATAAGCAATTTCGTCACCAGGCTGTGCATCACCATGCTGTTCGTAGCACTCGTCCTATTCCTGCCGATACAAACGCAGTCATCGCATCGCTTATAATAGGACTTCTCCTGCTGTCCGGCCTGAGCTACTACATAGCGCTGTATCACAATGCGAACCCCGCCCAAGAGATAATCGAGCACCTGGGAATAGCGCTGATGGTGCTGATAGCAAGCAATTTTCTCGGCAAAGCTATCACGGGATTCTTCGGCGGATGAGGCATAAGCAGATACCCAAATTTATTCTCTCCATTCAAAGAGATAACATGTCCCCCTCTTTTTCCCCAAGGATCCTGTTCTATTCCTCGTTCATCATCGCGGTTCTCGTATCCGTTGCCTGCACCGGCGGGATCCTCGTCCCGGGGGTCTATTACAAGGAAAGCGTTTCATGGGCCACCCAGGGGACGGGCCAGGATATCCTGACGCTTGGTTTGGCGGTTCCTGCGCTGCTCTTCAGCGCATTGTACCTTGGGAGATCACTGCGCGCCCTTCTGGTCTGGCTGGGGGTACTTCTCTACCTGGTCTATTCCTATTTGTTGTATGCATCATATATCCATTTCGGAGTCATGTTCCCAGTCTACGTCGCGATACTCGGCCTCTCTTTTTACACGCTTCTAGCAGGCATCGGGAGGATAGACCTCGGAAAACTCCCAAGGTCTTTCGTAGGAGTAAAAACCATGCCCGTAGCCGTATTTTTGTTCCTGTTCGCATTCCTGTTCGCAGGTTTATGGATAACGGATATCGCCCACTCGATACTTTCAGGGATAACGCCTGAGAGTGTCATGCAAGCAGAACTGCCGGTCAATCCGGTTCACGTACTGGACCTCTCGTTCCTCCTCCCAGGGATGCTTTTTACGGCGGTCCTGCTCTCGAAGAGAAAGCCCCTTGGTTTCTTATTCGGGGCACCGATGCTTACCTTTTCCATCCTGATGGGAGCAGCGATTATATCGATGCAGTATCTCCTGGAAAGCAGGCGCATCTCCGAACCTTCTCCCGTGGGAACCATCATGGGAGTAATCGTCTTGATCAGCCTGTACCTCCTGTACTATCTACTAAAGGATGTGGAAGAGCCCTGATGCGTTCTTCCGCGGGACGCAGCGTACATCTCTGCCTGATTATGTTGTTTTCAGTAGAATCTAATTATTCTGATTATTTAGAAGGTTGAAGAATGCTGCACCAGCTGCTGCAAAGTAGAGGCGATTGTCTCCGTGGACGAACGGGGACAGATGGTGCTGCCAAAGGACGTAAGGGAAAAAGTAGGGATAAAAGCGGGCGACATACTGTCGCTTGTGAGCCTGTCATGCAGGGAGACGCTGAAGTGCCTTGCGCTCGTAAGGGCAGACGACCCCTCAAGGATGGCAGAAGAATTCCTTGGCCCTGTTTTGAAGGAAGCCCCGGGAGGTAAAAGATGAAAAACAAAGAAATCAAAGAGCAGTCCGCAGGGGCTACGGAAAGATAGCGTCAGAAGGCACTTCCTGCCGCGGCACAGGATGCGGCTGCGGTGAGAACGTCAGCAAAATAATCGGCTATTCCGATAAAGAGATAGAGTCCGTTCCCGAGGGTGCGAACCTGGGCCTTGGCTGCGGGAATCCGATAGCCCTCGCATCCCTGAAAGAGGGAGACGGTTCTTGACCTCGGCTCTGGCAGGGTCCCCTAGAGGAACCTTTTTTCCATCGTCTAATCTATCTGGGCGAATGCGACGCAGTAGTTGTGGCTGTATTTCTTCGCGCACTTGGGGCAGGAAGTATAATAGAAATAATATTTTATGACCTTCTTTCCCTTTGAGGCGACATACGAGTCCATGTCCTTTATCCATTTGGGAACCGCGTTGTACGGCCCGTCATAGACCTTTGTGAGGAACGTTCCCGAGAGTTTTACGTTCTTTGCGCCGGGCACTTCTTTTGTGACAGACATATACAGCTCCGACTTCCAGGGGGACGGATCGTAGGCCAGCATCAGGAATTCCTCCTTTGGCGGCGATGCTCCTGCGTCCTCTATCTTCCTGAACATCCGGGTCACGACCTTCCCCATGTTCACGGGTATGTGGAATAATTGCTTTACGTCATCCTGGACGAATGGTTTGTCCTTCCAGACGATCTCTTTTTCCTGCCAGGGGGCAGGATCGAATTTGGGACAGCATTCTTGGTTGTCGGTTGTCATGTTATATGATTTGCATAGGACGGAATAAAAAATGCGGCCGGAAAGAAATAATGAGTTCTTTTTTTTATTTATCCCTGCCCGTAAAATATCTATTCATGGAACGCACGGCTCCTCTGTTATTTCTCGTCCTCCTCCTGCCATGCTGTTCGTCCCACCAGTCCGGCAGATTCTCCATGCAGCCTGAGGACATGCGTTTCTTCGAGTACGTCTCCGAGTCGCCGGGATCTTTCCGGGAGTATCTCGTTACTCAAAAGCTGCCGCAGTCGTCAGCGAGACAGGAAGCGCAATGGCGCACGCAGCCATAATCGCAAGAGAGATGGAGATACCATGCATAGTGGAAGCAGACATGTCAGGCGTAAAAGAGGGCCGTAAGCTGGAAGTGAACGGCCTCTCAGGGGAAATAAGAGTACTGGACTAACGCCAGGATCCGATCACAGCTTCATCTTCTTGAATGCGTGCGTCCCGACGACGATCATCGCCGCCGCAAAAACCGTTATCACGGCAAGGTCGAGAGCCATCGGGAATACTGATGTTCCGATCAGCGCCGCCCTTATCCCGTCCACCGAATAGGTCACGGGGTTTATGTACACGAAGGGCGAAAGGTATGCCGGCAGGTTGTCTATCGGGAAGAATGCGCCGGACAGGAAGAACATTGGGAATATGACGAAGCTGCTGACCAGCTGGAATCCTTCCGGGCTTTCCATCTGCGAGCCCATTATGAGACCAATCGACACTGCCGCAACTATCGTTATAAGTATGAAGACCATCGAGATCATAAGGTTCACCGGGTCCAGGCGGATCCCCGGCATGAGGCCCATATATGCGAATGCGTAGCCCACTATGAGGAGGATCACTATCTGTATCAGGGTATCCGTCGCGCCTCCCGCAACTTTCCCCATGAAGATGGCCGTGCGCGACAGGGGCGAGACCAGGACCTCTTTTAGGAAGTCTATCTTCTTGTCCCATACTATGTATACGCCGAAGAATATGGAAGAGAACAGGATGGACTGTATCAGGACTCCCGGGAAGATAAACGTCTGGTAGTTAACCCCGGATATACTGACCGCAGAACCGATCCCTCCGCCTATGACCAGGAACCATAATATTGGGTTCACAATGGATGCTATCACCCGGGATTTCTCCCTGATGAAGACCTTGTATTCGCGATACCAGAGGGCGTATACGCCTTTGAGTTGTCCCATTCTGTCATATATTGGACGATTGCTTCAATTAAATCGAATGATGCACATTTTATCTTCCGGAACGTAAATAATTCCGTGGATGGACGAATAGACATCAGGCTCGTAAGAAAATGGCCTTCCAGGGAGATAATCGCACTCTACGATGCCGGCTGCTGGTGGGACGACGCGGATTCCGGAAGCATACAGAAGATAATCTCCGGAAGCTTTGCTTTTGCCGTGGCCGTAGACGAAAAAACCGGAAAAGCAATAGGCATGGGACGCGCTCTCTCGGACGGAGCATCCGACGCATACCTCCAGGACGTGATAGTCCTCCCTGCTTACAGAAAACAGGACATCGGAAAAAAGATAGTTGCAGCACTCGTCGAATACTGCCTCGCAAAGAAGGTTACATGGATCTCGCTCATAGCAGAGCCGGGCAGTGAAAAATTCTATTCCGGCCTGGGCTTCAAAGATATGGAAGGTCATACGCCGATGAAATACAAAGGAGGCATGAAATGATCGGCATCAAAGACTACAAGCAGGTTTCTATGGGCGACAGACCGCTCTTCCAGGAATACTTTAACAGGTTCCCCCAAACGCATACGGAATATCTCTACACCGGCCTCGTCTGCTGGTCGCATTACACGCCTGCATTCTATACGGTCAGGGACGGCTCTCTTCTTATCATGAACATGCTTGAAGGAAAGCCGCAGTTCCGGCCGCCGGTGGGCGAAAGAAACGATGTGATCCTCGGAGAGGTCCTGGACCTTGCCAAAAGAGAGGGCGGCAAGAAAGCAGTCATCGCGATAGACGAATCTGCGAAGGAATGGATCAATGCAAGTCATCCGAAAATAAACGTGCAGGCTGACAGGGATTTCTTTGATTACGTTTACCTGGCAAAGAGCCTTGCCGAACTGCGTGGGAAGCCCTATGAAAACCAGAGGAACCATCTGAACAAATTCCACAGGAAATACGCGTATTCAGTAGAGCGCATCGATCAGCAAAACAGGGACGAGGTCGCAGAGTTCCTCCAGAGATGGTGCCTTGCCAGGGACTGCGAAGAAGACAGGATGCTCGAGGAAGAGAAGAAGGCGATATTATTCTGCATGGACCGCTTCTTCGAACTGGAGCTGTCGGGCATAGTCATACGGATAGACGGGAAGATACAGGCCCTGTCAGTCTGGGAGCAGATAACCAAGGAGACTGCGGCGATACACTACGAGAAGGGCATGCAGGAATACGACGGCATATATCCTGCGATAAACAACGAAGCGGCAAAGATCCTTGCCAAGGACTACAAATACATCAACCGGGAATCAGACCTGGGGATACCGGGCCTGCGGACTGCGAAAGAAAGGCTTCATCCCGACCACATGGAAACATTATACTACATAGACCGGGACAGTTTATAGCTATCGCCCGCTCCTCGCGTGCATCACCTTGTCGCCCCATCCGCCTTCGGCAGGGCCTTCCCGGATGGCTTTGCCGGTGTAGTGGATGAAAACGTCGTCCAATGTCGGCGAGTGCACTTCGACGCTTTTCACCTTGCCGACGGCATTCAATATCTCCTGGAGATGCTCGCTTGCGCCGGTCACGGTAAGGCACGCCTCTCCGTCCAACTGGGTGACATCGGTCACGTGATCCAGTTTCTTCAACGCATTGATGTCAAGGTTGTCGGCTTTCAGCCGAATTATGTCTCCGCCGAGGCCTTTTTTCAGGCTTTCGGGAGTATCGAGTGCGACGATCTTTCCCTTGTCTATTATCGCTATCCGGTCGCAGAGCTTGTCTGCCTCCTCCATGTAGTGGGTCGTAATGATTATCGTGATGTTCTCTTTTTTCGCAAGCTCCGTTATGTATTCCCAGATGCGGTCCCTGGACTGCGGGTCCAGGCCGATGGTGGGCTCGTCCAGGAACAATACCTTCGGGTGATGCAACAGGCCGCGTGCGAGTTCCAGGCGCCTCCTCATCCCGCCGGAATATTTCTTCACAAGGTCGTCCTTGCGGTCGGTCAATTCGATCAGGGAGAGTACTTCTTTCATCCTCTTCTCTTTCAGATCGTCAGGCATGTCGTACAGCCAGCCGTGCAGTTTCAGGTTCTCGTAGCCAGTCAAAAGCTCGTCGGAACTGGGGTCCTGGAATACGATACCTATCGCTTTCCTTACCTTGCCGGACTGCTTTATTATGTCCAGGCCGGCGACTTTCGCAGATCCGGATGACGGCGGAACGAGCGTTGTGAGCATCAGAAGCGTCGTGGTCTTACCCGCCCCGTTAGGCCCAAGGAGGCCGAATATCTCTCCCTCTTCTATTTTCAGGTTGAGCTTGTCTACTGCGGTAAATCCGTCATACTTTTTTGTCAGGTTATCCGTTTCTATTATGTACATAAAGTCAGCTCATCTATCGTTATTATATTAAATCCGGGAAATTAAAAGAACCACGCCCCCAATTGTCTTATGCTTCTTGCCTCCCTATATAGTTCCGATGAAAAAGAGAATCATGTTGTCCGGGATCATCGCTTTGTTTTTGTCTGCCGCAGCATTCGCGCAGCCTTCCGTAACCATCGTCGGAAACTCCATAGACCTTGCATTATCCAGGGGATACATAGACAACCTGGAAGCATCCGGCATAGCTGCGACCACTATCATGGCGGCCGATCTTCCCTCGCACAAGGGGGACGCAAACATCATCATACTCGGAGGCCAGAACGCACCGGAAGGAATAGGCCCGGCGGTGAATGAACTACTGAGCGCATCCGAGAAGAAAGAAGTCCTCTCAGCGCCGGACGCAAAAGCAGTCGTCGTCATAGCGAATGCGTGGACTGTCAAGCAGAAAGTGATGATCTTTGCAGGATACGAAAAAGAACAGACCAGAAAGGCATTCGCAGACGCCCAGGGAGACATAATGAAGTCCCTGAGATTCAATGAAAGCTTATACCCGCAGGACAACGCAGACACAAAGGCAAAAGCACCCCCGCTGGATGCTACGCAGCCCTACACAGAGGTCTCGGCATACGAAGCGATGGCCTTAAAGAAAGAAGTCCAGGACCTGGGGATAATAGACGTCAGAGGCAAACCGTTATATGAAGCAGGGCACATACCAGGCGCAGTCAACATGCCGGTGAGAAGCATCGAACAGAACCTCCAGGCACTGAACAAGAACACAACATACCTGTTATACTGCGGCGGAAACAGCGAAAGCATCAAAGCAGGCAGCATGATGGCCTCGAACGGATACAATAAAATCTACAGGCTCGTAGACGGCTACATGGCCTGGAGAAAAGCAGGCTATGAAAAAGCAGTCACACAGGTAAATCCGTAGATCAAGACATATTTCCGCCATAAGGCCCTCTTTTTTCTCTATTGAAGCAACTCAATAACCCGTCATAACCCGGAGCGGAGCCTTTTAAACGCGTGTTTCACTTACTGCAACAGTCGTATCACTCAGACATATCTCTGGTTTCATCCAAAGGGTATGCAATGAAAAACATCTGGACGAACTATTGGATAGATGCAGGAATGATCATAGCAAGCTGCGCCTGCTTCATAACAGGCATAGCCAAATGGCCGGGACTGATCACATCGCTCGGCTTAAAGTATTCCAGCCTCCCATTTGGAGCAATAAGCAGCCTGCACGACTGGTCCGGGATAGGGATAGGAATACTTGCAGCACTGCACGTCATCCTCCATAGAAAATGGATCGCCGCAATGACATCAAAGGCATTGAACGGACAAGGAGGTGAAAAATGAATAAAACACTTGTTTACCTGGTGAGAGCACTCATCTTGATCAATTTCCTGCTGTTCATAACAGGATGCGTAACAGAGGCCAAAGACACACCCAAAGACAGCATATTAGAGACAGCAGTAAAGGACGAAACAACGCTGGTACAGGACAACACAGACACGCAGACATCTATCGAAGAAGCGAAAACAGACGTCTCAGACGACTCACTGAAAGGAACCTGCCCGAGGGGAGGACACTGCGGATCGCCCGGATGCGGGCTTTGGAGCGACCAAAACAACGACAGGCTATGTGACAGGGTGGCTTGACGGGCACATAGAAGAAACAATTCTATCAACCAATACACACAGGTAAATAAGACAACAAGAAAAGATGGCCCATCCTATCGCTTCAACTCCGGCATTAACCGGAAAGGATGCTATACGTTTCCTGAAGGAAAAAGACCGAATCGACAACCTCGACCCAAACAGTTCAGAAGGCAGGAAAAGAGAGGCCTTCTTTAATGAATGCATCGAGATCGCCAGGAGATTTACGCCTGCTGAATAGAGTATACGAGTTTTAAGCGAATAGTCAGACATATAAACTTATCATCCCCATATCTATTTAGTTAGTGAGTAAGTCCTTGGGGTCTTACGGCCGCCTTCGAGGTAACCTTGCTCGGCTCTCAGGAGTCTACTAATCCTCAAACTAAATAAAATGGCTCGACCTATCGCTCCGACCCCTGTTTTAACAGGAAAGGATGCTGAAAGATTCCTAAAGGAAAAAGACCGAATCGACAACCTCGACCCAAACAATTCAGAAGGCAGGAAAAGAGAGGCCTTCTTTAATGAATGCATCGAGATCGCCAGGAGATTTACGCCTGCTGAATAGCGTATTTCTTTAAATCCATATACATAGGTATATCCTCTTTTTCTTCTTTGATTATCAACTTCTGGAAGCCGTTTTTCTGATAAAGATTTAAAGGAGCTTCCTTATTGTATACATCTACTGTCATAAACCTGCACCCCGCCCATTTGGATTGAAGCAACGCTATGCCTATGGCTTGTTTCACCATGAAAGACCCTATACCCATGCGTTGATTTGTTTTGACTACGCCCAGCCGCCCGATCTTCATGGCAGGATATGTTTTCTGATCCTTGCCCAACTCGCTAAGCTCCATCTTTTGTTTCCCTCTTAGCTCTACTGCATCATTAGAAAGACAGAAATAGCCAACAGGCCGCCCGCCATACAGCATGATGTAAGTAACGGCTATTTTTCCAGATTGATAACCTAAGGCATCTTCCTTAATGAATTCATTTAACTCTTCATCGTCACAGTCAAAGTCTTTGGTTAAATAAACAGTGTCTTCAGTAAGCTTTGTTACCTTGATCCGGGAGTAATCTATCATATCGCCCCTCACCTCTTAATCATTCGATTAGCAGTATAAAATTCCAGGAAAATACAGAGCTTAAGCCGTTATCTTCTCCACATGTTATCGCATAACAGCAGAGGATATAAGGGTAACACCCGCTTAAAACCGCGGGCATGTACCCTTACCTTGTGCCGAGGGCGGGACTTGAACCCACGACTTCCCACCCGAACCGCAGAGGGGCTATGCCCCTCCCCAGTTCCTGGCTCTTGCAGGTGACACCTGCATGCCCTTAGGGCACCTGACCCACCCCACGACGGGCTAAAGCCCGTCTGACGACAAGTTAGTTAAAAAAACAGGAAAGCACAACCATCAGTGGCCCAACAGGGCCACTCCTTTTTCTTTTGGGGATAAAACCACTTTTCTTTTTCGAGAAAAAGAAAAGGGGTTTGCCGAGGGCGGGACTTGAACCCACGACTTCCACGTATCTCCGCTCCTGTGGTCTTTTTGAGTACCAATTCAATTGTGAGTCCTTTCGAACCCGGGCTTATGAGCGTGGCACTCTAACCAGCTGAGCTACCTCGGCTTGTTGATGTTTTTACCTCGAAAATAAAGGTATAGGTATGAATTGGGTGCTAGATATTTAAATTTCGAATACCAATATGATAGATTATACCTTTATCCCGTTTTAGCGTAGCCTGGTTAACGCGGCCGGCTGTAGTTTTGTTTTCAAGAGTCTTTTCTTTGCAAGGCTCTTATTTGGCCGTTTTAGTCATTCGTACTCAAGGTGCCAGCCTTAATGAAGCAGGTACCGGCAGACCCCCGGTTCAAATCCGGGAAACGGGATAACATCATTTTTAGGTATAAAAGGAATAGTTAATATACAAATGCCCTGATAGTGTAGCGGCCTATCATGCAAGCCTGTCGAGTTTGCGACTCGGGTTCAAATCCCGATCGGGGCGCTCTTTCTTTTTTATTTTATGCCTTTTCTCGGGATTTTAGGAGATACGTCTCATCGTCAGTGCTATCGAGCGAAGCGAAGATGGCACACGGGGTGGGTCAGGAAATACCAAAAACCGGGGAGGGGCAGAGCCCCTCCGCGGTTTGGATCGGGGCGCTCTTTCTTTTTTCTTCTTTATCTCTTCTGTGTTCCCTGCTTTTTCAACGCCTGAAGACAAATCTTATCCATGGCTTCTAAAGAATATTTTCCTCTTTTATTAGGCGTCGTCCTGGGCGCATTAATCGGCGGGCTGACGGCGTATTTTTTGATCCAAAGCTCTTCTGATAATCTTTTCAAGCAGTATTATGATATCGAGAATGCAGTGAGTGTTAGCCCCTTTGATTACGTGAGGGACATGGAGTCGGGTAACTCCAGTGAGTTCCTTGTCGACCTGAGGAACAAAGAAGACTATGATGCTGCGCATTTCGATGGCTCGGTGAATGTTCCCGCCGAACAGATCAACGCTTCAGAGGTGTTATCTTCCTTTGAGAACCTGACAAAGGACAAAACGGCCGTTGTTTTCTGCTACAGCAGTTACTGCATGCTTGGAAGAAAGACTGGGAAACTGCTTGCCGACAAGGGTATATACGTAAAGCATCTCAACATCGGATGGGCTGAATTGAAGAGGGATTTTTTAAAGTACATAGTCAACGGCACCGCGCAGACACCTTATGGAGGCAACGCCAGCGCATCCTGCACGAGTACGGGGTCCCTGACATGCTGATAGAAGAAATATTTGGCAGGTAATCAAAGTTTCTGCTGTATCATTACCCTGCTTGTCTTCGACCGATGGTTCGTTCTTGCCATCTCGCAGACGTGGTCGTATTTGTTCTTCAGGTCTTTTGCCAGTCTCTTTAGGAGTTCCTGACGCATGCATATGTCTACGTCGGGATTGTTCGATCTCGCTTCTTTCGCGACCGATATCCTGCATTTGCCGGTGTCGAATACAAGTATCCCTGTTTTTTCCGGGTCCGCGTCCATTGGTTTGTCTACTCCTATCAACCAGACATAGTCTACTATGCTTGTATAATTACATAGCTGCCTCTCCAGTCTCTGCCTGTCTTTGTCTTTTTTCATCTTCACTTCAAAGAGATGTATGCCTGCGGGAAGCACGGTCTCGTACGGCATAGGCGGCTGGACGCACAATATATCTGCCCTGCTTTCGCCTACAGGCACTTCGAAGAATATCAGGTTCTGCCTTATGTGGAAGAACGTCTTCAGCTTTTTCCCTATGAGCATATGCAGGTCGTTTTCCTGCAGGTCGCATTCCGATAATACAGGACTTGCTTTGCTCATGTGTTTTACTTATGGTTTAGCCTAATGTAACTTGTGGTAGAGCAACGAAAAAATTTATTAATGTTAACAAAGTATCCGGCAGAATGTATATATTTCGATTAATGCGATATATGGATGTAATCCCTGTATATTAACGTGACCTTACTGTATTTTGCCTATGGCGCGAACATGAACCACAAGCATATGAAAGACGCATGCTCAGAGAGCAAATTTCTGAAGAGAGTCTTTTTGGAGGGACACAAGATCATATACGACGGCTACTCCGATTACATGAGAAGAAGAGCGAGAGCCAATGTCATCAGTTCCGAAGGAGGTATCGTATGGGGCGGCCTCTATGAGATCAACGAAACAGACCTTGCGTCCCTGGACGTATCAGAGTTTGCTCCTAATTCATTTGACAGGAAGACTACAGTGGTCAAGGACGAGGACGGAAAGACATACGACGTCATAGTCTACTGCCGTGAAAAACGAGAACTCTGCGCGCCTTCGACCGAATACAGGCAGACCATAATACAGGGCGCAAAGGACTGCAAGCTGCCCCAGGAATACATACGAGGGATAACTTATAGAGTAAGCGGATGATCGAATCTTCCTAAAAGGATTTAGGGACTCCTCCGGATCCGGGGTTAACCCGCCGGGTATCCCATGGGGTCGCTCCATTAATTTATCAGTTGGATCACCTCATTGAGGCTTACTGTCCCTTCGTGCCGCAGTATATGCATTCTGCAGGATTCTCCCGCTCTTTGACGTATTCACGGATGGCAGTAGACCACTGCATGCCACCAGTCTGCAGCTCCTTGAACCGGGACATGATGAACCCATAATTGGTCTTACCGAACTACGCAGATTCCGAGATTATCTTTGCATACTGCCAGAATATTAGGTCCCTTGGAGTTTTGACTGCTGTAGGAGGCATAATATGAATAAGGCAGTATAAAAAAAAAAAAAAACAGTTAGAGATATTCCCGCTCTTCAGCACAATGCCTCAAGAGCCTCCAGTCCCCGGTGATCAGCATCGACGCAATCTTAACCGTCCGGCCCATGGGACCCATCCTCGTAGGATACAGTCATCAGGAGGCCGTAATCGACTGTCAATGTCTTGATCCTGCCCGCGACTCGCTCGGATAACAGATCGTATTCTTTCTTATCAAACGGACTGTCCAACTCGTATGCATCCGGCCCTGAGACTAACAGGACCTTTGCAGACAGTTTCTGTATGGCTCTTTCCAGTTTTCCGAAAACGAGTTCTCGCAGCTGGTAGATTGTGAACGGCCTGGACACATACACGCGGTCGAGCACGCTCTCGTCCTTTGTGACCCTGTAGAGGATGTAGGGATCGAACGTATTCGCGCAGTCCACGTAGAGGACGTTGAACATTCGCTGTATCTTTGCGGCAAGCATCATCAGAGCATGATCTCTCTTGACATATCTTACTTCCCGTACTGTTCCGAATGAGTCCATAGAACAGGATAGGGGTTAGTATAAAAAATAAAACGTGAGAGCGGGGGAAAAATGAGGGGAAAAGTTAGGCATGGCCGATCACTGGCCATCCTTTAGGACTACATGCGTCTCGAATAAACGCCGGTTTTTATTTAGGTATATCCAATACATATTAATGATACCACTATGAAATCCAACACATTTACAGTCCGGCTGAAAGGCGATGTCGCCGACGTGGTTGACGAGCTTGTCAGCCGAGGTTATTCCGAGTCCAAGACTGAAGCCATCAGAACATCCCTTGTCTTCTACGGCATGCAACTTGGCCTGATCACTCCAAAGAAACTCCACAAAAAGGTTCTGGGGGACATAAAAAAGAGCGGCAAAAAGTACAGCGACAAAGAGATTGAGGCGCAGCTGAAAGGTCTCTGAGCGACCATGAAGCCATTAGTCTTCCTGGATTCAAACGTATTCATATGGGGATATCTTAGGCCTGATTCCAATTCCGCAAAGATCCTCGGACTAATGGATTCCGGCAAGATAACCGTTGTCGTCTCCGAGAAAGTCATAGAAGAGATCCGCAAATATTTCATAACCTATTTCGACAAGGACGTCTGGTCGAGCGTATTTGCACATCTCTCAGTCCTCGTCAGAATAGTCTACAGAGGCGAAATAGGCGAAGAGAAAGCGCGCTGGAAGGGACAGATCAAAGAAAAAGACCTGGAGCATCTGGCAACTGCCAAGTTGTTGGAACTCAGATACATCGTTTCATATGATGACGATTTTGAAGGCTTCGTGGAGCACCGCACTCCGAAAGAATTCATAAAAGAATTGGGTTTAAAGGAGAGCAGGACCGAGTATTGATACGTTGCATCCTCACGCACCGCACGTCTCAATCGAAAAATTCACGACAAGCCCCATGCTGCTGATATTATACGTCCCGATGTGCTTCACCGATCGGTCGTCTCCGACGTAAAAGCATTCGGCGTTTACTATCGGCACGCCGGAGCCAAGGACCATGAATCCGACGTACATGCCTTCCGGCGCGCTCTCGGTCTCTATCGCCTTGGGCCACTGGTCGGGAGACGGATAATCGCTGAGTTCGCGATAGCGGTTCTTCACGAGTTGTATCGCGGTCGCATTCTCGATAATTCCCTTCTTTCCTGTGTTCTCCCACCAGGCTTTCATTTCGTTCACGTCGGGATGGAAGTAATAGACGGAACATAGCGCAGGCGGATATCTTGCGGCGCGGTAGCCTTCTATGAGGAACAATGCCTCGTTCCCCACGGTAGAGGTCTGGTTGAACGGATAGTATGAACTGATCAGGGAGACGACGGGCGCCGCGGGCTCTTTTGAGTCGACGTATTTCATCAGCTCCGCCACATGTTCTTTTTTTATCCAGTCG
The DNA here is from genome assembly GCA_049299895.1 of Candidatus Altarchaeia archaeon. GTDB lineage: Archaea > Altiarchaeota > Altiarchaeia > IMC4 > QMZM01 > CAIYYO01. The sequence goes on from JBAQYF010000004.1 coordinate 23,647, forward strand.
TCCGGTGCCTGCATCACAGATACTGCATTGCCCGGGTGCGCCTTTAATTCGTTCAGGTAATCGAGAGGCGTATGGTTGCCCCAGTAGCAGTCGTACGCAGAGTAGTATATTTCTCCGATATCATTTTTCTGTTCCAGCGAGCAGTTGGCAGGGGGTGCCGGGACGTTCTCTTTCTTATCGGCGCATCCCGCCGCAAGCAAAAGCAATGCCAGCGACACTATAAGATATTCTTTCCAGGCCACGTTATTTATTGGAAACGACACATTAAAAGATGACCCGGTACCGGGGCATTATTAAAAATCCGGCACAATATTATTCTGTTGCAGGTTTTGTGATGAAGATCGGAATCTTTGTTTGCGGAGAAGGTCTGGGGCATACTACTCGCTGCCTTGCGCTGGGTGAAAGGCTTATTGCCCGGGGCCATGAAATAGTTTTCTGCGGTTACGGCTATTCGAAAAAGCACCTGGAGGAGTCCGGGTTTTCAGTGCATAATATCCCATCCGAGCTACGGATAATAGGCGTTGAAGGCTCTGTGTCCATGCGCAGGTCCATACTGAGAACTATAGGCGAGATAGACCCGCTGGGCTTTCCCAAGCTGATGAACGTCATCCGCAGAGAGAAACTGGACGTCGTAGTCTCCGACAGCTATCTGATGGCCGCTATATCTGCAAGGATCGTCAAGAAGCCGGCAATCCTCATCGTGAACCAGACCAACATGTATAACCTTTTCAGGAACCGCGGAGCGGACGTCGAATTGGTGGGAAAAGTGGTCCACGGATTCTCCAAAGAGGTCTTCAGGCACGTAGACAGGCTCCTGATCCCCGATTTTCCTCCGCCGTACGCCGTCTGCGAAAAGAACATAGACGTCGAATCAGAGCTCATCGACAAGGTAGAGTTCATCGGACCTATGGTCAGGAAAAAACCGGAAGAGGTCACAGCAATGCATTTCGACAAGCCGCACATACTCTCTATGGTAGGGGGCTTCGGATACAGGGAGAAGATATTCCACAACGTGATATCAGCGGCAAAGTCCATGTCGGACTATGATTTCACGCTGGCGTCCGGCCCGAGCGTGAACCTGGACCACGTCAAAAACGGGCTCCCGGGAAACATCAATATCGTAAAGCACATAAACGACGTGTTCCCATACCTGAAAGCCTCGCAGGCGGTGATCGCGCCCGGTGGTCATTCCACGATAATGGAGTGCGCAAGCTTCGGAAAACCGATCCTCTCTTTTCCCGACATGTTCCACGCGGAGCAGGAGAACAACGCGAAAAAGGCGGAGGAACTCGGAATAGGAAGGTGCCTCTCATACTTTAATCCGCCGTTCATGATAGAGGAGTTCATCCGCGAATCGAAGAGCTTCGAGAAGAACTGCGCAAAACTAATGGAATACGCAAGGAAGATGGACGGGCCCGGGAGGGCCGTTGAGATACTGGAGGAGATGATCTGAATATTTTTTTCTGTGCCTTTTTGCTATTTATACCCAAATGTTATATATATCTAACATATAGTTAGATTTACACAACAATGAAAACTGCATTAAGCGAATGGACCGGAATCGGCGCAGCTATCGGCATCATCTACGGCCTGCTACTGGAGAACATCGGCCTTGGGGTCGCACTCGGGATATGCATAGGAACGGCTGCAGGCTACTATAAAACGACAAGGACGTATGCTCTCGTCGTCGGAATCCTGGCACTGTCCATAGCGATTATCGGTTCCTCGCTAGACGGCGGACTAAAGGCAGTAATGGGGGCGGCAGTATTCATAATAATGGGGTTAGCGATATCATACTCCGCCCGCGGAAAAGGGGATGAAAAATGAATGAGAACACAACAAGAATAACGGCACTCGCAGTAAGCGTGATCGCACTCGGTGTGGCCCTTTTTTACATGGGGCCCCCGGTGGACGACGGGATAAAGGCAACGATAATAGCGGTCGGTTTTGCACTGCTCGGAATAGCAATAGTATACTTCTTCCAGCGCAGGGGCGAAGTCATGAAAGACGAGCGGACGACAATGATAACGAATAAGTCACTAGCATGGTCGTGGTGGGGAACTTACGTTTTCATAGCCGCGCTGCTATGGCTGTCCCACTACGGCAAGATCGCCTTAAGCGCGCAGGATGCGTTATCTTACATATCCTTCTTTATGTTATTCTCAGCGATGTTCACGAAGATGTACCTTAAGATGAGAGGTGACGCATGAGGACAAGGATAAAAGAGCTGCGGGCACGCTACGACATGACACAGGAGGGCCTTGGAGTCAAGGTCGGTGTTAGGAGAGAAACAATAGTCTTTCTAGAGAAAGGAAAGTATAACCCATCGCTGAAACTAGCGCATGACATCGCTAAAGTGCTGAATGAGAAGATAGAGGAGATATTTATCTTTGAAGAGAACGAGTAGACTACGTCTTCAATTTCTTCCCAATGCTCCAGGCATCCGCAAACCGTTCTCCCATCTTCCAGTACCCCCTGCCGATCTTGTCAAAGAGAATAGGCTTGATCTTCGCATAGTCCACGACGCCCTTTACGAGGATCTTTTCCTCGCAGTATGTCTCCATTATCAGAATGGGATATTTTACACGATATGGGATATAGCCTTTACGAGGATCTTTTCCTCGCAGTATGTCTCCATTACTTCGCCTATGAACAGGTCATGCGTTCCCATATCCACCGTATTGACCAGTTTGCATTCCATATTCAGCGGGCATTGTTCGATCATGGGCGCGGTCTTGAGTTTTCCGTAGAAGTTTGTGAAGAGCGCCCCCTTATCAGTGTCTTTACCGCTTACGAGGCCGCAGTAGTCTGTTTCCACGACCATGCTTTCGGAGGGCAGGTTTACGCTGAAGGTTTTGTTTTCAATAATCCAGCGATTGGTATAATGCACCTTATTGATGCTGAGAGTAATCGCTTTTGTAGATGCTAGCCCTACATGCGCTATTGTGAGGTAGCTTGGTTTTCCGTCAACGTCCGCTCCTACCAGCACCGCGGGCAGGGGATACAGGCAATTAACCGGGCCTATGTTCTTTTTCATTTACTATCTCCTCGTCGATTCCTTGTCCTTCCAATATAGAACGTAGAATAATCGGATTAGGAGTTATTAACATGATACTTAAAGCTGTAGTACCCATATTTTTCTATGGGCAAGCGTGAAAATACTACGAGTTTTAAGTCTGCTCGAAGGAAGCGGAGACACCGAGTCTGCAGGCATACTCGTGCAAGGGATTAGATAAATATCCTGTTTTTCTTATCTAGGCTTAGTTTTAACAAGGTCTTAAATCATTTTTCCGGGTTTTATACCTCTTATTTCTTATAATAACCATCTAATTATATAGGTGGTTGAGATCGACTGCTGGAACAAGATAGAGAAAGCATCTGCAAACGAGCTACGGGACCTGCAAAGCAAAAGACTGAGAGACATCGTAAAATACGTCTACGACAATTCGCGCTTCTACCGCAAGAAACTGGTTGACGCAGGCATCAAGCCGTCTGACATAAAATCGATAGACGATATCAAGAAACTTCCTTACACCGAAAAAACAGACTTGCGCGATAATTACCCGTTCGGTATGTTTTCAAAACCGCTGGACGAGGTTGTCGAGATACACGCATCGTCCGGGACGACCGGGAAACCGACCGTCGTGGGCTACACAAAAAAGGACGTAGACCTCTGGAGCGAGGTCATGGCCCGTTCTCTCACATGCGCAGGCGTGCATTCAAAGGACGTAGTGCAGAACGCGTACGGCTACGGCCTGTTCACGGGGGGCCTGGGCGCGCACTACGGGGCGCTCACCGTCGGAGCATCCGTTATACCGATATCCGGCGGGAATACGCCAAGGCAATTGATGCTCATGCAGGACTTCGGGACAACCGTACTCACATGCACGCCGTCCTATGCGCTGCACATAGCAGAAGAGGCGCAGAAACTCGGATTCGATCTCTCCAGGATGAAGGTCCGGGTGGGAGTCCACGGAGCAGAGCCCTGGACGCACGAATTCCGCAAGAAGATAGAAGAAGCATGGGGCAATAATTATCTGGCGCTCGACATATACGGCCTGTCCGAGATAATCGGCCCGGGAGTCGCCATGGAATGCCCCGGCAAAGACGGCCTCCACGTATGGAGCGACCTGTTCTACCCGGAAATAGTAGACCCGAAGACCGGCGAACCATTATCAGAAGGAGAAGAGGGAGAACTGGTATTCACGACCCTCACAAAAGAGGCGATGCCGCTCATCCGCTACAGAACGCATGACATAACGAAACTGACGTACGAAAAGTGCCCCCACTGCGGCCGAACTGCTCCGCGATTCGCCAAATTCACAGGAAGAAGCGACGACATGCTTATAATACGCGGAGTGAACGTCTTCCCAAGCCAGATAGAACACGTACTCATGAAGTTCCCGGCAGTCGGGAACAACTATATGATCGTCGTCGACCGCGCAGAATCCCTTGACACCCTCGCAGTAAAGGTCGAGATGAACCCTGCGATGCTCTCAGACAAGATGAAAGACGTCCTGACATTGGAAAAGCAGATAGAATACGCGATAAAAGAGACCTGCCTCGTCTCAGCAAAAGTTCAGCTCGTGGAACCCGGTTCCATCCCCAGAGCGGAAGGCAAGGCAAAGCGCGTCGAGGACAAGAGAAAGGGGAAGATGTAACACTAAAGAAAAACAAAAAAAGATGGTCAAACAAATCTCTATGAGCCTTTAAGAAAGGTGTCTCGCAGAGACATGCCGCCAGATGCGGCATCGCGAAACCGCGGGATGAGCCTGCCGGCTCACCCCACAAGCCGACTCAAAAAAACAAAAAGATGGTCAAACAAATCTCTATATTTCTGGCAAACCAGCCGGGGATGCTGAATAAAGCATGTGAAATACTTGCGAAAGAGAAGATAGACATCCGCGCTCTGACGGTAGCGGACACAATAGACTTCGGTCTCCTGAGGATCATAACCGACAAGCCGGACAAGGCCGTTGCTGCGCTGAACAAGGGCGGCCTCTCGGCGATAGAGCACGAGGTCCTTGCAGTCGAAGTAGACGACTCACCCGGAGGGCTGGCTAGGATCACTGGGGCGCTGCTGAAGGCGGAGATCAATATAGAATATGCTTACGCTTTTGTGTCGAGGAAGGAGGATAATGCGTACGTTGTGCTTAGGACGGACGATCTTGCGAGGACTCAGAAGGTGCTGGAGAAAGCAGGTATAAGGATCGTGTCAGACAAAGAGATAGAGAGTATCTGATATAAGGAATTTATCATTTTCTCAAGCCTTACGGTATACCTTCTATATTTATTTTGGTAATACAATTATTACAATAGAATACAATGATAGTATCCGACTCGTCAACGCTCATATTGCTTGCCAAGGCGTCAGTCCTTGAAAAGGTTGCCGGAGCCGATGAATTGGCTATCCCGGAATGTGTTTACTCGGAATCTGTTGTCAAGGGCAAAGATAAGGCGCGCCCGGATTCCCTGGTGATCGAAAAGCTGGTCGCCGAAGGAAAGATAAAAGTCAAAAAGGCGCCCCCGGAGGAAAAAGAGCGGCTGAAGTGTTCCTTTGGCATAACATGCGGGGAAAACCAGACGGTTGCCCTGGCAGTATCGGAAAAGTGCCGTCTCGTGCTGTCGGACGACAAAAAGTGCATGACGGTGTGCCGCACGCTGGGGATGCCTTACATGATAGCGCTCGATTGCGTCCTGGACCTCCTGTGCTCCAGCAGGATAACGAGGGAAAAAGCCATAGAAGCATTCGAAACCATAGCGGCGGCAGGGTGGCTGGGCGAAGAGATAATCAAAAGTAGGAGAGAACTGCTTGAAAAAACCGGAAAATGAAGAACATCTGCATAAGGCTGGACGAAAAGACCCTGAAAAAGACAGGGGAACTTGCGGAAGCGGAAAACCTAGAAAGATCGGCCGCGATAAGGCAGGCGGTCGCCGCCGGCTTGGACGTGCTCTGCAAAAAGAAGGCCGCGGAAAATTACTCGGAGGGAAAGTTCTCGCTGTCCGAGGCGGCCAGGTTCGCAGGCGTGTCGGCGGGCGAGATGATGGAGATACTCTCGGAGAAAGGGATCAGGGCGAACTACGCGCTCAAAGAGGCGCAGGAGTCCTACAGGAACATCGGCATGCTGGGGAAGAAAAAGAAATAATTCGGCATCAGTTCGCCAGATCAGAATCCTTTTTCAGGTACTTTGCAGCCGCCCTGGCCTTGACTTGTATGCAAGCAGTTCAGCCTGTTCTTCACTCAGAACGCTTAGACAAAAACATATGAAATTTGTCAGCGCCGTCATACAAAATTATATAAAATTTGTATGCGTACAATATCAAAAAGAGCAGGATTTACAAGGCCAATGGCCGGCGCGACTACAAAAACCGCCTCTCTACTCACTCTATTGTCTAAGCGCCTTTGCAAGCCCTTTACACTCTTTGGCAGATCATCTCCACCGAGGGCCTGGTGTCCCCCTCTCAAACCAGTAATTAATAAATTAAGGTTTTTATCCTAAGAACGTCTATGTAGATAAGATGAGCGAGCAGCCCGGATACAAAGTCATAGAAGACATGGGAAACGAGGTCGAGGTAAGGGAATACCCGGGCCAGGTATGGGCGACGACCACCTCGCCTGAAGAGAACGAAGCGTTCAGCAGGCTGGCAGGATATATCCACGGCGGAAATTCAGAGGGGATGAAGATTACGATGACTGCTCCTGTGATAACGATGCTTGCCAGGGAAGGAGTCCTCATGGCATTCATAATGCCCAAAGGGCTGGAACCAAAAAACCTCCCCAAGCCGCTCATAGAAAATATAGACATCAGGGAGTCCCGCCCGAAAAAGATGGCAGTGATATCATTCAGGGGACACCCGACGCACAGGGACTACGCAGTCAACCTGCAGATACTCAGAAACATCCTAAAGCAGAAGAACAGGAGGATAAAGGGAGACCCCATGCTGATGCATTACGACAATCCCTACACGCCCCCCGCAGCGCGCATAAACGAAATAGCCGTGCACCTGGATTGATCCAAGAATCAGGTTTTATTTTTTTCCTCAAAACATATGAGCTTTTTCGGGTTCTCACTAAACAGTTTTTCCGCCTTTTCCCCAAGAACCATTCTCGTATAATCCACGGCCTTCTTGATGTCATACCATGGAAAGTCCGTCCCGAATAGCACACTGTCGATGCCGATCCTTTCGATCAGGCTCTCGTATTCTTTTACGCCTATCTCGCAGCTCATTGCAGTGTCGTAATACGCATTCTTGCATCCGAGTATCATGTCCAGGTCGTCCCAGGTGTTGTAGCCGCCGAGATGCGCAAGTATTATCTTCATATCCGGGAAGGATTCCAGAACGTTCCTGTAATACTTTGGATGAGAATACAATGGCTTGAACGGTTTAAGCTCGTCGCCCACGTGCGTCAGGAGGACCATGCCGTTCTCCGAAAGCGCCCTGTATATCTCGAAGCACTCCCTGCTGTCCGGGTAGTATCCTCCGGCGTTGGGCTGCATCTTCACGCCAGGAAAGCCCTTCTCCGCGAGGCTGCATACTGCGTCATACGGGTCCTCTATTCCGGGATGAATCGCCGCGAAAAATATCAGGTTATTGTGCTTGTTTCTGACAGACTCTGCCCATTCGTTCACGGACGTTACGTGCCTGGGCTGGTTTGCGACCGGCTGCACCACTGCGTAGTCCACTCCCGCAATACGCATGCTCTCAACAAGTCCCGCAAGGGTCCCGGAGTTGTCCACCCGGTTACCGTATCTCCTCGATATTGCTGCGGCAACTTTGGGCCAGACGTCGTCCGGATAACAGTGGGCATGGAAGTCGATTAACATCTTGTCAAAAAAATACAGGTTAAAAGAATGTAGTGAGGAGACAGATAAATAATAAAAAAGAAAAAAAACAAACCGTTACGATAAAGTGATAATGATAATCAACAATGATTCTCAGTATCTTCTCGGTGGTCTGTGCTTCTGGTAGCAGTCCCTGCAGTATACAGGCCTGTCACCCGACGGCTTAAAGGGTACTTCGGTTTCCTTGCCACAATCGGAGCAAGTCACTTTGTGCATTTCCTTGTCGCCACCAAAACTCCTCTTGGAGGAGTCGCCATATGCCATTTTCTTATACCTCGTTTACGTTATATCGCGGACACCGATTAAAGCATCCGCTTAGAATTAATTCAGATTATATGCTTAAAAGCGGCGAAAACAGGTTAATAGCCCGAAAAGAGGCCATAAGACATCATAAGGAGGGCTTGGCGTTTGCCCCGGACCATTGGCCCCTGAGGTAAAGGAAACCGGCCAGCGCAAAGACAAAAAGCACCCCCTCGGCAGCCATAACGCCGTATATCTGCCCGATAAACACGGCCAGGGCATCCGTAGCAGAATGCCACAGAACCGCAAGAACGAGGAACACGTTGCGCTTTTCCACTACCGCCGACAACACCATGACAGACCAGGTTATATGCAAGGTAACGGCAAAGATCCGTTCAGCCATCCCGGGCAGAATATCCCAGGGCGTAAGAGCCATGAGATCAGTTATCTCCCTATCGATCTCGGCAGCTTTTTCGGACGTGAGCGTCCCGTTCATGGACACGTTCAGCTCCCTCACCTGTTCATCCGTAAGGGGCGCAGCATACATGTATGAGAACGAGGCCAGCAGGATCAGGAGCCCTATTATCATGCTCTCGACGCCGCCCCATCCAGCGCCGAACAACACGCCGTTCCTGACGGAAAGATCTATCCTGTTCCTTATGAAGAACCTGCCGTAGACTATGAAACGCCCGAGCTCTTCGAAGAGACCTGCAAGAAGCCCAAGGATAATGGCATAGGCCGCTACAGCCATTGTATGATCCGGGAAAAACCTGCCGACATAATCCGTCATCGGCTGCTGCATCACGAGCACGAGAGGGGTGTGTATAAGCTGCACCAGGATGAAGAACAGAACACCCAGGGCGCAGACCTTCCAGGAGAGCTTGTATTTTTTTATCAAAAAGTACCCGAGAGCGAGCGGGAATACTATTTCCACAAAGGAGACAAATAAGAAGGTTAGAAGAACGATTGAGTCCATGGGATTTATTAAGAAACGCAGATTATAAACCGGGATCTGTCATTTATTTCCCCAGACCTATACTTTATTCTAAGATGAGCGCTCGCAAACTACTTTTAGGGAACGAAGCCATCGCCGAAGCGGTCCTCGCATCGGGCGCGGGCGTCGCAGCCGCGTACCCGGGTACCCCTTCCACGGAAATAATGGAGCATCTCTCTTCGGTTTCACACGGGAATTTCCACGCCGAATGGAGCGTGAACGAGAAGGTCGCGCTGGAAACATGCGCAGGCGCTTCATATTCCGGGGTCAGGAGCCTGTGCGCTATGAAGCACGTCGGCCTGAACGTCGCAATGGACCCATTTATGACGCTCGCATACACCGGCATAACCGGCGGCCTGCTGCTGATCGTTGCGGACGATCCCGGCATGCATTCCTCCCAGAACGAGCAGGATTCGCGTCATCTTGTAGGGGCGGCAAAACTCATGTGCTTTGAACCTGCAAGCAGCCAGGAAGCGCACGACATGGTCCTGGAAGCATACGCCCTTTCTGAGAAACTGGAACTCCCAATGGTCATGCGTACAATGACAAGAGTCGCCCATACGGCAACCCCAGTAGTTCTAAAAGAGCATAAAAGCCATACGCCTACCACATTCATAAAGAACTCCCAGAAATATGTTATGGTGCCCGCGTTCGCGAAACAGCGCCACAAGTGGCTTTTGGAGAAGCAAAAGGAGATAGCAGAATACGTCGAAGCGAGTTCCTTTAATTCTCTGGAGATGAAAGGAAACGAAGAAACTGGGATCGTTGCCTGCGGCTCCGCATATAACCTGGCTCGCGAGTTCTCAAAGGGATGCGCCATACTCAAATGCGGCACCTGGCCCATCCCGGAAAAGAAGCTTGCACTCCTCGCATCCAAAGTAAAGAGAATAATAGTCCTCGAAGAAGGCGACCCCATCGTCGAAAAGATGGTCCGCTGCATGCACAAGAATGTTCGGGGAAAGCTCACAGGAGACCTGCCTCTGGACGGCGAACTGCTGCCGGAATACGCGATGAAGGCGCTCAACGTCCCGGAAAAGCACCTGAGAAAAATCGGCGTACATCTGCCCCCGCGACCGCCCATGCTCTGCCCGGGCTGCCCGCACAGGGCGACATACCACGTCCTAAAACAGAAAGGAAGAGACGTCGTATGCGGAGACATCGGCTGTTATACCCTGGGCGTGCAGAAGCCGCTCGGAGTACTAGACACTTGCCTTTGCATGGGCGCATCCATCAACAAGGCCGCAGGGATGTACTATGCAGGGAACAAAAAGGTCTACGCAGTTATCGGCGAATCGACGTTCATCCATTCGGGCATCACGGGCCTGATGAATTCAGTATACAACGGCACAGAATTCATACTGGTAATATTCGACAATCACAACACGGCGATGACGGGCCACCAGCCGACCCCCCTGACGGGCCTGCGGGCCGACGGCTCCATAGGAAAGGCCATGAACCTGGAGAAGATATGCGAAGCATGCGGCGTAGAATACGTGAGACGCTACGACCCCAAGAACCTCGCGGACGTAAAAGACGCATTCAGGGAGGCCGAAGAAAAAACCGGCGTCCGGGTGCTGATAGCAGACAGCCCGTGCATCATGTACAAGAACGCGCCGAGGGGTCCGCCTCACGCAGTGGACCGGGGCAAATGCATCAAGTGCAAGGCATGTCTGCAGCTTGGGTGCCCGGCGATCATGGAAGAAACAGACGGATCCATCACGATAAAGGAGATCATGTGCACAGGCTGCGCATTATGCGCGCAGGTGTGCCCGAAGAAAGCTATTCGCGCAAAAGAGAAAAAATGAAATGCGACGTCATCATAGTAGGGGTTGGGGGCCAGGGGATCCTTGTAACATCAAACGTCATCTCGCAGGCAGCGCTCGACAGCGGCTTAGACGTGAAGAAATCCGAGACCCACGGAATGGCCCAGAGAGGTGGAAGCGTAGTCACGCACGTAAGGATCGGCGAGCGCGTCGACGGCGTATTGATACCTAAAGGGGAAGCGGACATCCTTATTGCATCCGAACCGGTAGAAGGCCTCCGTTATATGGATTATCTTAGGAAAGACGGCATCGCGATCGTCAATTCCGAACCGATAAAAGTCCCGGGCTATCCGATAATGGAAGCGGTAAGGGACGAACTCACAAAACAGGGGGCGATCATTATCGATGCCATGGACCTTGCTGCGAAAGCAGGCCACCCGCTCACGCAGAGCATCGTACTCGTGGGCGCTGCGTCAAAGTACCTCCCGATGAAAGAGGAAGCAATCAAAGAAGCGATCAAAAAAGTCGTCGCAAAGAAGATAGACGAAAACCTTAAAGCGTTCGAACTGGGGAGAGGCTCCAAATGAAACCGACAGACTACTTAAACGAATGGGTTAACAGGATAACGCCCTACGCTCCGGGCAAAACGATCGACGGAACTACGAAACTTGCAAGCAACGAGAATTCCTACGGCCCAAGCCCCAAGGTGATAGCGGGCCTAAGGGAGTATGTTCCCCAGGTATTCCGATACCCGCACAAGAACCTGCACGTGAAAGAAGCGATCGCTGATTACTGCCGGGTGAAGCCGGAGAACGTGGTCATAAGCAACGGCTCCGACGAGATGGTCGAACTGTTAATAAAAGCATTCAAGGGACCTGTTGCCAGCCATTATCCGTCGTTCGTTTCATACGGGATATACTCGCAGATACTCAACAGGGAATACATGAGTTCCGCTCTTAACCCTGATTTTTCCTTCAACGCGCAGAAATACATAAAAGAGACCTGGAAGGCTAACCTGTTGTTCCTGTGCTCGCCCAACAATCCCACCGGGACCGTGATCGACATAAGGGACATAGAGGAGATAGCGCAGACAGGCAAGATAGTCGCCGTGGACGAAGCATATTTCGAGTACCACGGGACGACCGCAAAGAACCTCCTCCTCAATTACCCGAACGTGATAATCATGCGCACCATGGCAAAAGCCTTCGGCCTCGCAGGAATGCGCATAGGATACGCCCTGGCAGACCCGGAGATAGCGGAAGCAATCAAAAAGGTGCGCGGGCCCTTCACGGTCAATTACCTCGCACAGGAAGCGACGATACTCGCGCTGAAAGACACGGACTACATGAAGAAGATAGTCAACCGCGTGATAACGGACAGGAATGCGATATCAAAGAGATTGGCCGAAAAGTACAGGGTGATTCCTTCGAACGCAAACTTCATACTCGCGGACGTAACCCCGCTGACCTCAAGGGAGTTCTTCGAAAAGATGCTTGAGCAGAAAATCGTCGTCAGGCCGCAGCCCCCGTTCCACGGATTCCCTGGCAACTGGGTCCGGATAACAGTAGGAACAACGGAGGAGAATTACAAGTTGCTGGACGCTATCTCGAAGATGTGAATGGTTATTTATCCTCCCGTTTATCAAGCCCTCTATTTTTATACTTGTATAACAAAATAGTTATATAACATTTTTGTTATACATAAAATGGACATAAATATCGTGGTTGGACCTCCTGCAAGGAAAGATGATTTCTATGATCGTAAAGTCTTTATTGAGACAATCTGGAAAAGGTTAGTAAAGGGCAACATCTTAATTGCTGCACCACGCAGAACAGGGAAAACAAGCGTGATGTTACGCTTACGGGATGAGCCTGAAGAAGGTTTCGATGTATTTTTCATGGATGTAGAATGGATAAAAACACCCTCAGAATTTATCGCTGAAATAGCTACGGAACTATTAAAGAAAGACAAGCAGAAGGCATTAATAAAATCCGCTAAAGGGGCACCAAAAGGGATAGTCAATACATTAAAAAAGTACGTAGACGAACTCCAGTTCGCAGAATTCAAGCTAAAGCTGGCAAAAGATTTCTCAGAAAATTGGGAGGAAAAAGGTAGAGAGCTTATTTCTCTGGCGGTGAACTCGGAAAATAAAATAGTATTTCTAGTGGACGAGTTCCCCCTGATGATGGATAATATGATAGAACATGACTCCACAGAAGCAAAAAAATTTCTTAACTGGTTCAGAGCACTTAGACAAACAGAAGAGAAAGACAACTTACGATTCGTAATAGGCGGGTCGATAGGAACGGAAAGAATCCTCAAAAAAATAGGTGCAACCGCAACGATAAATGACCTTGAGAGAGTCCAACTCCACCCCTTCAGCGAAATTGAAGCCAGGGGCTTCCTTAAGGAATTAATGAGATCAGAAAAAATAAAGCCGAGCAAACAGGTTCTTGATAGAATAATAGAGACCAGCGGAGTCCATGTACCCTACTTTTTGCAGGTACTTGTCTCAGAGATAGTAAAAGAAAAACGGGATTATAGCAAAGTATCTCTGACACCTGAATTAGTCGAAAAGGTGTATAATGAAAGAGTATTAGGAGTAGAATGCAGGACGTATTTCGAGCATTACTATGAACGGCTCAAAAAATATTATAGCCCTAAAGAGGAGAAAGCAGCAAAAGAAATTCTCAAAGCAGCATCCAAGGAAGAAAACGTAAGGAAGAAGACTTTGTATGCCATTTATCTGAAAGCTACGTCTGAATCGGATGATCCAGATGGATTCATAAGCCTCATGAACGACTTGGAAAATGAATTCTACCTAAGTCACATCCAGGATGACCAATACTGCTTTAGCTCGAAGATATTAAAAGATTGGTGGATAAGGCACTATGCAATAGTTGAATAAAAAAATGGTCTACAAGTTCAACCCAACACTAGAGAATCCAGAAGAACTAAAAGCCACATTAGTTGCAAGGGGGCCATTAATCGAAGATCTCATTAAAAAAATAAAATCATCTTCAAAAGGGAATAGTATTAAACACATTATACTCATTGGCCCGAGAGGTAGCGGTAAAACACTAATAAGTCTGGTTATATATTATAAAATAAAAGAAGACCGCAACCTTAAGAAACATTGGATCCCGATAAGATTTTCAGAGGAGGAATATTCAATAAGCAACATATCAGATTTTTTCTTTAGAATACTTGAGGAATTATTAAAAGAGGAATATTCCGAAGAACTAAGCCAGTTAATCAATAATCTCAAATTCAACAAAGATGATAAAACAATTATAGAATCAACACTATCATTTATAAGAGCAATAAACAAAAGAGAACAGAAAAGAATTTTGCTTTTTGTCGAAAACATCAATATGCTTTTCAGTCAGATAAGCGATCGAAAAGAGCTTGGTAGATTAAGGGAAGTTTTGATGAAAGAAGACTTATTTATGATATTTGGTACAGCAACAACAATATTCAACGAAATAATCAACTATGAAGAGCCATTCTATGAATTTTTTGAAATAGAACGTATTCCAAAATTGACAGGAAATCAAGCAGTAGAGTTATTCATTAAACGGGCAGAGTATGAAAAAACCGAAAAAAGTGAGGATATTCTTCAAAAAATAAATCTTTACATACCCAGAATAAAAACTATTTGCGACTTAACAGGAGGAAATCCACGTATGCTATTGTCGTTCTACGAAATAATCAATGAAGGGGATTTAGTAAAAATTGAAACTGATTTTGAAAAGCTTCTTGATGAAGTTACTCCATATTATCAAGCACGCATAGAAATACTCCCATCCCAGCAACGAAAAATATTTGACGTATTAGCCCTCATGAGCACCTCAGCTACGCCGACAGAAATAGCAAATACTGCACGGATAGATAGAAGCACAGTTATAACCCAATTGAAAAGACTTGGAGGTATGGGTTATGTAGAACATACAAAACAAGAGAGAAGGAGAATAGTGTTATATGACCTAACAGATCGAATTTTTAGGGTATGGCGTGAAATGCGAACAACGAGGGGGCGAACAAGAATTGGATTCTTGGTCGAATTAATAAAAGCATGGTATACCACAGAAGAATTAGGTAAGGAGTTTACCCGGCTTAACCTACAATGCAAAGATTTTTTAAGGAAAGGTGATATCAAAGAAATTAATTCGCTATTAACCCATATGGGATATTTACAAGAAGCATCTCCTTATGGTCAAAAACTAAGTATCCAAATAGAGCGAATACATACATTTATTGAAATTGGAGATAGTCAAAACGCCCAAAAAGAAATAAATGAGTTTAATGATTATTTTTGCAGAACTGAAACTGATGTCAACTTGAGAGAGATACCAATTGCAATCTCGGTGTATTTTAATGCGAGCCTTGCATTGGTAATGCAAAATAATGATAGGAGTACAGAAGTTTTGAAGGATTTAGATGAGTATAGTGAAAAGTTTGAAAAATCAACAGTACATCCTAAAAAGATAAAAGATTTAATTGTTCCATTGCTTGGTCTGTACAAAGGAAAACTATTGATTTCAATGGGCAGAAATAATGAAGCATTGAAATTTGGTAAAGAATTAAAGATTAAGGGATATGCGAATTCAGATATTTTAGAATTCATCAGTTACGCTCAAATATATCTAAATCAGTATCATGAAGCATTGGATACTATTGATGCAGGACTTGTTTTAAGTCCAGAAAATTTAATTATGTGGTATGAAAAATCCGTTGTTTATAGGTTATTGAATAAACCAAAAAAAGCATTAGATTGTATCAATAAAGCAATTCAAATAGACCCTGAAAATAAATTTTATTTGTATAGCAGAGCAGTTATTTATTTAGAGTTGGAAGAGTATTCTAAATCTATGAATGACGGCTATGAGGCCTTGAGATATCTAGAAAATTTCGTTAACACAAAATTGGAGAATAAATCTAGTAGAGATTTAAACGCTGAAAGGGAGCTAATTTTGAATACTACTTTTCTCTTGGCCATCAATAACTCGGCAACTGGAGAAGAAAAGAAGCGTCAAGAACTTTTAGTAAGGGCACTATCTACAAACATAAATGATGAGAAACTAAAAAATTATTTAATCAGATTCTTAAAGAGTCTATTAAAGCTCCATCAGATAAATTTTTTAAAAGAATCACTTAACATAGTTGATAAAATGAAGGGAGATGAATATACTCAATTAGTACTACCATTCAGAAAAGCTATCGAATACATAGAAACAAATAATACAGAGATATTGGACAGGTTACATCCAGAAGAAAGAGAATTCGTTGAGAAACTTATTGAAGAAACAAAAAAGAGAGACCAAGTGAAATCACAGGTAACCGGGTCCGGATAACGGTAGGAACGGCAGAGGAGAATTACAAGTTGCTGGACGCTATCTCGAAGATGTGAGTCGTGTCCTCGAATTTCTTCCTGTTAGCCCGTATATCGGCTAACACCCGGTTTCTGGGCTTTGATTCAAGGTGCAGGTCCAGCAGCCAGCGATATATCTTCTGCGTCTTCTTGTTTTCCGCAGGGTGCGATTCGCCGTAATGCGTGCTGAATCTGATCTTTTTCCCGTGGACGAATTCCACGTATTTTTTTGAGTGGTTCCAGCCGCCGATGCGCAGGCCGGTCAGCCATTCATAGGGCAGGTAGTGAAAGTCCCCGGCCGCTTCCAATATTAGCCTCTTATCAGTGAGATACGCTGCTCTCTTCCGGGGAGTGATATCCAACGGATAGCGCAGCCTGTAGGTTACGGGGAATGCCAGCAGCACTTCCTCGGACGGCAGGATAGACGGCTTTGAATACATGATAGTATATAAAACATGAGAATCCGTCTATAAAAACTTAAAGAGTTCCATCCCTCTATCTAAGGGCTCCTTGTAGCAACGGCGGGATGATGATAGTCGTCAGGAAGGACATGGATGCTATCACCGCGTATTCTGCCGCCGTGAGTATGGGCTCTCCTGAAGAGGTCATCGTGGTTAGGCCGTAGAATCCTATTATCAGAGCGACTTCCCCTCTGGGCACCATGCCTATCCCCACGATGAGACTGTCTTTGAAGTTCCCCCCGGTCGCTTTGGTTGCGAATCCGCATGCCAGTATCTTTGTTGCGACAGCTATTAGAGTGATTACGATTATGGGTTCGAGGTTCGTGAATAGAGCTTGTATGTCCACATACATCCCAAGCGACACGAAGAATATCGGAGTGAACAACGCCTCCAATGGGTAGAAGAGCTTGACCACTTTGTGGATTATCCGACTGTAGTTCAAGGTTACCCCTGCGAGAAACGCCCCTACAATGGCGGAAAGCCCTATGATCTCCGCAACATAGGAGTATGAGAGCAGGTAGACAAGTACGCCCAGAAAAGTGGTTTTGGATAATTCACCTCCGTTTTCCTCCCCGTCAAAAAGTCTTTTAACGAGGTACTGACCCATCATTATACCTCCCATAACATAAACAAATGCCGTAGCGAGGACGCCAAAAAAAGGATACAAGGTCGCAGCATCCAGGCCCGAGGGGTTAGAAGGCAGGTTTTTCACCAGCGACAGAACGAGCAAACTCAATATGTCATCTATTACGGCCGCTCCCAGAACTATTTTGGAGAATTCCCGGTCCAGGACGCGGAATTCCTGCAACACTGCTACCGTGACACCCACGCTTGTCGCGGTCAGGGCTGCTCCAAGGAACATCGAATATGCAAAGTTGTGGCCTCCCATAGTGGCGTATGCATATCCTCCGATGAACGGGAGTATCACTCCCGCAAATGCGACCAGGAAATTGCGCCTGTTGAATATCTTGCTTATCTCGGAATGCAGGCCGACCCCGAAAAGCAGGAATATCGAACCGAGCTTTGCAAAGATCGATACAAAGCTTCCTTCCTCAGTCGGGACAAGGTGCGGTACATAATCCTTCAGGGGGATATTTATGCCGAACGCAGAAAAGAGAGATGAAACAATAGACGCTATCGGAGGATATGCCGCCGAAATCACGCTGGGACTGATCAATATCCCAAGAACTAGAAGCACCATGACAGCAGGCTGTTTTATGTATACCACTAAAAGCTCTGCGGATATTGCGACAAGCAGGATAAAAGAGATTTCGAACCATATCTTCTCGCTCTCAGGCGTGAGGCTTGCATATATGTTCACTGCACCATTCTCCACTCTGGCAACGCCGATAGATGTTCTATGCCCGTCTGTTATCAGATACAGAGTCCCGTCTATGACTTCCAGTTCAGCGATGTCTTCTCCGCCCTTAATGACACTGACTGCCTTTTCTCCCGGAACGTTAACGTATATTGCGCCTTTGACCGATTCTGCAAGGGAGTGATTTAACGATTCAAGGCGAGCCATAAATGCTTCCGGATGGGTGGAATCATCCGCTACCCCATCAAGTCTGAACAGATACTGATCGAAGATGCTTGCCCTGAAAACGGACAGGAACAATAAAACAACAAGACCCACGAGTACGTATCTTGCATATGACCTGGCCTTGTGCTGAACGCGTTTAATCTTTTCTTTCATCTTGTTATCTTATATTTAATTCAGGAAAATAAGTATGACTCTTTATCCTTTGCTCCCCATAAAGAGGCTTACTGCGATCCCTGTCAGGAAGGCGACCATCGAGTCAGTCGTAAAATATTCTGTTGAAAGGAGCTGATTTATGCTGTAGCCGCCCCATAACGCGCCGAGGATGAAAGACAGCAGACCGCCGATGATTAGCACCGCGACGAAATGGCGTATCCCGGTGTTATAGTTCTGATAGGTCTGCCGTATGAAAAACAGGGCAGCCAGCATGAACGCAAAGAAGAACAACATACCCACGGTGGCATTCGGCGCAGCGACCGTCTTTGAAGATATCACGCCGAACTCTGCGACTATCAGATAGGCTACCACGACCCCAAGGCTTCTGTCCTTCTTCAGGTTGTCTACAGAGAACACTTCTTCACTGCTGAAGGCCGGGGATTGAGTTTCCGCTTCGGGGCCTTTTGCCGTTTCTTTGGCTTTTTCTTCCGGGACCTCTTTCTCCGCCCCTGCTTTCTTGACTGATACGAAGAGGGCGTTCAACGCAAGGATCATGGCAAGGATGCCCCCTATTAGCCCAAGTCCGCCGAGGAAGAGGTTGTCATTTGTCATCCCCTCTGATGCAAGTTTTTCGCTCATATACTGGGCGAACTGGTATGATGCCAGGGATACGATTACCAGGAGTATGAGACGCTTCAATAATAATATAAACAGTGTTGTCAGGGCTTGGACCAGCAAT
The DNA here is from genome assembly GCA_049299895.1 of Candidatus Altarchaeia archaeon. GTDB lineage: Archaea > Altiarchaeota > Altiarchaeia > IMC4 > QMZM01 > CAIYYO01. The sequence continues at coordinate 42,755 of JBAQYF010000004.1, forward strand.
ACGAGGAAGTAGAACCCTATTAACACTGCGGATACCGCGAATACGTCGCCTGTAAGGGCTTTAGACAGGAGGTCCTGAAGGAAGCCCGATAAGGGCCCCCATACGCCTGATTCAATTGCCATACCTGATTATTTATGAGCACAGAAGAAAAGATGCTGCCAAATCTTACCTGTTCAGTAGTATCGTCTGAGTGGGGTAGGCAAACTCTATTCCCTCTTTTTCGAACCGGTCTTTCAGCGCGAAGTTGATCATCTGCTGTATGTCCATATATCGGTTATAGTCTCCGCTATCGACATAATAGACTACTTCGAAGTTCAGGGAGAAATCTCCGAAGGCTTTGAAGTGCACCCTGTCCAGTTTGGAACCTGGTATATTCTCAAAGATCACTTTCACGATCTCTATAACCTTTTTCATCTTCTCGGCGGACGTCCCGTATACGACGCCGAAATTAAATTGCACCCTCCGCTTTTCCATCCGTTTATAATTGTTTATACGGGTGGAGACAAGCTCCCTGTTGGAGATGATTATCTCCTGCCCCCAGAGACTCTCCAGTCTCGTGGTCTGTATGCCTATTTTCTTCACCGACCCCATATCCTCGCCCACGATTATGAAGTCTCCGACCTTGAAAGGCTTGTCAAAATATATCGAGAACGAGGCGAATATGTCACTTAATACGTTCTGCAGGGCTATCGCCACCGCAAGGCCACCGATCCCCAGGCCCGCTATCAGCGCGGAGATGTCATAACCGAGGTTTTGAAGGATCAATAGGACCGCGATCCCCCACAACACACCGTCCATTATCTTGCACAGCAGCTGAATAAGGGATGTGTCTGCGTCTTTTTCTTCCTCCTGCCTTTTTTTTATAAGTATTTTAGAGGAGAAATCAATAATCTCTTGGAATGCCCGTATCACATAATAAGTCAGGCCGATCAGAAACAGATAATATATAACACTGTCTATGAACCTGGGCAGCTGCACAAACCGGGTGGCTATGTATAGGGATACTACAACGTAAAAATTCCAGCCCACCCGGTCTATGATCTCCACGAACAGATCATCGTACTGGTTTGCGGTCTTCTCGGAGATCTTTCGAAGCTTCCCCAGGATGATTGTTTTGAATATCTTCAACGATATGGCAGAGGCTATGAAGACGACTAATGAGATCAGATAGTCTTGTCCGTTGACCGCCAAGTAATCAAGGACTTTGTTATAATCAAAAAAAGAACCCAGCACCTGCGTAAAATCTGTTGCCATATGAAAAATAAAAAATTCAGCAGATAAAAATCAAACAAGAGCTCTGGCAAGAGAATAGCGCTTATTAACCTGAAAATGTAATTTTGTCAACGTGGAGAAGGGAGCCAAAGAAAAGAACGAGCCGGACGCCATTTCAGAAAAATTATCATTGAATCCAAGAGGCTTGACGGCGCAGGAAGCATTAACCGGGCTCAATGAAAACGGTTACAACGAGATAATCGAAAAAAAGCAAAGCTTTGTATTAAAGTTTCTCGGCTTCTTCTGGGGCCCTATTCCCCTGATGATAGAGGTTGCGGCCATAATATCCGCGCTTATAAGCTACTGGGCTGATTTTTTCATAATAACTTTCCTCCTTATTCTGAATGCGGGAATCGGATTCTGACAGGAATACAAGGCCGACAATGCCATAGAGCCCTCAAAAAGAAGCTCGCTCTTACTGCGAGGGTGCTGCGCGACGGCGCTTGGATCGAGAAGCCTTCCAGGGAGATAGTCCCAGGAGACATTATTCGGATGCGTTTCGGAGACATCATTCCTGCGGACGTAGAACTTTTCAGCGGCGAGTACCTGCTGGTCAACGAGTCCATGCTGACAGGCGAGTCCCTGCCTGCAGAAAAACACCCGGGAGATGCCGCCTACTCCGGCTCAGTGGTAAAGCAGGGAGAGATGAATGGTTTTGTTACTGCGACAGGCGCAAGAACCTTCTTCGGGAAGACGACCATGCTCATGGAAGAAACAAAGACGAGCTACTTCCAGAAGGCTGTTGTTAAGATCGGCGATTATCTGATAGTGATCGCTGTGTTCCTCGTAGCGGTCGTGTTCCTTGTGGGCCTTTTTCGGCATGAGAGCTTTGCTCAACTGCTCCAGTTCTCTCTTGTGCTGATCGTCGCCGCTATTCCTGCGGCTTTGCCGGTTGTCCTTTCTGTTACCATGGCGGTGGGTGCTGCGGATCTTGCAAAAAAAGAAGCGGTTGTAAGAAAGCTTGTATCGATAGAGGAGATGGCTGGAAACGACATATTATGCTCCGACAAGACCGGCACAATCACTAAGAACGAGCTGACTGTTGCGGATATAACCCACCTGCCGGGACTTGATGAAACAGACCTTCTCGTCTGCGCCGTGATGGCGTCGAGAGAAGAGGACAAAGACCCGATAGACGATGCGATAATCTCGGAATCCCGGAAAAGACAAGGGGTCTGCCTGGAATTGAAGGCGTGCATCCAAACATACTACAGGCCCTTCGACCCGGTCTCAAAGAAGACCGAAGCTGGGTACACCGATTCCAAAGGAGCGCAATGCAGGGCGCGAAAGGAGCGCCCAGGTGATAATGTCTCTTGCGGAATGCGGCGCAGAAGAAAAAAATAAATCCGACGGGATATGCATTGAATACGCATCCAGAGGATACAGAACGCTCGCGATCGCGAAGACCGACGCCAAAGGAAAGTGGCGTCTTGCAGGATTCATCGCATTATACAATCCCCCAGGGAGGATACTGCATGGCAGCCCCGACTTCTTTATAATCACGAAGAAATTCCACAATGCACTGCAGGGGGAGCGCATTAATCTTTCCGACAGAAAAAAAGAGATGTACCACGAAACAAACAGATGTTTTTCAGTAATTACGCATATAGAAGACCATGACCTTGTCGTCGTCGTGCACGACCCGCAGCCTCTTCCGCTGATAGATTTTTACGAAAAAAAGCAGCAGTGGATATTCAGATGTCATGTGGACCTGTCTAATCCGAATCGCGAGACTTGGAACTATATGAGGACATACGTAGAAAAGTACGACAGATTCGTCGTCTCCAGAGAGGAGTACAAAAAAAGACCTGAAAATCCCGCAGAGCATCGTGCATCCGGCGATAGACCCTTTGTTCCACAAGAACAAGGAACTGTCAGAAAAGGAGATACGCAAATACCTCTCGAAATACGGGATAGACCAAAACAAGCCGATCATCTCGCAGGTATCCAGGTTCGATAAATGGAAAGACCCCCCTGGGAGTCGTACGGGTCTTTGAAAAGGTAAGAGACAAGAAAGACTGCACTTTAGTACTGCTCGGTTCGCTCGCTTCAGACGACCCGGAAGGGCTTGGGATCCAAGAAAAAGTGATGGAGCGAGTGGTAAAAAGCAAATACAAAGATGACATGAAGATCCTGCTTATAGAAAACGATGTGCTGGCAAACTGCCTTCAGCGCGCTTCCAGTGTAGTTATTCAGAAATCGCTCAAGGAAGGGTTCAGCCTCACGGTCTCCGAAGCGCTCTACAAAGGAACGCCCGTCGTCGCCTCCAAAACCGGAGGCATACCTCTGCAGGTCATAGACGGCAAGAACGGTTTCCTGGATCACCCCCTGGATACAATCGGATTCTCCAAGAGCATAATCCGCATAATGGAGAATGATCTGCTCAGAAAAGAAATGGGCGCGAACGGAAAATAGCACGTGACGAAGAATTTTCTAATAACACGGCTCATGCTCGACTGGTTCGACATATTTGACAGCCACCTGGGTTGAAAAACAAATGCGGAGCATATATAACACCTCAATCGCAAAATAACATATGAGGCTGGTGATAGTTTCCAACAGGCTGCCTTACACCGTCAGCGAAAAGGAGGGATCCTTTGTCTTCGAAAAGAGCACAGGCGGTCTTGCTACCGGTCTTGGTTCGTATCTGGATACGCTGAAAAAAAACCCTGAAGGAGACGAACATGTCTGGATCGGCTGGCCCGGAATGGATGTCCCCGAAGAAAGAAAGGCAGACATTACCCGCATCTCCAGAGAGAAATACAAATGCCATCCCGTCTACATCAGCGAAAAACAGATGGAAGAGTTCTACGAAGGGTTCTGCAACAAGACTATATGGCCGCTATTCCATTATTTTCCTCTTCTGACGACCTATGACGAAAAGTATTGGAAGAGCTATCAGGACATAAACGAGGTATTCTGCAATGCGGTAATGGAAGTGATCTCCTCTGACGACGTCTTATGGATACACGACTATCATTTGATGCTTCTGCCGGGCCTTATAAGAGAAAGGATGCCGAACGCGAAGATAGGTTTCTTCCTGCACATACCGTTCCCGACATACGAAATATACCGCCTCCTCCCCAGGACATGGAGAAGAGAAATACTGGAAGGCCTGCTCGGGGCAGACCTCATAGGAGTCCATACGCAGGATTACACACAGTACTTCCTCAGATGCGTGATGCGCATACTGGGTCTCGACCACAGCATAGGGAAGATATACAACACGGAAAGGACTGTTCGTGCAGACACCTTTCCCATGGGCATCGAATACAAAAAGTTCTGCAACGCTACGGGCGAACCTGCGACAATAAGGGAGAAAGAGGATCTGAAGAAAGCCTTCGTCAACCGTAAAGTCATCCTGTCCATAGACCGCCTTGATTATTCGAAGGGCATAACAAACAGGCTCGCAGGCTATGAGAAGTTCCTTGAGAACAATCCTTCATGGCATAAAAAAACGATCCTCTGCCTGAATCTCGTCCCGTCCAGAACCGGAGTAGAACAGTACCAGCAGATGAAAAGGCAAATAGACGAATACATCGGAAGGATAAACGGCAAATTCGGATCCCCGGACTGGACGCCGATATCGTACAGCTATTCGGCACTGACACCCGAATCCCTGTCTGCGTTATATTCCATAAGCGACGTTGCTCTCGTGACCCCGCTGCGGGACGGCATGAACCTTATAGCAAAAGAATACATAGCATCAAGAGAAAAAGAAAAAGGAGTGCTCATACTAAGCGAGATGGCGGGCGCATCAAAAGAGCTTGGTGAAGCGATCATAATAAACCCTAACCACAAAGAAGAAATCGCTCTCGCAATAAAAGAAGCGCTCGAGATGCCGACAGAAGAACAGATCAAAAGGAACCGGGCGATGCAGGAACGACTGCAGAGATACAACGTTATACACTGGGCGGAAGACTTTCTCTCAGAACTTTCATTAACAAAGGAAGAGCAGTGTAAATTCGAATCATGCCTCCTCTCGGAAAGCGTAAGACAAACACAGATCGAAGAATATCTCAAAGCGTCCCGGAGGCTTTTGCTCCTGGACTATGACGGAGTGCTTGCGCCTTTCTCGACAGACCCTCAACAGGCCAAACCCGCAGAAGACGTGATCGCATTATTGAGACGGCTTACATCCGATCCCCGCAACACCGTTGCGATCATAAGCGGAAGGGACAGAAAGACGCTTACAGAGTGGTTCGGAAAATTGGATATCGGACTCGTAGCCGAGCACGGGGCATTCATAAGGGAGAAAACGGGCGAATGGACCACAGCACGCCCCCTGAACACCGAATGGAAGCCAAAGGTCTGCACCGTCCTTCGAAGATACATAGACAGGGTTCCGGGTTCTTTCATAGAGGAAAAGGAGTATTCTCTGGCATGGCATTACCGCAGCGCAGACCCGGAATTCGCCTCCCAGCGGGCTAAAGAGTTGACCGACAACCTGCTCGCGCTTACAGCAACGATCGAGCTGCAAGTCCTGCAGGGGAACAAAGTGGTCGAGGTCAGGACGGCCGGGATCAACAAAGGCAGCGCAGCACTGCACTTCCAGGGCCAGGAGCGATATGATTACATAATGGCGATAGGGGATGACTGGACGGACGAAGACATGTTCAAGGCCCTTCCAAAAACCGCATGCACGATAAAAGTTGGAATGAATCCTTCCTATTCACGGTACAACCTTCACAATTACAGGGAAGCGCAGAAGCTCTTGATGGCGATGGCTGAAAGATGAATTAAGAAATTGAAAAACAAGGTAAAAGAGGAAATAGCGATATTCGGGAGCGTAGTCAAATGGGTGGCGCTGGCATCGTTCGTCGGGGTGATCGTCGGGATATCCACTTCGGTGTTCCTGTCGCTTTTAAATCTTGGAATATCGTTATCCGCAAATCAGCAATATTATTACACTCTTCTACCCGTGGCATTCTTTCTGAGCGCCGCCCTCGTAAAGTACCTTGCACCGGACGCAAAAGGCCACGGGACTGAGAAAGTAATCGAAGCAGTGAACAAATACTCCGGAAGGATAAAGGCAAGAGTAATACCGGTGAAGCTGTTATCTACTATAATAACTATAGCCGCCGGAGGATCTGCAGGAAAAGAAGGGCCCGCAGCCCAGATAGGCGCCGGATTGTCATCGTCTTTTGCGGACATCATCCGGCTCAAAGAACACGACCACAAGAAGCTTGTGATATGCGGCATATCCGCAGGGTTCGCCTCCGTATTCGGCACGCCCATCGCGGGAGCCATATTCGGAGTGGAAGTCCTGGTTGTCGGAGGCATCATGTATGAAGTTCTTCTCCCGTCTTTCGTTGCCGGCATAGTCGGATACCATACGGCCGCAAGCCTTGGAACTACGTTCCTGCAGCAGGACATCATCTTCAGCCAGGCATACGGTGGCAAGTTCCTTTTTGAAGTGATGCTTTCAGGGGTCTTTTTCGGCCTATGCTCGGTCCTGCTGATAGAAACAATAGGCCTCGGAGAAAGAGTCTCCGACAGGCTTAAACTCTGGGAACCGATGAAAGGGGTTGTCGGAGGCATATTCCTCGTATTCCTGACGCTCCTGGTCTCTGCGAAATACCTGGGCCTTGGAATCCCCCAGATCACTTCAGCTCTGCAGGGAGAAAAAATGATGTGGTACGATTTCGCGCTGAAGTCTTTGTATACGAGCATTACTCTCAACTTCGGCGGGAGCGGGGGGATAATCACGCCCATATTTTTCATCGGATCAACCGCCGGAAATGTGTTCGCACAGTTCATGAGCCTGGATATCGCAACCTTTTCGGCTATAGGCCTTGTAAGCGTGCTTGCCGGAGCCGCAAATACGCCGATAGCGGCGAGCATAATGGCAGTAGAGCTGTTCGGACCGGAGATAGGCCCGTACGCTGCTCTCGCATGCATCATAAGCTTTCTCATGACAGGCCACCGGAGCGTCTATCCATCGCAGACTCTGGCGGTCAGAAAGGCAGAATCAGTAACAGTGAAGCTCGGGAGGGACATAGAGGACGCCTGCCCCAAGACAGATATGAAAACAGGGGAGATAACAAGGTCGATACGGAAATTAGGCAGACTGGGCAAAAAAGACCGAAAACCGTAACTACCCGGTAAGATCATCCGGTTTCTATTATGATCGCCGAAACAAGAAAGATCAGATATATCCCAAGCAGGAAAAAGCCTTCCCTTTTCCCAAGGCTTTTCCGATAGTGCATAAAGTAAACCAACACCGCATTCGTCAGGACCTGGAAGATTATCAGGTTGAGCAAAGGCCCGGGCCTTGCAACGGGAGACACCATCACAGCGCTTATACCCAATACCAGTGTCAGGTTGGTAAAACAACTTCCAAGGACATTTCCGATGGCGAGGTCGTAATGCTTTTTCTTAACAGCCGTCAGATTCACTGCAAGTTCCGGCAGGCTCGTTCCGAGGGCAAGCGTGGTTGCCGCTATGAAAATCTTTGATATCCCGAAAAATGACGCGATCGTAACCGCTGAATCGACAGCGTAATTGGATCCGCCTATCAATAGCAGCACCCCGGCTGAAAACATAAATGCGCTTATTACTGCTTTTCTGGGCCTTACTCTCTCATTCCCGTCCGCGCTGACCCTGTCATGCAGCATATAATACGCATAAACCATGAAGACCGCAAGGAGGAGAACACCCAAAAACCTTCCGAGGTTCAGGTAGATAAAAAGAGGGATAATAGAGGTCGCAGCCAGCATATTCCTATAAGTTTTCCTGTCTTTGCATGGGATGTTTATAGTGGATAAAAGAAGAGTCAGCCCGAGTACTACGGCTATGTCGGCTATGTTGGACCCTATCAGAGTCCCCAGGGATATTGCAGGCTCATTATCCAATGAGGCTATTACGCAGACTACGAGTTCGGGAAGGGAGGTCGCGACCGAGAGAACCAGAAAACCCAAAGCCGCTTCACTTATCCTAAAGAACCTGGCAAGGTTCAGGGAACTGTCTATAACAATCTGGGCAGATTTCCCCACCACCAAGACCGACAGCAAAAGAATCAAAAAAGTCTCTATCATTTTATAGTCATTACTAATAAAGATTAATATATACCTAACGATGATACCCGTAGATGTATTTTTCCTGGCGGCAGGGCTTGTAATATTTCTGGGATTCTTTAGCCTGCGGTTCTTTGAAAAAACGAAGATACCGGACATCCTTTTACTCATGCTGACCGGCATTCTAATCGCGAACTATGGCCTCTCCCTGGTTGACCGGAGCATCTTCATCACATTCGCCCCATACTTCGGCGCACTGGCCCTGATGATGATCCTCTTTGAAGGCGGGATCGACCTGAAATTCAACAGGGTCGTAAGAGAGCTTCCGAGGGCAACTTTCTTCACCCTGGCAGGATTCGCGCTAAGCTCTCTTATGATCATGATTTTGATGATGTCGGTGTTCGGCTGGAATCCCCTGCAGGCGCTGCTTTTGGGCTCAGTGCTCGGAGGTACGAGTTCGGCGATCGTAGTATCCCTGGTGTCGAAACTTTATCTCGATGACTGCTACAAGATTATGCTGGCCCTTGAGTCCACCATCACCGACGCCCTATGCATAATTACTGCGTTAACTATTGTCGGCGTCCTGGTCTCGGGGTCTGCAGATCTAAGAGACCTTGCCAACGGCCTTTTCAGCGCATTCACGATCGCTGCATTCGCATCATTCATCATGGGGATCCTGTGGATCAAGGTCTTGTCCAGGTTTCACAAGATGCCGTTCGGATACCTTCTGACAGTCGGAGTGATATTCGTGCTTTACTCTGTTACAGAGTACTCAAAAGGCAGCGGCGCGATAGCCGCGTTCGTCTTTGGCCTGATCCTGGGCAATTCGTCGGAAATAGCAAAGACCCTGAGGATTGACTCGAACTTCACACTGGACGAAAGCATCAAATCATTTCACGAGGAGGCTTCGTTTTTCATCCGCACGTTCTTTTTCGTATACTTGGGCATGTTGTTCGACCCCAATATACTCAATGATTCAGTGATCGCAAAATCGCTCCTAGTCCTGATAGCCCTGTTCGCCGCAAGATACGTGCCTGTCTTTTTCATTATGCGCAAGGCGGAAAACGGCAACAATTCAAGGACCCTGATCGCAACAATGATGCCGAGGGGACTTGCAGCGGCAGTTCTTGCAACCGACCCGCGCATAAGCCAGGTCACGCCAGCAGGCTTTACTGACATAGTCATCCTCATAATAATATCAACAAACATTATTGCCACCGTCGGCGGTTTTATCCACGAGCAGAGACACAATAAGATCGAAAAGGAAAAAGCTGACTGCACGAAATATGAAGTATTGGAGCGTAAGTGAATCTTACTGAATTATAAATAAAAAAGAAAAGGATAGTATCAGACTCCCTTAAAGCACTTGTCCAGATGTTTCTGCCCGGGCGGCGAGGACATAAGGGACACTGCCACAAGCACTATCACTGATACGGGCAATGCCACCACTATCGGATCGACCACCGTCAGAGGGATGCCCCACAGCTTGTCCACGATCGTATCCTTATCAGTCAATGCTTTTGCGATCCCAAGCGGCTTGGACTCGGCTGCGTGGACGAACACCATCCAGAACAGGCTGAGCAGCGTGCCGACAAGAACGCTTGCTATCGCTCCGTCCTTTGTCGCCCGCTTCCAGAACAATGCGGCCGTATACATCGGCAGGAAGGCTGCTGCGCATATCCCGAAGAATATCGCGGTGCCTCTTGCTATCGTCCCGTCGGCAGGGTTGAAAGAGAGCATCACTGCCATTATAATCGCCGCAATCACTCCGAGGCGCGTGACTATCATGGTGCTCTTGCTCTTCCCCCTGAGGGTTTCATATATGTCTCTTCCGAGGGCCGTCCCCTGAGTGTGTATCTGAGAGCTCAGCGTGGACATAGCGGCTGCAAGAAGCGTCAGCAGGAAGAGATAGACGAACCACTCCTGATTTAAACTCTTCATAAGGCTGTTTATATAGATAGGCATTATCGTGTCAGAGTTTCCTTTTTCCGCGATCTCCACCGACAGCTTGCCCTCAGTGTTCATGAAATAGACGTTTGACAGGGCTCCGACGGTAAAGGCAACGCCGGTCATCATCAGGATAAAGAATCCCCCGACGGGTACCGCCCGGTTCAACTCCTTGTTGGATTTGACTGTCATGAACCTCACCGCAAGCTGCGGCACGGCAAGCACCCCGATCCCCACCCCGAGGACGATGCTCGAGACAAGCGTCCACCACCAGACGCTGTTGAAAACAGGCATCGACGTCCAACCGGTCATACCTGCGCCTTTTAGGGCGACCGGTACCTTGCCTGCGAGGTCGGTCAACGCCTGATGCGAAGCGGTAACGCCCCCCAACGTCGAATAAGTAGCTGCCAACAGGAATATCATGCCCACCAGCATTATGACCGCCTGGAACGCGTCTGTATACATGACGCCCTTCAGCCCGCCCATGACAACGTATGCCGCAGTGATCACGGAAAAGATGAGCAAAGCGACGTTGTAGTCCATCGCGAACGTCGTTGTCAGGAACCATGCTCCCCCGATCAGGACCGCCGCCGCGTATACAGGCATGCCGAGGAATATTATCAGACCGCAGGCAACCTGCAGGAATTTGCTGTCGAACCTCTTCGACATGATCTCAGGGAACGTCATCGCGCCCAGGTTATGGCCGATCTTCCTCGTCCGCTTCCCATAGAACACGAATGCTATGAATATCCCGAGGAAAATGTTAAAAAATGTAAGCCACAAAAGACCCATACCGAACTTGCCGGCAGTGCCGCCGAAACCTACGATCGCGGACGTCGAGATGAAAGTCGCCCCGTAGCTCAGGGCCATTATGTAGGGATGGACCTTCCTTCCGGCCACCATATAGTCTTCGGTGTTCTTGGTGCTCTTCCATCCCTTGTATCCCAGATAGACGGTGACAAGAAGATACAACAATACGATTATCGTTAAAGCTGCGAGATCAGTTGCCATCTAAAGCACCTCTCCAAACTCGTCCTTTTCCATTGCCTCTTCTTTCTTTTCCCAGCGCAATTCTTCAGCAATCTGCGCAGCTTCATTCTCGTCTCCCTTGTTCCAGTACATCAGTCCGTAAACAATGCACAAAAGCGTGCTTAAAATGCACAGGACATATGCACCCCATATCATTGGATCGTCTATTCCTAATACGCTCATCATAACCCCTCAATTTGAGAAATAGCATAAACCTTGGTTAGGTATAGGAAAGAGATTTAAAAAGACAGAGGATAAACGGTCCAATGAACAGAGAAAAAGAAAAGAATAAGAAAATAGAAAAGTTATTTGTGTTTCTCTTTCAGGTAAACGCACTTCTCAAGAGGCGCCTCCCCGTCCAAGTATGACCGGATAAAGTCGTTGCACGACTTAAATCCACATGCCCCACAGTTCAGGTTTGGTACCATCCCCTTGATCTCCTTCCCTCTGACGAAACGGTCATGCGTCGCCTTCTCTTCAAGAGTCCTGTTCCCGTAGCAGAAGCCGCATATGCTTGAAGGCATCGTGTTCCTGAGCACAGGGTGACCTGAGGGCTCTTTCATATTCCTTATGGCTTCGGCTATGTCTATCGCGCCTTCGCCCGTAAGACCGTTGGTCTCGACGATCCTCGCATTAGGATTCATGTCCGCGACCGCAAGACGGAATATCTCCCTCTCAGCCTGCGAGATAAGGTCTCCCTTGTTTATGGCGACAACGTCTGCCTGCGTCAGTATCGGCCCGTAGCTCATCGGCTTCCCCGTGGTTATGTCCAGGACGCTCACCCCGAGACTGTCCTTTATGTAAGGCGAGCACCGAAGACACAGACCGGCCGTTTCCACGAGGATAAGGTCCTTGTCCTTGTGTTTCTTCAAGACCCTGGGAAGTTCCAGCGCGTAATAGTGGTCAGGGCACAAGTCTCCCGCTATCAATTTCTCCGCGCTGACCCCGTACCTTTTCGCGATCAATTCGTCGTCGTCCGTCTGCAGGACCTCGAACTTCGCATAGTGCATGTTCAGGTCTTTCAGTTCCTCGATCACATGCTTTATCAAAGACGTCTTCCCGCTTCCCGGGACCCCTGCGAATACTGCGTATCTCATTTTTTCACCTGCATCGGAGCGCATATCAATTTCAATTCTTCCACGCGCTTGCCGTTCCTTATGTCGTCCCTCACCTCTAGGAGGTACTTCTCTATCCAGGAAAAGTAGTGCGCAATCCCCCTCTCCTGGACGCTCGTATGAATCAAGTCGCTTATCGCGCCCTTCTTCAGGACGATTCTCTTGTCCGTGTTCAGCGCAAGGCGCGGATCGTGCGTCACCAGGAATACTATTTTCTCGTGCGAACACAGTATCTCAAGCGCCTTTTCCTTGTTTATGCCCGCACTCTCTATCTCGTCCACGAGAACTATCGGCGAATTGCTGACGTATGCGACGTCTGCCGCCATCAGGGCCCTTGACTGCCCGCCGGACAGAGACAACAGGTTCATCTCCTCATTGATCGCTTCCCCGGTTATCTGGTTCGCATCCCCGATGATCTTTTCTATCAGCGCCTCTCCTCCTGTTATCCCTCTTGCGCGTATGTGCATCTCAAGGAACTCTCCGACGGACGCGTCCGTGAGGAACTTCATGTTCTGCGTGATGTATCCAATGATCTTGTTCTTCGGGTCGTGGCGCAGTTTCTCCGGAGCCTCCTCGCCGTTTATGAGAACTCTTCTCTTGCTCTTCGTCTCGCCCTTCGCCAGCCTCTCGATGTCGTAGAGGAGCTGCGACTTGCCTGCTCCCGTTTGCCCCACTATTCCTATCCTCTCGCCCGCCGATATCTCGACTTTTTCCACGGGTTCCGGATTTCCTTTCTTGTCCGTGCCACCCAATATGGTGATCTTCTTTATGTGCGGCTGTTCCATTTTTCATAATTTGCCCACTTGGGCATAATATTATGGGACCCCATGTTTAAAAACTATCATGATTAATCATGAACAATTACTGAATTAAATATCTGTTTTTTTTGATAGCAATTAGGCCATTTGGACTGAGAGACACGGTTATCGAGCTTCAAAATGAGTTAGGCAGTCCTGCGGGATCGAGAAACAGACCGGGCATTTAGCGTTTTCTGAACAACAGTGCCGCAAAAAAAGCAGCCACGAGCACCATTACTATCGCGCCTCCGGCCGCCAGGTTGAAATAAAAAGCGGATATCAGACCGAGTATTACTGCAGCGATCGCAAAGACTATTGCACCGAGCATGGTTTTCTTGAAGCTTTTGAATAGCAGCAGCGCGGTTGAGGCGGGTATTACTATCAGGGACGAGACCAGCAGTATGCCTACTATCTGCATTGAAAGAACGACTATGACCGAAGTTAGTACGACAAGCAGGGTGTCGAGTTTTTCCACCGGAAGGCCTGATGCTCTGGCAGAGTTTTCATCGAATGTGATGTAAAACAGTTCTTTGTAGAACAGGAAAACCGTTGAGAGCACCCCTAAGCCCAATATGGAAATAATTATTATATCCTGCCCGCGGACGGCGAGTATGCTTCCGAACAGGTATGAATACAGGTCTGCGTTGAAGCCGCGGGAGAGGCTTATGAGTAGGACTCCCAGGGCCAATCCAAAGGAAAATAATATCGCGATCGCCGAGTCTCCGTAAACCTTTTTCTGTTTCAGCTTCTGTATCCCGAATGCCCCGATCACGGAGAAAACAAGAGCTGAGATGATCGGATTGACTCCGAAAAGCATGCCTGCGGCTACGCCTCCGAAGGATATGTGGGAGAGGCCGTCTCCCAGCATTGCCATTCTGCGCAGAACAAGGAACAGTCCGATAACCCCGCAGAGGAGGGCTATGAGTATTCCTGCGATGAATGCGCGCTGCATGAATCCGTACTGCAAAAAGTCAAGCATAATTGTCACCTAATCGTGATGGTGGGGAACTAAGTTAAGGTCTTTCGGATAAGCGCATGACAGGTCTGCCTCGCTGATGCCCCGGGAGGTGTCATGCACGGCGACGTTGACGTTCACGCATGCAAGCTTTGTAAGGCTTTTTGTCACCATCGAAACGTCGTGCGAGACCAATATTATCGTCAGGCCCATTTCCTTGTTCAGATACTTTAACAGGTCATAGAATCTGTGCTGCGAATTCATATCGACTCCCGTGAACGGCTCGTCTAGTATCAGGATCTCCGGCTCTGCGGCAAGCGCGCGCGCAATGAAAACGCGCTGCTTTTGCCCTCCTGAAAGGTCGCCTATGCGTTTATTTCGCAGGCCGCCCATTTCTACTGTCTCAAGAGCCTTGTCTACTATTGCATGATCCTGTTTGGTCGGCTGCCTCATCAGGCCTATTTTTGAGAACCTGCCAGTGCTTGCGACCTCAAAGACGGTTGCGGGAAAATTTTGGTCGAAATTGCTTGCCAGTTGCGGGACATAGCCTATTCTTTGCAGTTCGCTTGCATTCCCGGGTTTTTTACCGTAGAGCAAAACCCGGCCTGAATCAGGGGTTAAAAAGCCGAGGATAAGTTTTATTATGGTCGTTTTACCTCCCCCGTTCGGCCCGATGATGCCAAAAAAATCCTTTTCAGTTATCCCGAATGATGCTTTGTCGAGCACTAACTGCGTTCCGTACCGAAACGAAACCTTGTCGAATTCTATGACCTTAGAGTTCATAAAAAAATTCCTAGTTGCAATCCAGGCTCTTATTTATCGTTCTCACGTTCTCCTGCATTAAAGAGAGGTAATTTTCACCTCTCTGCTCCTCCTCGGCAGTCATCCCGTGAACTGTATTGAAGACAGCGACTACACCATGTATTTCGTCTGCAATAGATTGTGCGACTTTGGGATTATAAAGCCTCTCGGTGAATACGACCGTGATATTTTCCGCTTTAGCCTGATCGATGATGGCTGCGACCACTGCAGGCGTCGGTTCGCCTTCGGCGTTCACGCCTTCTATCGGAACCTGGGTGCACCCGTATTCTTTGCAAAAGTATGCCAGGGTCGCGTGGGTTATTAAAATGTCCTTCTTCTTGCAAGCAGGCATTAACGCCCGGAATTGCGCATCCAGCACTTCAAGTTTCTGGATATATGCTGCTGCATTGCTTTCATAATATTCTTTTCCTGCAGGATCGGCCTGGATGAATGCGTCTCTAATCGCAGCAACCTGCTTTCCGGCGAGGGCCGGGTCAAGCCACAAGTGGGGGTCGTTTCCCGGCATGTCTGCATCCATGGATGCGACAAGAGGTATGCCCTTGCTCGTATCGATAACGGCCAATTGCTTGTTGTCCAGGCTGGCTACCAGTTTCGGAGCCCAGGAATCCTCTATGACGCCGTTTAGAATGAGCACCTGCGCGCCGTTAAGGGCCAGTATGTCGGAGGTTGTCGGCTCATATTCATGCGGCTCCACGCCGACAGGTATGAGGCTTGTGACCTCGATACGCTCGCCTCCGACGTTCCTGGCGAAATCGTACATCGGATAGAAGCTTGCAATTACCCTCAATTTTCCCTGCTGCAATCCTTCCTGCGGCTCATTGTTGTTAATGCATCCTGGAAAAGACACTACCAAAAATAGTAAAACCATCCCGAAAAGATATTTATTAATATTCATGGAAATATTAATAGTTAATAATATTTATAAATAAATTAATAAATTCACCCCGTTTTGAGGGAAAAATTATTAAAATGAGCGTAATTAGTGTCTCCCTGACGGAAGAGACAATAGAGGAACTGGACAAAATAGTAGGTTCTGGCGGGTACAGAGGCCGCTCGGACGCAGTGAACGCGGCGATCAACCTGCTTTCCAGGGAAACCGACCAATACCCCAAAGAAGGAAAGATGTCCGGGATACTCATACTCATCCACAACGAAAAATACGAAGCGGCATTCTCGGAAGCAAGGCACAAATTCGAAGGCCTGATAAAAACCATGGTCCACAACCAGATAGGCCGCAGAAAATGCCTTGAACTATTCATACTGGAAGGCGAATGCAAGGAAGTGGAAGCCCTGATAAAAGCATGCAGGAAAAGCGGCAGAGCAGACTACCTGAAGCTGATAACGACCTGCTAGGCGCACAAGCCCGGACCAAACATGCGTAAACGTCGAAACGCCTCAACTGGGTTAAGCCTCATCCCAGGTCGCTACGCATTTGTCTTGCGGCCTCGCACATGTTCCTCAGTTTCTCGTATGCGATCCCCGGGGGCAGCAGTTTCATCCCGCAGTCGGGGTCTACGTAGACCTGCTTGGGTTCCACTATGTCGAATGAGCGGGCTATGTTCTTTTTTATCTCGCCTACGGTTTCTATCCTGCTTGTGTGCACGTCGACTACGCCGAACCCGAAGTCCTTCGTGAACCCATATTGTTTGAATATCTCAAGGTCTGCGTAGTTCTTGTTTGCCAGTTCGAAATCCAACTGGTCTACCGGGAAATCCAGCACCCCCGGATAGATGCGCGAGTAATCCCCGTAGCAGATATGCAGCCCGACGTATGCGTCCACGCCTTTGGTCGCTATCTCCAACGAATTCTTTGCCGTCTCTATCTCGTCAGGGTGCGTCGATAACGCCGGATCGTCTATCTGTATATACGTCGCTCCCGCTGCGGAAAGCCGCTTGAGTTCCTCGTTCATTATCCCGGCGAGCGCGTAGACTGCGTCTTCTTTTGTGTTGTAGTATTCGTTGTAGCTCCAGTCAACGATGGTATACGGACCGGTTATCGGCACCTTTATTTCGCGGTCGGTCAATGTCTTCAGGAACTTATATTCGTCTACTGCAAGCACGTCTTTGTATCTGAATTCTTCCACTATCGCGGGCTTTTTGTAATAGTTGTTCCCCCATACCCGCACGTCCCCGTATATCCTGAATCCGCCTATGTGTTCGGCGAAGTATGATGTCATCTCTTCGCGTCTCATCTCCCCGTCCCAGATTATGTCTACTCCGGCCGTTTCCTGGTCTTTGACGGCCGCTTTAATGGAGTCGCAGTATGCCTGCTCCATCGCGTCCCGCGTTATATGCCCTTCCGTCCTCTGTTTTGCCAGGTAGTTGAGCCAACGGGGCTTAGGCTGGCTTCCGATGACCGTTGTCGGCAGGAGGCGTTTCATTTCGCATCCTCCCGGATTGCGCCGCAGAGAACCGATAGTTTTTCCCCTGCTTTTTGGTATGGAAGATATTCAAGACCCGTATTCGGAGATATAAACAAATCCGGCCCGGTTAGCGCGGATATTTCCTCTATTTTCTTCCTGACGGATTCCTTCTTTTCCATCCTGGTAGTCCTCCCGTCTACGACGCCCGCCTGCAATATTTTCTTGGGCGCATATTCCTTCAGGAGCCTGATGTTTTCAGCATATCCATCGACATAATCTAATCCGATAACGTCGACTGGAAAGTCAAGCATTTCCGGGAATACGTTCCCTGCGCCTTTGTAGTAAGTCGCGATTATGAATTTTGCACCGACCCCCCGCGTCAGTATGCAGAATGCATCTTTTGCAGCATCAATATCCTCCTTTCCGGCATACAGGATCGCAGGCTCGTCTACTTGGATATATTTCGCGCCTGCGGCCGCAAGTTCCTTTGCTTCCCGGTTCATGGCTTTTGCCAGGTCCAGAATAAAATCTTTTTTATCCTTATAGAAACTGTTTTTGGACAACTGCGCAAGGCTGTAACAGGACAATACCGGCTTGATTCCGGGCGCGTATTTCTTTGCTTCCTTGTATTCGGATACTACAAGTTCCCCGTTGCGCTCTATCCCGGCTTTTGCTTCCGGCATCCGATAATAGTTATTGTTGTCAAAGTACCTTATCAGGCCGCCCATCTCGAATCCAGAAAGCCTTGTGCAAAGGTGACAAAGCATATCCTGCCAGAGCAATTGCCCGTCCGTACAAAGCACGATGCCCTCATTTTTCTGGACCGCAAGCACCTCTTTAACGGCCCTCCGATACTCCGCATCCATCCCCCCGAGGTACGCTTTCTGCAATCCCTCGCAATTTTTTAGATGCGCCTTAAACCAGTCGGGGCGCGGATACCCCCCGATCACCGTTGGAATAATGCCTTTCATTTCCAGTCTCTCACAATTGGATCAATGCATCTCCACTCCGAAAAGTTTCGAGACGGAAAAGTCGAGCCC
Organism: Candidatus Altarchaeia archaeon; assembly: GCA_049299895.1. Lineage (GTDB taxonomy): Archaea > Altiarchaeota > Altiarchaeia > IMC4 > QMZM01 > CAIYYO01. The sequence goes on from JBAQYF010000004.1 coordinate 61,110, forward strand.
GTATCTGCGGTTCAGCATCGCTTCAACATTCAACGTAACGTACTTCAGCGCGTAGTAGCTTGCCGCGATCCCCAGGCCGAAAGTAAGCCGCTCGAAAACCGCCTGAAAGAACGCAGCCTGCCACGCGGCCGCGGGAATGTCCAACGCATACAGGTACAGTACCGAACCGACCGAGTGGTCGACAAACGCCGCGCCGATCCCGTCAAGTACCGGACCGATCCTTGCTCCGTGCATGTAATGGATCGCTGCCGGGACAAGCCAGAGCAATGCGAAATACCATACCTGCGAACCGACGGGGTGCAGCCAGAACGCGATCATGCAGGCTGCGGGGATGGCGAGGACGCGAACGTTCCTGCGCCCGAAATACAGTGACGCGCACGCCAGGGGAAGTCCCATCGACACGAGGATGAGGAGAAACGCCCGATTCAACGACGCCCCGTTTACCAGCGCGTATGAGGTATTCGTCAAAAGAATGATCGGGAACGCAGCATAGCCGATGATGCCGGAAACCGCCGGCGCGAATGCCGCCGCTGCCGGGAAAGACGCCCCGGCTACGCCGATTATCCGTATCAGGTCATATTTCAACAGGATAAATTCCAGCAGGACAAACAAGCCCGCAATGAAAAATTTCGCATATTTCGCATTCATTCTCGCACCTCAATCATATCCGAGGTTATTGATGTGCGAGCCGGGCAATATAAATATAACCTTTTGGATAATAATTATTGCCATTAATGGCAATAAGATAGAAATGTCCTCGCTATTTATGATCCTCGGAAACGAGAAAAGGAGAAAGATACTCAAACTCGTAAGAAAACACGAAATGCACATATCCGGGATCGCAAGAGAACTGGGTTTATCGGTGCCGGTCACCTTCAAGCACATAAAAAAACTCGAAGAAGCAAACCTTGTTACAAGACATACTATGGGCAATACGCACGTTGTCCGGATCCAGGAAAACTGGGGAGAAAAATTAAACAGCATCTGGATGCTCCTCGACGAGCCGTTGATACTGAAAACAAATAAGGGGACGACCCTTTCGGATATCCTGAAAACCATACCCGGGATAGACATCAAAAAAACAAGCCGCGGGGAGTACATACACGCCATCGACGGCAAGGAAGGATACTTCGTCTACGAGATAAACGGGGAACTCGTAGACAGGCCGATAAACGCATGCGAGATCACAAAAAACTCGGAAGTGGAGATAAAGAGGCTGATACCTGCATACGACAAAAAGATAAGGATCGACGTGGGGTAAACGATGAAGCGTTCGGAATCATCTACTCTTTCCGCATTCGTGTTTCCCCGTGGCGCAGTATTCCTTGAAGTGCGTCAGCCATTTTGGGTAGTCCGGCGCCGTTTCCACGAATTCGACGAATTTGCCTAGTTGCTCGACCGTCTCGGGATGCAGTATGTGCTCCGTCTTGCAGGCGTCTTCCGCCGCCACTTTGTCAGATACCAGGACGATCCCCAGGAGTTTTGTCAGGGTCACCGGGACGTATGGTTCGTAGCGTATCAGGCCGTTGTCTTTCAGTTTGTGAAGCATCTCGGTTACGGTCGGGAAGCAATCAGCCGGAGTCGCAGCAGTCTCATTTCTGGTAGGATACGCCATAAGGGCTTTTTTGGGAGTGGATTTGTAAAGGTAAAGGCACTCAAATAAACCTTAATCGAGGGGATTTTTCTTCCACCATATCCGGGTATACGTAGTTTCGCCCCTGTGCAAAACGAATCCTCCTTTGTCCGCGATCAGTCTCTTTTCTAGATAAGTCTTAAGGGCGCCCTTCTGCTCTTTCGTCCGCGCAAGAACGTACGTCCCCATGTTCTCAACTGCCTCGTCGATCGAATCGAAACGCTGCGAGTCGGCTCCGGAAACGGATTCTACGTTCGCGTATATGCCCATGTCGTAGAGCAAATTGTAGACGTAGTCGGTCTTCGGCCCGGGGACGTATTCTACGCCGTGCAAAAGAGGCCACAGTTCCCCGTAGGTCCTCTCCCATGCAGGCACGCCTGCGAACCAGAACAGGTAGACGTATTTATCCGCGCAAGAATTCATTTTTTCGAGCGCTGCACGCAGGTCCGCCATGTCAAGGGAGTATCCGGCGACGACTACGTCGAACCTGCCGATCTCTTCTAGCGAGACGTCCTCCCATTTTTTCCCGACGACTGAAACGTTATCCAAACCCTCTGTTTTCAGGTTCTTCTCCAGGAGCCGGCGCATCGCATAAGACGGCTCTATCGCCGTTACGCTGCGACACCTCCTCGCCAACGGTATCGACAGCGCCCCGGACCCGGAACCGATATCCAGAACGGAGTAACCCGGCCGCAGGTCCAATGCGTCCACTTTGAGCGTTCCATAACGCCAGTCGTCCCGGGAAACGGACGCATCGTATCTTTTCGCGATCCCCGGCATCTCCCAGACCTGCGCGCCCCTGTCGCCTGCGAAAGTGGAACGCAGATACGCGCTTTTCCACGCAGCGCCCCAATCGACGCACCGGGATCCGACGCAACGGAGAGGTTCTTTCATGGATATTATAAGTTTGAATTTCCTCCAGAAAAGCAACAGAAGGTTAAACAGCAGCGCTAAACGAGCAGGGATATCACAACTGCCCATACCCTGCTTATGTCCTCCGCGCACGGGCATCCCTGTTCGTCCGCGGTATTCAGCCGCGCAAGGGCTTCGTAAACGCACGGATCGTACCTCACTTTCCCGATCACCGGGATACCGTTCTTCGCGCAGTATTTTTCTATCTCGGACGTCTTCTCTTCCGAGAGGTCGTACTTGTTTATGAAGACGCACGTTTTGACTCCGAAGTGCTTTGCGACCGAGAGAATCCGTTCCATGTCGTGGAGGCCGGATACCGAGGGCTCGGAAACGATCACCGCGACGTCCACCCCGGAGAGGGAGGCGATCACCGGGCATCCTATTCCCGGCGAGCCGTCGATTATGAGGATGTCTTTGTTCTTTTCCGAGGCGATCCTTTCCGCTTCGGCCTTGACGGCCGCGACCAGTTTCCCGGACGCTTCTTCTCCTGCATTGAGGACGCCGTAGACGAAGGGGCCGAAGCGCGTGTCCGCAGATATGATCCTTCCGGTCTCGGATTCCCTCATCTCGATCGCTCCCACCGGGCAGACGAAAGCACAGGCAGCGCATCCCTCGCATCTGACGGGATCGATCCTGCATGAGTTGTCTATTGCGTCGTACCTGCATGCGGTGATGCACCTTGCGCACAGGATGCATTTTGTCTCGTCCCGGAACGCCTTTTTGAGGGCGTAAAAAGGCGTTTCCTTCTTGTTCTCCGGCTGCAGGAGTATGTGCAGGTCCGGCACGTCGACATCGCAGTCCGCTAGGGCCGCGTCCTTTGCGAGCGAGGCGAATGCGGCGGCAATCGTCGTCTTGCCTGTGCCGCCTTTGCCGCTAATTATAAGGATCTTTTTCATTTTTTCTTCCTCAGGACATATACGTTGAGGTCGCCGCATCTCTTCTTCTCCGCGGAACCGAGGGATGCTATCTCCTTCTCCAGCCACACAAGGTCTACGCCCAGGTATGCGCCGTCGGGGTGGATCTTTTCGAAGCCTTTTTTGGTGTATTCTGCTATAACGCATCTGTCTTTTGCGGCCCTGAAGCATTCCCTGACGACAAGAGGCCGAAGTTCTAATGGGACGTGATGTAATGTACCGAGGCATGCAACGGAATCAAATGACGAGTCCGGGTATGACATTCTGGACGCGTCGCCCAAGTCGAACTTAATCGACACCCCGGCCTTCGCAGCGGCTTCTCTGACCTGTTCTATCTTTTCGGCCGATGTGTCTATCGCCGTAACAATGCAATTATATTCTTTTGCCGCGATCACTCCTAAAGGCCCTGCTCCGACGTCGAGGAACGTCCCGCCTTTGATCCCGGAGACGTCGAGTATAGAGCGCCTCCGTGCGATCCTTTCGATGTCTTTTTTTTCTTCGATGATCCTTTCATAGAGCTCATTGAATTTCTCCCGCCACTCGGGCATCTCCTTTGCGAAAGGTACGCCTTTTGCGTAGAGCTCGGCTATCTTTCGCTCGAAGGGTATGCGCATCAGTATCTGGACCTGCCGCTCTTTGCAGTATCCGTCGATGTCCTCTCCCCCCGCACCGTCCCTGTTGACGACGACGCCGCATGGGACTTTGAGGGTATTGCACAGGTCGAGAGCCATGCCTAGGTCGTGCAGGCCGAACAAAGTCGGCTCGGTCACGAGTATGCAGTAGTCTGCGCAGCTTATCGTTTCCACTGCAGGACAGCTGGTTCCGGGAGGAGAGTCGAGGATGATCTTTCCCTCATTTCCGGCCTTTTCCTTGAGCTTCTTTATTATGGGGGTCGCCATGGCTTCGCCTATGTTCAATAAGCCCTCCAGGAAAGTTAAGGAATCAGCGCGACCGGACGATATGGTTCCGATTACGCGCTCTTCCTCCGTTATCGCATCCTGCGGGCAGGCCATCGCGCAGAGGCCGCATCCGTGGCACAGTTCTTTGAAGACCATCACGGAGTCTTTGAGGACTGCGAGCGCATGGTACTGGCATAGTTTGGCGCATTTGCTGCAGAGGACGCATTTGGAGGCGTCGACCACAGGGTAGGGGATCGTTACGTCCTCCTTCTCTTCGGCCGGTATCCCCAGGAACAGGTTCGCGTTAGGCTCCTCGACGTCGCAGTCGGCGAGGACACAGGAGGAAAGAGACAGGACAAGGTTTACTGCAACGGTTGTTTTTCCTGTTCCTCCTTTCCCGCTTGCGATCGCGATTATCATTTTTTTCTTATTTCTTCCATCCCCTTCTGGGCCGAGACGACATAGACCCTGCAATCAGGCAATTCTTTTTTCGCGGCTGCGCCGAGTTCCTGCATGAGAGCGAGGGCTGGGCTCTTTAGTTTTCGGTATTCCGGGTCCAATGTCTTGTCCGGCCTGAACTGCTGGAGGATATATCTTTGAAAGCCGCCTTTCTTCACAGCGAGAGTAATCTTCTCTATGTCTTCTATTGTGTCCGTTATTCCGGGGACGATCGTAGTCCTTGCCTCCTTGGGATTGTCCCATTTGCTCAGGAGGATGAGGCTTTCGTTTATCTTTTCTACTACGTTCTCCCAGTCTGCGCGCCCAACGGATATTCCGTATTTCTCATTCAGAGACGCCTTGATGTCCATGCTCAGGGAATCTATCCGCGGCAGGGCGTAGGCGAGCCTTTTTGAGTAGAACCCGTTGGTGTCGAGTTTTACCGCAAGGCCTGTCTCCTTCTTTATCCTGTCTATCAGTGCCAGGAGGTATTCCTGTTCAAGGGGCTCTCCGCCTGTGAGCGTGACGCTCTGGACGAGGAAGTTTTCTTTTAGCGAAGAAACTATTTCGTTTGCGTCCGACGACATGCACTGCTTGGAGCCTGTCGCGATCTCGGCGTTGTGGCACCAGGGGCACCTGAACGGGCAGCCGCACAAGTAGACAACAGCGCAGACGCCTTTCCCGCAGCAGTCTACAGTGGATGCGTCTACCATGCCCATGTATTCTATCTTAGGCATCTTTTAAAAAAAAAGGACGTCATCCGTAGAGGCCCTTTCAATGCTTGTGAAGGTGGTGCTCCGCGTGGTGCTCGTGATGCCTTCCGTCCTTGCAGCTCGTCTCCTCGGAAGCCCTTGTAAGGCGCCCCTCTCTCCATGAGGAGAGGGCGTCTCTTACAGTTCCCTGCGCGCCGGTGTATGAAGATATGCCCTTCTGGTCGAAGAGTTCTATCGCCCTGTGCCCGAGGTTCGCGCAGAGGATCGCCTCAGCCCCCCTGGCCTGCAAAAGCTCGGGCGGAAGCCCTGTTCCGCCCATGTGCTCGCTCGTGTTTTCTATCACTTCTACCGCGCCGGTTTCGGTATCTATCAGCGTATAGGTCGGGGCCCTGCCGAAGTGGTGACTTACCTGTTCCTCCATCCCTCTTTTTCCTTCCGTGGGTATCGCAACTTTCATCTTGTTTTTTCCTCCATTATAACTCTATTCTCATGCCGGAATACATTTCTTCTCCGCCGAACTCTTTTATCAATAGTTCAGCGGCCTTCTTCCCGGTGCAGTGGCCGCAGTATGTCGCGGATATGTTGAGTTCCTTTAGTTCGCCTATAACGCCCATTATCTCTTTTTCGGCCTTGTCGTGCAGGTGGAATCCGCCGACGAGGACGATCTCATCCGGTTCATAGAGATTCTTTGTATATCTTGCTATGTTGACTATTCCCGAATGCGCACATCCGCAGAGGACGACTGCCTTCTTGCCTTCAAGAACTGCGATCCCGGTGTCGTCGTACAAGGAATCGTCCCGTTTCACGCCGTCTGCGGCTATGTATTGGCCGAACGGATTTCTCTCGCCAGGTATTTCCCCGAGAAAATAAACGTTCTCTGACAATTCAAGAGGTATCCTGCTTAGCTCTTCCTCAAGGGAGCACGTTGCGGGCATGCCGATGGACCGTTCGCCGTCGTATTTCTGGAAACCATAGTCAGGGTGGGCGACAAGCACGGCTTTGCATCCCTCCGGAAGATGCCGCAGGCCGCCGGTATGATCGTAGTGCCCGTGGCTGATAACTGCATAATCGATGTCAGAGAGGTCGACGCCCATCTTCTTCGCATTCTCTAGGAAGAGGCCGCTCTGCCCGGTGTCGAATAGTATCTTCTTCCCTCCCGCGGAAAAGTATATGGAGAGCCCGTGCTCTGCCTTGATGTCTTCCGCCCTTTTGTGGTCTTCGACCAGTATGGAGTATTCCATGGAGCTATTTGTGAAGCAGTTTAGTGTGTCCAGTCAAGTATCCTGGTTTTCGGGTCGAGTTTTTCTGCGACTGCCTTCTTTATTCTGTCGTAGTGCGGGCATGGGAAGTCTATCGGGGTTCCTTTGCTTATGCAGGAGGCAAAGACGACCATGTCCGCGCCTCGCTTCTCGAGCATCTTCGCCCTCGTCACGGCCTTTTTTCCGGGACAGCCGCCGCAGGACAGGAAGCCGATGACTTCAACCGGGCCGGTTTCTTTAAAGACTCCGCTGCCGTCTGTTGCGACCTCAAAATCTGCCGTTCCAGGACACATATCCTCCGTTTGCTCGCACCTGATTATCCCAACCTTTAGCATACCGGGTTTCATTTCAAAAGCTCCTCGACGATCTTATTGAACGCCTTCGCAACGTCGGAGTCCGGAAGGTCCGAAATGAACGGAAGGCCGCGATCCCCCCCGGAAACGATTTGTGGATCAAGCGGTATTGCGCCCAGAAACGGGACATACAACTCATGTGCGGCTTTTTCCCCGCCGCCTTTCTTGAATAAGTCAATCTCTTTTCCGCAATGGGGACAGTTTAAGCCGGACATGTTCTCAACTATCCCGAGCACTTTAATGTTCAGCTTCTGGGAGAAGACGACTGCTTTTCTCGAATCAAGCAACGCGACATCCTGCGGAGTTGTGACGACGATTGATCCCGTGACATCAGGTACTGACTGCGCAATCGTCAGCGCCTCATCCCCGGTTCCCGGGGGCAGGTCTATTATCAAGTAGTCAAGGTCTCCCCATTCGACTTCCGAGAGGAACTGCTGTATTATTCCCATCTTCATCGGGCCGCGCCATATCACAGGCGAATCCTTGTCTATGAAAAAGGCGAGGGATATGACTTTCATTGCAGTCCCGCCCGCCTTGACTTCTACGGGATGTATTCCACTGCACGAGCTGTCGGGCTTCGCATCCTCTATTCCGAGCATCTTTGGGACGTTGGGTCCGTGGATGTCCGCGTCGAGTATGCCGACCTTTGATCCCTTCAAAGCGAGGGCCGCAGCCAGATTGACAGCAACTGTTGACTTGCCGACTCCGCCTTTTCCGGAAAAGACCATTATCTTGTTTTTGATTTTTCCCATGCGCCGCTCCGTTAGCTCCATGCGCTCCTCGCGGCTCATCTGCTCCTGCTCTCCCGGTGGCTTCACTTTTTCAACTCCTCAAGCCTCGTTTTTATCTCGTTGAGCCGGCTCTCCAGAAAAGAGGATTCTTCAGTCAATATCTGCAATTCCTCTTCCTTAGTTACCAGCGAGGACGCGCAGGAAAACCGCCTGCCCATACCTCTTCCAAAGCCCCTGCCGCATTCTAATCCATATCCTGCAGGTCTTGCATACTGCCCGCCCGGCCTGTTGGACGTGCATCTTCCCCCCGATCCGAGGGGTCCTGTTCCGTCTCCTCCTGGCATCTTATTTACCTCGTAAATTATTCTGAATGCCCGGCCCTTGCACCTGAATTCCATGATCGGCTTGCCGTGCAGAGGCAGATTCTTTCATCGGCTTCACAGTCCCTTTTAGGTACCCGAGAACCGCATCCTTAACAGGCATATCACCAGCGGTGACCATGTCGATCCCGGAGTCTTTCAATGCTTCGTACGCGTGCGGACCAAAGCGCCCCGATATAACAGCGCCTGCATCATGCTTTATGACAAACTGCGCGCACTGCACGCCTGCGCCCCCGGCAGCCCCTGAATAATCGTTTGGAAAGACCTCATAACCCGTTATTTTCCCGTTTACGACAGACACGAAAGTAAATGTTGGCGCCCTGCCGAAAAGCGGATGCACCATATCATCCATTCCTCCCATGACGGTCGAGACGCAGATTTTCATATGATAATACAATAGAAGCAAGGTATAAAAATGCCCATATGGGCAAATATAATTGCAGATTTTACTTTTTTAGACGGAGGTTTTTACCGGAGCACTTGGGACAAACACGCGGCCTGCACGTGCCCGCGGGCTGCTCCCACACATGGGCGCAGTCGCCGCAGGAAAAGGACCTTGGGGGAAGAGCGACGTAATTGCCTCCCTTTATTTCTATTGCCTTCCCGTTGAGTAGCGCGTCCGCTATCTTCTTCCTGCCGGAAGAGAGGTCTCTTGCAAGGGTCCTTCGTGAGACCTTCATGCGCGCTGCGGCATCTTCCTGCTCCAGGTCCTGGAGATCTACAAGGGATATTGCTTCAAGCTCTTCCAGGGTCAGGACTGTTAGTTCGAGATCGTGCATGGGAACCCCTCTGGGCTTGAAATAGGTAACGTCAGGTATATTCCGGACCACCCGCGGACAGGAGGGCCTGCCTCTTGGAGCCATTGTAAAAAAATAAAAGATCGATTATTCTATTGACATCATATCCCCTTAAAGCACTTCTTTATGTGCTCTTTCCCCGGCGGCTGAGTCAACATGCTCACTGCCACTACGGCAACGATAGCGAGGGGCAGGGCGATAACTATCGGTCGACCACCGGCCACGGGAACTGCTCAAAGAGTACGTCTCTTCCAAAGAGCATCTTTGCCAGTCCCATGGGCATAGATTCCTTCTTGTGCATGAATGCGATCATGAACACGCTCGCGAATGTCCCAGTGAACAGGCCCGCTATGGCGCCTTCCCTGGTCGCTTTCTTCCAGAACGGGCCCGCAGTATATACTGGCAGGAAGGCCGCAGCGCACAGTCCGAAGAATATGTCGGTCCCCCGGGCTACTATGTTGTCAGGCATGATGTAAGCAAGCGCGACAGCCATCAGTATCGCTATCCCCACGCTGATCTTTGTCACGAATACTGTGTCTTTGCCCTTCTTCTTTGTAAGCGTTTCGTATATATCCCGGTCCATAGCGGTTCCCTGCGCATGTAAAGGTCGATATGATAATGTCCGCATTATGGCAGATGTTGAAATGAAAGTCGCACCGTAGCTCAAAGCCATTATCCAGGGGTGTATCTGCCTTCCTGCGACCATATAGTCTTCGGCGCTCTTCGTTCCCTTCCAGCCCAGGTAACCCAGGTACAGAGTCACAAGCATATAGACGAAAACCACGACGTACAGAAGAGTCATATCCATTCTACAACGCATCCCCCAGTTCTTTTTCCATAGTGTCCTCTTTCTTCTGCCAGCGCAATTCCTCTGCTATCTCGCCGGTCTCGCGCTTATCGCAGCAATCCAATTCATAATGCCGTAAAAAACACACAACAGGGTGCTTAAAATACAAAGAACATACGCTCCCCAGATCCAAGGATCATCTATTCCCAGAATTGACATGTCCAAAACCGCCTTATTTATTACAGGTCATACAGTTTAGAGCTTCCTATAATGTTGTATTTGTTCTTTTCAAGGAATTTAGCGACGCCCACGGGGTCGTCCAGTTCCAGTACGATCACTGCCTTCTTTTCATCTTCTATCACGAATCCGTAGCAGTCCTCGATGTTGACGGAATTCTTCGCAAGGAAAGAGAGCATCTGATGCAACGCTCCGGACTTGTCCGAAACTTCCACTGCGAGGACCTCCTTCAGAGAAACGGTCACGCCGGCTTTCTTATAAGCGGAAAAACCTTTCTCGGGATCGTCCACCAAAAGCTTTATCACGCCGTATGCGTCGCTTGAGGATATCTTCATTGCTCTTATGTTAACGCCCGCATCCGACAGGATCTTGGTTATATGCTCCAGTTTCCCGGGCTTGTTCTCCGAGAATACGTTGATCTGTTTGACCATTTATAGTTCACCTCTTTTATCCACTACGCGCACCGCTTTTCCTTCGGACCTGGGCAACGTGCCCGGCTCCAGGAACTGTATCTTCGGCCGCACGACGACTTCGTCTGCTATGGCTTTTGCTATCTCTCCTTCGAGCTTCTTTAATTTGTTCAGGTCTCCGTCGAACATCTTCGGATACAGTTCTGCTTTCACTATGAACGCATCAAGCGCCCCGTCCCTCTCCAGGTGTATCTGGTAGTTGGTCGCAACCTCGGGGAAAGCCATCAGTATGTCTTCCACCTGGCTCGGATACACGTTCACGCCGCGGATGATCAACATGTCGTCGCATCTCCCTTTGATGCGGGAGATCTTCACGTGGGTCCTCCCGCATGAGCATTTGTCGTCCAATATCTTCGCAAGGTCGCCTGTCCTATAACGGAGAATGGGCATCGCCTCGCGGTTTATCGTAGTGACTACCAACTCCCCTTCTTCTCCGGGGCCGAGCTTCTCTCCGGTCTTGGGATTTATGACCTCAAGGATGTAGTTATCCTCCCAGAAGTGCATGCCGTTCTTCTCCTCGCATTCGAATGCCACCCCGGGACCGTTCAGTTCCGACATCCCGTATGAGTTGAACACGTTCATGTCGTATATGTTCTCTATCTTCTTTCTCGTCTGCTCGGAATGGGGTTCTGCGCCAACGAATCCTATGCGCAGGTCGAATTCCCTGGGGTCGAATCCTTCCATCACCATCTCTTCGGATACGTGCAGCGCGTATGAAGGGGTCGCGTGGAAGACGCTCGTATGAAAGTCCTTCATGAGCTGTATCTGCCTCTTTGTGTTGCCTATCCCCGACGGTATCACCATCATGCCCACCCTCTCGGCGCCGTAATGAAAGCCGATACCCCCGGTAAAGAGGCCGTAACTTATCATGTTCTGGAAGACGTCGCCTTTGCGCGCGCCGGTCATCGTTATGCAGCGGGCTAATAGATCGGTCCAGGCATCGATGTCGTGGCGGTCGTGGAATATGACCGTCGCCTTCCCGGTGGTACCGGAAGACGCGTGCAGCCGGATGATGTCCTCCTTCGGAACGCAGACCAGGCCGAAATCATAGTTATTGCGCAGATCGTTCTTCGAAGTAAAAGGGATGGAAGAGATGTCTTCTACTTTTGTGAACCGCGTTTCGTTCAAGTCCTTTAGGCGGTTCTTGTAGAAAAGGGATTTGCGCGCGCGGGCAATAGTTGCTTTCAGCCGGGCAACCTGCAGTTTTTCCAGTTCATTCCTTGGAAGGGTCTCGATCTTTCTGTCCCAGAAGGCCATAAATAGAAATAGAAAAAAGAGAATAAAAAGCAAGCAATTGACGGATAAGGCGACTCAAGTAGATTAAACAGGAGTATTGCTTTCCGGGTCGCCCAGCATCCGGACGAGTTCTTTATCCCCGTCCACGAAATCAAATCCTGCGAGCTCTTTTGGCAGGACCCAGCGGTATTCGCTGCAGCCGACGCACTTTATCTCTCCCCGGGATATCTGCGCGCCGTAGAACATTAGTTTTATCCTTCTTTTCCTATCGTCGGAAAGCTCGTATACGTGCTGTTTTACATATAGCAGGCCGGTTATCTTTATGCCGACGCATAGTTCCTCTTTTATCTCCCTTATCAGTGCCTGCTGCGGTTTTTCCCCTTTTTCCACCTTTCCTCCGGGGAATTCCCAGCGCCCGGCCATATATGAGCTTTCTTTCCGCAGGGTGATCAATATCTTCTCACCGTCCCTGATAACCGCTGCAACGACATCGAAGTATTCGTCAGCCATTTTTCATTCTACAGTCCGTATATAATAGACAATGGGTATAAATAAGGAATTCGAACAGTATCACAGAAGGCTTTTCCCGGACTATGAGGAGTTCATAGCCTCGCTTAGAAAGCCCTCCAGGAGGTCCATCCGGGTAAATTCCCTCAAAGTGGGCCGGGAAAGAGTGGAAGAATTCCTGAAAAAGAACAACATATCCTTCAGCCAGATACCCTGGTGCCCCGACGGATTATGGATAGACTCGGACTGCGAACTGGACACCGTAGAACACCAACTGGGCTACTATTACATACAGAATTCCTCGTCGATGATTCCAACTCTCGCGCTTGACCCGTATCCCGGGGATTACGTCCTGGACATGTGCGCGGCCCCGGGCTCCAAGACAACGCATATCGCACAGCTCATGGAGAACGCAGGCGTGCTGGTAGCAAACGAAGCAAGTTTCGTGCGCGTACGCGCCCTCGTTATAAACATACAGAAGGCGGGCGCATCCAACGTCACGGTCACAAGGAGAGACGGCGTAGGCTACGAGCGCTACAACCAGAGATTCGACAAGGTGCTGCTGGACGCTCCCTGTTCCGACGTCGGGACCGCGAGGAAGAACTCCCAGGTGATAGCAAGGTGGAGCGTAGACCGCATTCACAAATTGTCCAATCTCCAGAAGAAACTGATAATGTCCGCTTACAACACCCTTAGGGTAGGCGGAACGCTCGTCTATTCAACGTGCACGACCAGCCGGGAAGAGAACGAAGACGTAATAGAGCACCTCCTGAAGGAAAAGAAGGAAGCAACGCTTGAGAAATTCGACATCCCGGGGATCAAAACAAGAGAGGGACTGACGAACAAGACCAGGAAGACCGTCCGGATAATGCCCCAGGACAATGACACGGAATCATATTACATCGCAAAGATAGTCAAGACGGAAGAGGAAAAAGAGTTCTAATAAAATGCTTCGAAAGCTCAAAAAAGAAGAGAAGGATTTGCTCATAGAGGACATAAACCAGCAGTATGAATCCTGCCTGGAAGTAGACGGCCTATTCTTCTCCAAGGACGAGAAACGCGAATCCAAAAAGATATTCCTTTATACGGGCGACCGTATCCCGGACGTTCCCGCGGAATGGACCGGGATACATTTCTGCACGATAAAAGAGGGAGCGATAATCCCGTCGATCGAGGGGGCGCAGTATATAGGGCAGACTGCAAAGAAAGTGATAGACCTCGACTATGAGCAGGCCAAGTACGTGTTGTCCGGGCGCGACATAGACATAAGCGATGAAATGGAAAAAGGCTACTACATACTGCTCAACGGAAACGACGTCCTGGGAATAGGCCTTGCAGAGAATAAAAGGATAATGAACATGACCCCCAAGTCCAGGAGGACCCTGCAACAGTACAGGACTATTTAATTATGCTTATATCTCCCAAAAAGCGAATTTCTTCATCTGACAAAGGTATTCCGCCAAGCAACTTTTTTACTATCTCTTTAAGATTTTTATTTTCCTGCTCCAGAGAATAGATCCTGCCTTCAGCTTCGTTTGCTCTTTTTTTCTCATGTATGTAACCCCAAGGGGCATCCCGATACATTTTCATCACCTCATTAAATAAAAAAAGAAAAAAATAATAAAGATATGCCTGCATCGATTGCAGAATGCCCTATTAGCTTTTTTAGCTATTGAGGGCTTTTACTACATATCCAAATGCTCCAGCAAGAACGAATGCGCCTATGCATGCCATGAAGAAAATGGCATCTGCTCCGCCGTTCTTTAATGAAGCATATATGTAGAGCGCTGCAAGTATACCAAGTATACCAGTAGCACTTATGCCCAATCCTAATATTTTTAATTTCATTTTATTTTGGATTGTTTATTGATCGATTGAACTCAGAGAATTAGTCACCGAGCCTATTCATCTCTAACACTGGCAGAGGGTGTCCACTAAAGAATGTAAAAAGGAAAGGTATTTATATACTCCCTTCCAATAGATAACATTGGGGTTATCTTATTATCATTGTGGTATCGTAATCAGTGCATATAATCTTATTTTTTGTTTTTTTACCTCCGGTTCTAAATAAAATCAGCTATATTTATTATATCGTTATTACTTAATATATTAAAATATACGTATTACTGAGGTTTTTAACGTGATGTCTATTTTGTTATAATGTCTATTGATACGTTTTTTTATAATTTTTAGGTAACCTAAAAAACCTAATAAATGGAAATCTTAAAGAAAAAAAGTAGGGGTTTCGTTCACATAGTATATGTCGGATACGAGGTTGATAGAGTCGTAAAACCTATATCTAAATATTTGAAAGATGAAGGCATCGACAAAGTTTATCTAATAACTGACGAGGATAAACAGTATGAGGATCGCGATTCTCGAGGATACAATTGTCTGCGTGTTGTAAAAAGAAAATTACAGTATATTCTCAAGGATAAATTCAATCCGAAAACAGATATATTTTATCTCAAAAGTCGTTTTAAAGTTTCAGGGATTATGTCCCAGACTTGTCGTATTATCCGAGAAGAAAAAGAAAGAGGCATGGAAGTCTACATTAATATAAGCCCAGGAAACAAGCTTATGAGTTCGGCAGGTACAATTATGGGTCTGATGTACGATGCTAAAATCTATTACGTTGAGCCACGCTCTTACGATTCCCCGAAAGGGAAAAAGTCTCTTTGCCAACCGGTTGCATATGGAATGAAAAGTCTAAAATTCATGCCAACTGGATTCACAATCGAAGGACCATCTGATGCATTGATTTACACTGTGTATCTGACAGAAAAGTACAACGGTTTAGTAACCCAAGAAGAACTAATATTGGAGCTCATAAAAAAAGGAGTAATTTCCACAGATAAAATAATAGGTGTAACAATAGAGGATGAAAAGGAATTACAGTCTGGAAAAGTACCTGAAAGAGTAAGGAATCATGCACGAAGATTGATTTTCAGCAAAATCAAGAGATATATGGAGAACACGGGTAGCAAAAGACAACCAAACTGGAGGCTAACCCTTGAAGGAAAAAGGCTGTTGAGAATTTTTCTAGCAGGCAATCCACACTACCGTAAATATGAGGGTGAAAAGGAGTTATAAGCTATCTGACCCAAATCTTCCCCTTTCTTTTCAGCACGCGTTCCAGCGTCTTTTTGTCCACAGAGAGACCGTATTTCTTTTTCAGTTCCCTGCGCGTAGCCTCAACCGACAGCTCTTTTCCTTCCGCTGCCTTGCCCGAGAGATGCAGCAGGTCTTCGTTTATGTTCCACGGGAGGATTATCCACTCCCATTTGCCGGTCTTTTTCGCGTAGTAGTCGGGCTCTATCCTGGACTGCTTCTTGTGTATGAGCGTTGCCGTCCGGACCTCCGCAGCCTTGTGATTCCTTATCTCTTCGATGGCGAGGGCTATGCTGTCTCCCGTGTCCGTGAGGTCGTCTACGAGAAGGATCTTCTTACCGGAAAGATCGGTTGGCAGCGGATATTTCAAAACGGCTTTCGCGTCTTTCTCCGCGGTCACGCCCCAGTGTTCTACGCGCATGGACAGGAGGTCCTTTACTCCCAGGAGGTCTGATAGCATCACCGCAGGGACCCATCCCCCGCGGGTTATCCCGATTATGTGATCCGGAACGTACCCATCGCGGGTTATCTTCTTTGCAACTTTCTCTGCCAGGGAGTATGCATCTTCCCAGCCGAGCATCCTGCAAGAGTATTCTTTTTTCATCCTTGTTTTACTGATTTTAACCTATTTGCTTATATAACTATTACCATGATAGGTATTATCGCGGGTACGGGATTCTACGACCTGGGTTTTCTCGGGGAAGCCGGGGAGAAGATCATTAAAACGGCCTACGGAGAGGCTTACGCGCTTTCCGGGAAGGGCTTTCTGTTCATCCAGCGGCACGGCAAAGAAAGGAGCACTCCCCCGCACATGCTGAATCACAAGGCCAACATATCCGCATTCAAGCAGGAGGACATACACACGGTTGTCGCGCTGACGTCGGTCGGGAGCATGAAGAGGAATATCTCTCCGAGATCCATAGTGATACCCCACGATTACATGCAGTTCTCCGGCATACCCACGTTCAATGACTCAAAGGCGGCCCACATAACCCCGGGCCTGGACGAAGAACTGAGAAAGAGGATAATTTCCGCGGCCCAGAAGCTCAAAATAAAAGTAGTGACAAGAGGCGTATATGTGCAGACCGCAGGTCCCCGGCTGGAGACCAAGGCCGAGATAAACCTGTTCAAGAACTACGCGGATATAGTTGGCATGACCATGGCCTCCGAAGCAACGCTCGCAAAAGAGCTCGGCTTAAAATACGCCGCAATCAGCCTCGTCGACAACTACGCCCACGGGATAGTCGACACGCCCCTCGATTTCACGCAGGTCGTAAAGGCGTCTGCGGCGCAGCGAGAGGGCCTGAAGATGATAATAAAAGAACTCATAGAACAAACAGAGTGATAGACGATGAGCATACTGATAAGAGACGTCTTACTGAACGGGAAAAAAACAAACATCCTGATCGAAGGAAACAGGATAGAAAGCGCAGGACCGAAAACCGGGAAGGCGGAATACGTAATCGACGGCAAGGGCAAAGCCGCGCTCCCGGGATTCGTGAACACGCACACGCATTCGGCGATGACGCTTTTCCGGAGCTACGCTGACGACCTGAAGCTGCACGTCTGGCTGGAAAAGCACATATGGCCCAGGGAGGCGTTGTTAACGGAAGAAGACGTATACTGGGGCGCAAAACTCGCATGCCTTGAGATGATAAAATCCGGGACGACCACGTTCAACGACAACTACTGGCACATGATGGGGACAGTAAGAGCCGCGGACGAGATGGGGATGCGCGCAGTGGCATGCAAGGTATTCATAGACCTGGACGACCCCGAGCGGGCGGAAAAAGAGAAAAAGGAGAACGTATCGCTCGTAAAGAAAGTTAGGGAGATGGGTAATTCCCGCATCCAGCCAGGCCTTGCTCCGCATGCCCCTTACACGGTCTCTATAGAAAGCCTCAAATGGATAAAGGAATACTCTGAAAAGGAAAAGCTCCTCATAAACTTCCACCTGGCAGAGACAGAGAAAGAGAACGCAGACTTCTACATGAAACACAAGATGCGCCCGGTCCCGTTCCTCGAAGACATCGGATTCCTGGGAGGGAACCTGGTAGCCGCGCACGGCATATGGTTCGACGAAAAGGATCTTTCCATCCTCGCAAGACACAAGGTAAAAATAGCGCATAACCCGGTCTCGAATATGAAACTTGCATCCGGCGTCATGCCCTACGCGGAAATGACGGAAGCGGGAATCACTGTTTCCCTGGGAACTGACGGCTGCGCCTCAAACAACGACCTCGATATGTTCGAGTCCATGAAATTCGCATCATTGCTCCAGAAGGTGCACAGGCACGACGCGACAGTTCTTTCTGCCCGGGAGGCACTCGACATGGCGTCGATAAACGGGGCGAATGCGCTTGGAATAAACGCGGGAGCAATAGAAGCAGGAATGCTCGCAGACGTCGTGCTCGTCGATTTGAAGAGGCCCGAGCTTACGCCGCTGAACAACCTTACTGCGAACCTTGTCTATTCGGCCAAGGGCTCGTGCGTCGATACCGTTATCTGCGACGGGAAATTGATCATGGAGAACAGGAAAGTAAAGGGAGAAGAAGAGATAATGGAAAAAGCAGCAGATGTTGCCAAAGACCTGTTTGCTAGATAGGCTTACTCGTCTACTACTTCATCCACTTCGTCGGAATCTCCCTCCGGGGGAGGCTCGTTAACGGGCTCCGCGGGCTTTGCGGGGGCGGTTGCATGCGTCTGCACCTCTCCGGGTTTTCTTGTCTTGCTCGGGCACTTTGGGTTCACGCAGAATCCCCATACCTTTTTCCCGAAAACCTTTATCGTTGAGTAGTCGCATTCTTTGCATTTCCCGCCGACCTCGAGTTTCCCCTTGGGAAGGGACATCGTGAACGTGCACGCAGGGTATTTGTCGCATCCGATGAACTGTCCGTGCTTCGATTTCCTCATGACCAGGTTCCCGTCGCAGGATATGCATTTACCGAGGAGCGGCCGGGTCATCTCCTTCGCGCTCTTAGCGGACTGGGCGAGCGCTTCGCCGATCTTTACTTCATTGTCTTTGAACTCTTTGGCTATGACGAGGAGGGTTGTTTTTCCTTCTTCTATTACCTTTTCGCCCGGCAACTTGCCCGCTTCTATCTCCTCCATCTCTTCCTCGAATTTCCTGGTGAGTTTTTCACTTAAGACTTCGGGGCAGTACTTGTCCAAAGTCGTTACGACGTTCAGACCGAGTGTTGTCACTTCAAGCGCCTTTCCGTTGACGTAGCCCCTCTTGAAGAGTATGTCCACTATCTGCGACCTCGTCGCCTTTGTTCCGATGTTCCGCTTCTCCATCTCTTTTATGATGGACGCCGGCGTGTATCTCTTCGGGGGCTTCGTCTCCTTGGCGTGGACCATTATGTCCTCCACCGGGAGTACCTCGCCCTGTTCTACGTGGGGGAGTTCCTCTTCTTCGAATTTGGCGTATCTGCCATAGAGAACGTGCCACCCTTTCTCGACCGTCCTAGTCCCGGAGGCGATGAATATCTCGGAATTGTTGTTCAGTTTTATCTCGACTGTCTCACGCTTGGCATCGTCGCCGAACGTAGCGAGGAATCTTCGCACTATGAGATCGTAAACCTTTGCCGCCTGGTCGTTCAGCGCCCCGGGTATCTCTCCCGTAGGATATATCGCCGGGTGCGCCGGGTCCTTCTTCTTCCCGTTGTTGGGTTTAAGCTTCTTCTTTGCGAGGAGCAGGTTCGCAGGCTCTCTGAAATCTTTCAGCGTGGACAGGTTTTTTATGATCTTTGAGTAGTCGATTCCCTCCGGCAGCTGCTGGCTGGAAGTCCTTGGATAGCTGATGTATGCGTTGGTATACAGTTCCTGGGCGAGTTCGAGAGTCCTTCTCGGGTCTATTCCCAGTTGCTTGTAGGTTTCCGTCTGCAGCGTGGTGAGGTCGAATGGCGTCGGCGGCTCCTGTTTGGATTCCGTGCGTTTCACGGCCTCGACTAATGCGTCTTTTCCGCATTTTGCCTTTATTTCGTCGGCTTTTTCTTTCTGGAATATCTTGTCCGCGGAGTGCATCGCGTGTATCTTGTCTATTCCCTTGAGGCAGATCATCTCTATCTCCCAGTATGGCTCGGACTTGAATGCCTTAATCTTGTCCTCCCTGCTGGCAAGTATCTTCAGCGTGGGTCCCTGTACGCGTCCAATGCTCAGGGTTACGTATCCCCTGGCTCTCCGAACAGAGAGAGTGAGCGCCCTGGACAGGTTTATTCCCCAGAACCAGTCAAGTTTGTGCCGGGTGATGCCTGCTTCGGCCATGCCCTTGTTCACCTTCTCCTGGTTCTCGTAGGCCGAGACAATCGCTTCGTTCGTGAGCGTGGAGAACTTCATCCTGCGGACTTTTTCACTGAGAGGGTCTATGTCGCATGCGTATCTGATGGCATTGTAGGCTATGACCTCCCCTTCTATGTCGTAGTCGCACGCGTTTATGAACTTGTCGCATTTCTTTGAGAGGAACTGCAGATTGTCCAGGTATTTTTTCGTGAACTCGGAGTTCTTGTTGACAATGTAGCTTGGAGCCCATTCTATGTCGAATACGGGATAGCGCCAGCCGCCTTTCGTCTTCTCCTTCAGGCTGAATATGTGACCCACCGCAGGAGCGATGTAAACGTCCCCGACCTGGTGATAGGGAGCCCCTTCGCGGGACATCTTTCTTTCGTCTCCGTGGCCGATGGACTTAGCGATTCTTTCGGCTACGTTCGGTTTTTCCGTTATGATAAGAGTTGCCATCTCAGAGTATGTATTATTTTTGTAGTTCTATTTAATAACTAATCTTTATAAATAAAGATGAAATTAGTCATAGGCCTTACTGGAAACATCGGCGCTGGAAAGACTGTTGTAAGCGATCATCTGCACAAAAAATACGGAGCAGACCAGGTCCGGTTCTCAAGGATACTGATGGACGTACTCGACAGATTGTATCTCCCGAAGGACAGGAACAATCTGCAGACCCTGGGAGAGGTCGTAAGGAAATCTTTCGGAAGCGACGTGATAGTGAACGCATTCAAAAAAGACCTTGAGAAGAGCAGATCGCACGTCGTAGTAGTCGACGGCATAAGGTACATGAACGAAGTGAAAATGCTTCGCTCGTTCGATAATAACGTATTGTTGTTCATGGACGCGCCTCCAAAAGTCCGATACGAGCGCGTCGTTATGCGGGGCGAAAAGGGTGAGGAGAAGAACAGCTTCGACGTTTTCTTAAAAGCAGAGCAGCGCGGAACGGAGAAGGGCCTCCCGGAGATAAAAAAGGTCGCAGACTACATGATAGAGAACGACGGCAGCGTAGAGCGCCTTTTAAAGAATATAGACGACATCGTCAAGAAACGCCTCTAGATCGCACTTCTTCCAATCCGTGCCCGTGGTGCTCCTGCCATGCCCGGAACGCTATCAGGCTAAGGGGTACCGGGGTGAAGAACACCATAAGGAATATCCCGTAGTCCAGTACCTTTGTGCTCTGTATCCCGAGCATGTCCAGGAGGGCCGCATAGTATGACCCGTCGATGTTGCTCAGCGCTCCAAGGAGGTGCGCCTGGCATCCGAATACTATGAGAGAGTAGGTAAAGAAGCCCAATTCAGGCCTTTTTACCGAGGAATACTTTAGCAGGAACTCGGTCATTATCAGTACGGATACAAAGAGCACAAGGTAGACAATTGCGAATTGGAAGTATTTTCCTCCCAGGAGTATCCATATGGGATTGACCTCCTTCTCGGGGCTCATATAAACAAACGTGGCGTAATCTATCAAAGAGAAAACCAAAAACAATATGTAGAAATAATACTGTATTTTCAATTCAATCACCAACCAAATGTTTTATTTTATGAATATCGTATAATTATTTGGTATTCAGCACATATATAATAAAAACAGAAACACCGTTCTAATCAGAAGCTACCCTTATCATCACAGTACGAGACTCAGCCTGGGTCGGTGTCATCATGTATAATTATATAGTACCAGGCGAATAAAACATAACAATAACGCATAACTATCTATGACATAGGGACAAAAACGCGACGTATTTTTCCCATTTGACATACACAAAGGAAACAATACTCTGAGTCAATTATAGTATTTAAGCATGGACTTTTAATTTCTATGGAGTTGAACATCGATTCTTCTATATTAAGGAGGTGGGATTTATAGTTGACAGGCGGTTAGCGTGTTTGGATGCCTTAAGGGGGATAGCAGTAGTCTTGATGTTTTTTGGTCACTTCCTGCGTTATCTTATGACTGACCCTTTCAGTTCACAAATCCATTACGCGATGTACCTTCTAAGCCGTCTTTCTGCACCAATGTTCCTTGTGCTTGCCGGCATTTGCTTAGTACTTTCAAGCAAAAAAAGGCTGGTTAGGCAAAAAAAAGCGGACGTGCTGAAACATCATATACTGCGTGGCGTATTCTTGTTCTTCATGGGTTTTGCATTTAACCTCATCATGCTGGAACCTCTATTCACTCTTAATTCCCTGCACTCGATAGGTCTTTCCATAATCCTGCTTTCGCCTATTGCCTTGAAGCCGACGACCATCAAGTGCCTGATCCTAGCCTTAGCAGTCCTGTTTCTGTCAGAGGAGGCCTACAGGCACGATCGTATTTCCGCTGTATTAATCTTATTCCAGGCACCGATGTTTCCATGGATAATATTCGCCATAATAGGCGTATACGCAGGGATGTTCTTTACGCAATACAGAAGCGACCCCCTAAAAGTCTTTGTCCACATAGGGGTGCTCTCCTCCCTTTTAATATTGTGCGGCGTACTTCTTAACTACACAGGAACGTCTATAATCTGGGGGCAACGCCCAAGCACATCCTTCATAGCCATCGCAGCGGGGTCTTCCATTTACCTTGGTGCGATGCTTCTATTTGTATTCAGGATAATGCATAAAAAGTTCCCAGTATTCATGCCGATCGCAGCCTTCGGGCGCCATGCCCTGGTTATGTATTTTGCTCACGGGATCTTTCTAACCGAGGTCGTAAACCTCTTAGGCCTGAAGAACAAGCTCACCGAATCATATGCGCTGCTGGTGCTCGTATTATACATCATTGCAAGCTGGGTCATAATATGGTATATTGAGGGAAAAATTTTGAAAACCAGGTACAAGAAGGATGTGGAGACATACAACCCGTAGCCTGGATAAAACAATCGATAAAACAAGAGAAAAAAAACGTAACCTGCTTTGACCAACGCTTAGCTGTTGAAGTAAGCGCATAAATATATCCCGCTGCCTGTTTCTAAACTCAAAAAAAAGATATATCAATTCCGCGGACAGAGAAAAACACCGCAAAAAGCATCACATAGCTCCAATACCTGGTTTCATCATGCTCTGCAGTTCGTTTCGCAGTTCGTCAAGCTTCTCCGTGAGCTTTGTTTCCTGCTTTTCTATCATCTTCATCCGGGTATCGCAAAGCTCCTTGTCTTCTTTTAGTTTCTTTTCGGAGGCGTCTTTTGTTGTCTCGATCAGGAGAGGTCCTGCGACTTTGTAGACCTTCTCGCCGGATACGCCTTCAAGCGCCTTGAGAGCATTCTCGGTATCGGCGGACTGCATGTAGAGCTGCTGCTTTTGCATCGACATCATCTGCAGCTGGTTTTGCAGCGTCTGGAACTGGGCTATCTTGTCCTGTAACTGTTTGGGCATCTGTGTATCCATTTTATTGTTTTAGTGATTTATTTTTCGTTGGTTAAATCGCAGCACATTATTATCCATCGCAGGTAAGTGTTGACCGCCGCGCGCATCGCCCCCAGGTCCTGGGCGCTTACATTCAGAATCAACGCGTCTTTCTCACAGGACAATTCTACCTTAGAACGGGATAATGCTTCGCTTTGCGCTTCAAGGCCTACGGAGGCGCAGCATACCTGCGCAGTCTCCGCCGGCACTTCAAGTCTTACGGATAGTTCATTCATATGCGAACGATCATACTGCCGGAACGGTCCTGGTATTTCCCTTGTTCTTCTTTACCCAGATGTTCGACCGCTTCTCCTTGCACTTGGTGCATTTAAGCTTGTGCTGGACCAGATAGTCGTATTCGACGTCGTTTCCGCATTCCATGCATACGTAGGCCATTTTTTTACTCCTCCACCTGGGTTTTCTTCTTGCTCATAGGAAAATAGCTTCCCCCGGCAAATACCATGCTACAGAAATTGCATTCCCAGACACCCGCCGCTTTGCGGGTCACTTTCTTCGCGCAGTTGGGGCAGACGTTGTTCTTGGAGTCGTCCTCTATCTTGCGCATCTCCTCCCGAATCTTCTTGCCCGTCCGGACACCGAATCTGCCGACGCTTCCGATCCTTTTAGTATGGCTGTACATTGTCTCTGTCAAAAAATTATTGGAATATTATTATGGATTAACTGAATAAAAAGCCGCCCGGGGTCTAGTGAACGCCCAGACACTCGTTCCCGCGGCCTACGAGAGCGTTCAAGAGGTCCCTGCTGCCGACCTCCGGGAGGCAGATAACATAGTCTGCACCTGCTTTTTTCATCTTGTTCACGGACATGGTCTCGTTCGCCCGGGCATATATCCTGATCCCAGGATGTATCTCTTTAGCAGTCAGTATGGTGTATACGATCTCGGGGTCGCTGTCGAGGGCAACGATCATTGCTTTCGCCCTCTTTATCCCGGCGGACTCCAGTATTTCGGGGCTGGTCGAGTCCCCTTTGACGCACAGGAGCCTTTTTTTCAACAGTTCTGCGAAGCGCGCATCGTTCTTCTCCACCACGACAACCAAGTCTATCTTATCTGCAAGAAGCGTTCCCACGTCGCCGTAGCCGCATAAAATGACGTGATCCTGCACCTGCTCCAGAGCGTCTTCCAGTCTTTTCAATTTAAGCACCTCAAAAAGCCTCCCGGCGATAAGGGTCTCTGCTATTGCGCCCGCAAAATAATAAAATGATGCAACCGACACCAGTATCAATACTATTGTGAATATCCGGGTCTCGTTCTTGGTGGCAATGTCGCTGTAACCGACAGTAGCGATGGTATTGACCGTGTGATAAAGCGCGTCAAGCGGGGTAATCGACTCAAGGATCATGTAGCCTGCAGTCCCGAAAAGGATAATCACTACTATGATCGCGACCGAGATGAATATGTGGCTTCCGATAAGATTTTTGAGTTCAACTTTCATAGGGTTGGCGATCAGGGAGTCAGCCTGTGCCGGTCCCTCGGGAAGAGTACGACGTCCCTTATGGCCAGATCCAGCATCTGCATCATCATACGATCAATGCCCAGGCCGAATCCTCCGTGCGGGGGCATTCCATACTTGAACGCGTCCAGGTAGTACTTGAAGCTGTCGGAATTGAGCTTCTTTGCCTTGATCTGCGAAAGCAATTGCTCATAATTGTGTATCCTCTGGGCTCCCGACGATACTTCCACGCCCTTGTATTCCAGATCGAATGAACGTGAATATATAGAATCCCTCGGCATCGTATAGAATGGTCTTGCAGTGAGCGGATAACCGTGGATGAAGTATAGTTCGGATCCTTTCTCGGTCTTCATTATCTCTCCAAGGAGTTTTTCGCCTTCAGTGTCTATGTCTTCGCCTGTGGGGATCTTCTTTCCATGCGCACCCAGCAGGTCAACTGCTTCATCATAGGACACCCTAAGAGCTTTTTCAGGGACCGGAATTTCTTTTTTGAGTATGCCGAGCTCCTTTTTGGATTCTGAAGCGGCCCTGATCATCGCAAGGACCAGTCCCTCGAGGATGTTCATCACGTCCTCTTCGTCTTTTATGAAAGCAAGCTCTACGTCAACTGCCGTCACCTCGTTCAGATGCCTTCTGGTATCGTGCTCCTCGGCCCTGAAATAAGGGGTCGTCTCGTAGACGCGGTCGAGGCCGGTCGCCATCATCATCTGCTTGTATAGCTGCGGCGACTGGGCAAGATACGCCTCTTTGTCGAAATACGATATCGGGAAAAGGTTCGTTCCGCCTTCGCTTGCCGATGAGATTATTTTGGGGGTGTGTATCTCTATGAAGTCGTTCCCGTCCAGGTAGCTTCTTGCGGCGGAGACAACGGCGCTCCTGATCTTGAAGATCGCCGCAACGTCCGGCTTGCGCACGTCCATGAACCTGTTGTTCAGCCGGGTATCCATATCTGCTTCGACCTTGGCGGTAACGTCCATAGGAAGAGGGGACTGCGCAAGGCTGACGATGTTGATGTACGTAGGCGAAACCTCCACTCCGTTGGGGGCGCGATCGTTCTTCTTAACAACGCCTTTCACTTCCACGACGGACTCGCGGGAGACGGAACTGATCGACTTAAGAACGTCTTCGGTGCACGCGTCTTTCTTGCCCGTGACCTGTATGAAGCCTTCGCGGTCGCGCAGGACCATGAATTTGAGCTTGCCGAGGTCGCGTACTTCATGGACCCAGCCCGCGAGGGATACTTCTTTTCCTTCGAGTTCGGTTGTTATTTCGCTTGAGTAGTGGGAACGCATTTTGAATCAAGAGGATATGGGTTTAGGGGGCTAAAAATCCTTTGAGCATACCTTAATAAGACCTATTCGCAGGGTTTAGTAGATAATCTCTCTGTAGGCGCCGAGCATGCACTATAAGCTCTTTGCCTTTTTTCTTGATTTCTATTACCGAGTTTGTTCCGCGAAACAGTGTATGCCTATCTTTTAGGATAATGAAAAGTAGGAATAGCACAGCCCCCACAAAAAGGAAAAAAAATAAATGATTTATCTCTTTCGTTATCGCATACACGCCTAGACCAATTATGGATAAGATTATTCCTGCTATCAAATACTTCGGCTTCGAATCTTCGCTGTACTCAACAGACTCTAAAAACATATAATGGATATCTTTAATGGACTCGCTTTCCATAGAGAAATCAGAATACTGTATAACCCGTTCATTAGTAAGATATACTTCGTCAAATGAAGAAAGCACTTTCTCTCCAGGCAGGAGAAAATCTTCTAAGGCCATACTAATTACCTGAATTTCTCCTGGTTTTTCCTCACGACTTTTGATTTGTGTTCTATGTGTTTGCTTTTTCTTTTGTGGTATTTATGCTAGTAATAAGTAAATTACTTATTACTCTACTTAAAAAATGGCC
>JBAQYF010000005.1:0-44712 GCA_049299895.1 Candidatus Altarchaeia archaeon
ACATATACAACGAGACACGACTACACTCAAAGATCGGCTACCTGCCGCCCAATGAGTACGAAAAACGCGCAAATTTAAGCGCAAAAGCAACTTAACTTAACGAACACACAAAGGGGTTCACTCCAAAGAACAATACGAACGGGTGAAAAGATATTATAAACTATTCGAATCAACAAATAACGGAAGACCACCCGACAAATCAAGCGAGTTTTATCAAGATGAAGTCCTTGCGTTCTTTATTTTCTGTTACCATCTGAAAGATTGGATAAAAAACGATACGGATATTCAGAATAAAGTCAATCCACCCATTGAAGAATTTATCAACTCAACCGAGGCATTACGGATATGCGCAGATATATGTAATGCCACAAAACATTTAACTTTAGATCGACCTAGAAACGGACCAAATACAGATATAACTTTTGGAATAGTTAAAACCGAATTCTCCTTAGTCTTAAATGAAGGAGTGAAAATAAACGATACCCAACCCGCAGGACAGATAAAACACAAATCTAATCCACCCCACACCATAGGAGCGAAATATAAAGTCCGCATATCTAAAGGTGAAATAAAAGATGCCTTCGAATTAGCAACAGAATGTCTCCAATCATGGAATGACTACCTTACAACAAATAAACTTATTTAAAAAGGCTGCACAAACTAAGGCTTATCTCTTAGCCAAGTTTTATACATGTTCTCATTAGAAGAATTTAAATACCTCTTTTTGACTAAAATCTTAGCCGAATTCGAACCCGGGTCGCAAGATTGGCAACCTCGAGTGATAACCAGGCTACACTACCGCCGCGTAAATGCGGCGGCCGGGATTTTCGTCGGCTAAGATTTTTATCTTAAGTGTAATCTATTTCTGATTAGGTCTTTTAATATCCGATAACTGAAGTAATGTTCGTCAGGCGGGTGAGTTTAAAGCTTACCCTCCCTTTGGTAAAACTTTCCTAAAGGTTTTATTATTATTGATTCGAAATAAATAATCCATGTAGGAGTCCCCTAAAATGATGTATTCTATCGCATGGATCTTCCTTGCATCTTTCATAGCCACGCTCGTATGCACCCCGTGGATCATCCCGAAACTGGAGAGGGCGAACTACACCGGGAAAGACATGAACAAGCAGGACAGGAGGAGGATACCAAACATAGGCGGTTTTGCTATCATATTCGGGTTCTCGGCAGGGGTGCTTCTTGCTATCGGCCTGTTCACTTATCTTGGAACTTTCGCAGGCCACTTTAGTCCGGCCCTCGTCCTAGCCGCGTTCTCTACCATCCTCCTGATGGCGCTCATCGGGGTATTCGACGACCTATTTTCCATGCATCAGGCAGTCAAGGCAACGCTACCTCTTTTTGCGGCTCTCCCCCTCGTAGCGGTGAATGCGGGGGTCACGTCGATGGTTTTTCCATTCATAGGCTCCGTGGATGTGGGCTTGCTGTATGCGCTGGTGCTTATTCCAATCGGAATAACCGGCGCATCCAACGTTACGAACATGCTTGCGGGATTCAACGGCCTGGAGGCGGGAATGGGGTCTGTCGCCTGCTTTTCCCTGGGGGTTATCGCCCTTGCCACGGGGAAGACGGAGTCGGCAGTCCTGCTTTTCTCGATGCTGGGAGCGCTCCTCGCATTCCTTAGATATAACTGGTATCCTGCGAAGATCTTCATGGGGGACGCAGGAACCCTGGTCATAGGCGCAGTCATAGCTTCCGCAGTCATTGTGGGGAACTACGAGATGGCCGGGGTATTGGTCATACTGCCTTACACATTCGACTTTTTCATCAAGGCGGCAAACGGCTTTCCCAGCAGCAAGTGGTGGGGGGAATACGTCAAAGGAAAGCTCGTATGCAGAGGAAAACCCGTCGGCCTGTGCCAGACAATAATGCAGATAACAGGGGGGATAAGCGAAAAAGGCCTCGTCCTCACGCTCATATCCCTGGAGGCAGTATTCGCAGCAATCGCCTTGATATTATTCAGAACATAAAATGCAGAACAAAGACGTTATCGTAGTCGGGGCGGGAATAAGCGGCCTGCTTACGGCTCTTGCACTATCCAAGGAGGGAAAGAATGTCCTGGTGCTTGAAGAACTGCCCGCGATAGGGGGCGTCTGCAGATCCTATATGGTCGACGGCTATCAGGTGGATACCGGGGCCCACATAATAACCCGCATCGGACAGGGTCCTTTAAGGGATCTGATGACCAAGTATTTTGACGTGGTCCCGAATTTCATCCCGCACGGGAAGTATTATGTGCTGCTGAATAACAAGGTGCGGACGTTTCCCTGGAATCTGCAGGGATGGTTCAACTTCGACATAATACCTGAGATGGACAGAATCTACCTGATGAAGACCTTGTTCTCAGTTTCCTATTTGTATAATTCCGGCGAGAACTTTTCAAAAAAATCGATAGCCGACCTCCTGGGGACCGGCCTATCCAATCCTACGATGAGGTTTCTCGACTGCATGTCCGTGTTCATGACGGGCGCATCGATGAAGGAGACGCCGGTAGCAAGGTTCATAGACAGCGAGAGCTATAAGAACAAGTCAAACAACGTGCTGGAGAAGCTATACAACGCGCTCATGAAAGAGGGGGGATTGGATCAGGTCTATCCTAAAGGAGGCCTGCAGTCGCTTATCCTGGCGATAGAATCCTCGTTCCCCAAAGGAAAAGTAGAGATCAGGACAGAGGAGAAGGTGTTGAAAATAGACCCCGTCCAAAAGAGGGTCGAGACCACAAAAGGAGAATACTGCTATGATACGATAGTATACTCCGCCTATGCCTGCGAGCTTCCCAGGATAGTTGACGATCTCTCCGATGACTACATAAAGTCGCTCAAGAACCTCCCGAAGACAAACGCCCTCATGATATGGCTCGGCCTGGACGAGCAATTATTCACAAGAGACGGTTCGGAGATATGGGTGGACGCAGACCCGTACACCTGGGTAGTCCCGATATCCAACTACGACAAGTCCCTTGCGCCCAAAGGAAAACAGCTTGTGGGATTCATGTCACGACTGCCGGAAGGATCTAACCCCGAAAAAGAAAAGAAACGCACGCTCGAGGGTATCTACGGGATAATGCCCAGGATGGAAAAGAAAGTGGACATGATACACTATCAAACGCTTGTCCCTGAAAAAGCCGCCTGGACGATCAATACTCAATTCACAGGCATTAGAACGCCAATGAAGGATTTCTACCTTGTAGGAACGGACACCGAAAAGAGGAGCATGGGGATAACGCGCGCCTCGTATTCAGTTCTGAGGCTGCTTGAGACTCTCAAACAGGACAAGGCGCTCTAGCTATTCCTTCGAGCGGACGATGTCCATTATGTCAGAGAACACGGAACTGGCCGTCTGTATCTTCCCCGCGCCGTGACCGACAAGCGTCAGAGTGCCCGCAATATCCGTGTCCAGCATTATTGCATTCAGCGTACCTGAAACGTTCAGCGGATGATTCAGGGGAACGAGCCTAGGCGAGACCTCCATGTTAACGACGTCGCCTATCAGTTTAATCGCGTAGCCGTGCTTCTTTGCAAGCTCCAGCGAATCAGGCGAGACTTCCTTTATGCCGGTAACGGATATATCTTTGTAGGATATCCTCTTATCCATCAGGGAATTGGCTAATATCACAAGCTTTACTGCAGTGTCTACGCCGTTGATGTCGTACGTTGGGTCCCTTTCCGCTATGCCCAGTTCCTGCGCCTCCTTTAGAGCGGTGTCAAGTGCTACGTCTTCCTCGAACATCTTCGTCAGTATGAAGTTGCTCGTGCCGTTCAGGATGCCATATATGGAGTTAACCTGATTTATCTCAAGGTTGTCGCGGTACAGGTTTATGATAGGAATTGCGCCCCCCACAGTTGCTTCATAGCCCAAAAACAAGCCCTTCTTTTCTGCAAGAGCCGTAAGCTCGCGGAACTTTAAAGCAAGAGGGGATTTGTTTGAGGTGACCACGTTCTTCCCGGATTCAAGAGCTGCAAGGATATGACTTAGGCCGGGTTCGCCGGTCTTGATGTCCCCGGGAGTAAGCTCTAAAACGATGTCCGCCTCAATATCCTTTATCGCATCAAGGCTCTTTACAGGCTTCCAGTCAGGGTGCTCTTTTAGTTTCCCCTTCAGAGCATATTCGAGAGCAGAGTCTATGTCCACGCCTTTGGGATTTATGAGAGTACCCGTAACCTCGCAGACGGCCGCGACCACAAGGTCTGCCCCATACCTTTCCGCAACGTACCTGCGCTTCATTCGCAGGACTTCAAGCACTCCTTTCCCTATCGTCCCAAACCCCACAATGATTAATTTGACAGTCTTCATTCTGAATTCACAAGGACCTGATCAACAGGAAATCCTTCTCCGAACATATGTCAGACACCACTTTTATGAGTTTCCCATAGTGCTTCTCGTCTATCTCCGCCTCCATCAGGACAGAGGATTTCTCATCGGGAGAAGGCATCACAACTTCCAGCCCGGATACGATCCCGACTTTGTTTATGCGATCGATTGTGTCCTGTATGTCGTTGTCTATGACATGACCTATCAGGACGAATGAAAGCGACTTCTTCAAGTAGTACTTTCGGCCTTCTACCTTGATCTCTGCGACGCGTATCTTCTGTGCTTCAAGGGCCTTCTTTATCAGTTCAAGAGAGGATTCGTCATTCACCTTGAACGAAACGTGAACTGATACCAGGTCTTTCTCCGCGCGCGAATGGGTCACGCTTACGATGTTGCCCCCGTGGCTGGAAATAGGCCCCAGCGCGTTTATCAGCATCCCGGGAACGTCCCGGACCCTAAGGATCATGTCGATTTTCATTGCACGTCAGTTACTCCCTTTTCAAGAGGCGAAAGGTGAGAGATTATCACTCCTGCCGCCGCCAGTATCTCCAGGCCTTCCCGGTCAGTGTATTCCCCGCTCGCAACCACGCGGTTTATCCCGGAATTAACGATCAGGCGGGCGCATATCTTGCAGGGGAAGGCATTCACGTATAGAGTGCAGTTCAGGGCGTTCCTCCCTGCCTGTATCAGGGCGTTCTGTTCCGCATGTACCGCGGGGCATATCTCGTGGCCGGTCCCGCTCTTGATACCCATGAGATTCTTGATGCAGCCTTTTTCGCTGCAGTGAGACGCGCCCCGGACCACGCCGTTGTATCCCGTAGCCACTATCTCATGTTTCTCGTTCACTATGACTGCTCCGAACCTGTGTCTCATGCATGTCGAGCGCTCGGCAACGTCGAGTGCTATCTTCGAGAAGTACTCGTCCCAGGATGGTCTCTCCATTTTTATCTGTTTGGTTTTAATATGATATAAACATTACGGATTAAATTATTAAATCCGAATTATATAGAAGATGGAAGAAAGAAGGATCGTCCAGGTAAAGGAACTCAAAGAAGGCAAGTACGTAATCATAGACGGCGAAGCATGCAAGATAGTCGCCGTCGCGCATTCCAAGCCCGGAAAACACGGGGGGGCGAAAGCCAGGATAGACGCCATCGGATTATTCGACAACCAGAGGCGCACTTTGATGGGTCCAGTTGACGGGAACGCAGAGATCCCGATCATAAACAAAAAGACGGCCCAGGTCTTGAACGTCATAGGCGACAATGTGCAGCTGATGGATATGGAGAGCTATGAGACGTTCGAACTGCCCAAACCAGACGACATAACAGGAGAATTCAAATCCGGCGGGAACGTCCTCTACATGGAAGTCATGGGTAAGAAAAAGGTTCTGCAGATACAATCCAGCCAATAATCAGGCTGGTTTATCGGTTTTTCCCTTTTTTCTGCGTATTTATAATCCTTAGGGTAATCTGTAATATATGAGACATCACACACCCTGTAGAATAGCGCTTGTAACTGCCTTAATACTATTTGCCGGGGCAGCGTCCGCGGGACCCTATCTTCCCCTGAAATACAAATGGGACTATTCAGTATCGACCGACTTATTCTACTTTCTTGACCTGGAGCAGACCGGGGAGATGGAAGTATACGCTATCATAATGGGCCAGGAGAATTATATCAATGCCTTCAATTCCACAGGCCAGCTACAATGGTCGACTTCCATAAACGAGATGAAACGCGACTCCGGATGCACCCCTGTCGGAGAAGACGTATATTACATATACGTCGACGACATAAACAACAACAAAGACCTCGACGTCTTCGTCGCCTCAAAGGTCCGGGGAGAAAAAGTGAACCTGAACCCGGTCGCTTATTTCGAGAGAGAGACGGACGAAGCGGCCCAGAATCATAAGCAGATACAGCGCTGGAAATTCGACAACTTCGAGGGAATGGTCAACGACATGTCCTCTGCGGACCTCAATTTCGACGGCAAAAAAGAGCTTATCGCCGCATCCGCCCTGGGTTTCGTATACATACTCGGGGACACGGGAACAACGCAGTCTAAGACTGTGACCTATCTGGAAAACGGAGTATGGAAACAGAGAACCACATACATCCTCCAGGTACAGGTGATAAACAAGTACGAACTGGACGGGAACGCCGTGAACTCCGTCGCAGTATCCGACATAGACCGCGACGGAAAACCCGAAATAATCGCCGGCACATACCGGGGCATCTATCTGATAGACGGAGGCGTCAAATGGCGTTATCCGACTGAAACAGGGATCACAAAAGTCGCGGCATCCAACCTGGACGAAAAAGGACTGATTGTTGCAACCGATGGAAGCACTCTTTATGCCCTGGACGCGGCAGGAAAACTCAGATGGCAGAAAAAAACAGGGACTATTGCAGGCCTGCTTGTTTCCGACCTGGACAACGACACGGAACTGGAGGCCATCACCTCGGAAGGGGACAAGATCAGGGCATACGGCACCGCAGGCGATTATAAATGGGAATACCCCCACGGCGAGATAATACACAAAATGAGCCTGCTTTCCAACAACGAGCTTGCGATAAGCACCAAAAACAGGATATACCTCCTGGAAATGGACGGATCCTACGCCAAGAACCTAACCGGCTACAAATACCTCGACAAGGCATATGAGTATTACACAAACGAAGACTGCCTCAGCGCAAGATCCCCCGCACAAAAAGCAATGGACATATTTACAGAGATAAACAACACTGTCGGCATGCTGGACTGCGAGGTAATACAGATCTACTGCGCCAATGAGACGGCCAATAAAGAGCTTGCCGACGAATACTACGCCCTGGCCCAAAAATATTTCCAGGACAAAAACTACGGGGACGCGAGAGCCTACGCAGACAAGGCCCTGGAGATATACTCCGATGTAGGATACACATACGGAGTAACCTGGCTGTGCGGCACGCTGCTCCAGGAGATAGACACGGCGGAATTCAAAGTCAAAGTCGAAGCGGCAGACAAACTATACTCCCAGGCCTTATGGTATTATACTACCGGGGAACTGCACAATTCCACGCTGTCCCTGGAAAAAGCAAAAAGGACATACCAGGAGATAAACTACACGAAGGGACTGGAAAACTGCGAAGATTTATACAAAGACATAGAGATAAAACAGAAAAAAGAAACGGCAAACGAGCTCTCCGATCTAGGAAAAAGGAAATACGCCGAACTGGATTACAGTAATGCAATAATATCCCTGGACCAGGCGCTTGAGATATACCGGGAGATAAACGCAACAAATGAAACCATCGAACTGTCCACGCTCAAGAACATCTCGCAAAGGCACATAGACGCGGAAGAATGCTACGCACAGGCAGAGAGTAACTACAACATAGGGCAATACGAGAACGCAACCTACTACGCAAACCAATCAAAAAATATGTACATGGAACTCGAAGAATACCAGCGGGCGGCGGTAAGCGACCAGATGATATCAGACAGCCAGGGAAAGATAAAAGAAAAGCAGATGCGGGAGATGGCACAAACAGGAGGGATGATACTGGGAGCAATCATAATCGTCCTGGGCGCCCTCTACGCAATATCCAGGTTCAGGAGACAAAAACCATGAAGTCGACAGTATTACGGCTCGGGCACAGATTCTCAAGAGATAAAAGAATAAGCACCCACATAGCCCTGGTCTCAAGAGCCTTCGGCGCAGAGGAAGTAGTATTCGACGCATCCGACCCGGACATCGAAAAAAGCCTGATGCGAGTATGCAAAGACTGGGGGGGAGAAACAAAAATAAGCAACATCGAAAACTGGAAAAGATACGTGGAAAACTTCCCGGGAGAAAAGATACACCTCACCATGTACGGAGTCAACGTGAACGAATGCATAGAAAAAATAAGAACGTCAAAAAAGAACAAGCTGATAATAGTCGGAGGACAAAAAGTCCCCTCGGAGATATACAAGATGGCAGATTACAACGTCGCCATAGGAAACCAGCCGCACTCCGAAGTCGCAGCCCTGGCAGTGTTCATGGACAGGCTATACCAAGGAAAAGAAGTGGAAGCAAAATTCCACGGGAAAAAAACCATAATACCCCAGGAACACGGGAAAAAAGTCCTGGAAGAACGCTAAAAGCAAGGAAACATATTTATGCACCGGATGCCAATAATATTTCTATCAGATATTTATAACCCCAGTCACAAAAGGTAGCATACTTTGAGTGTTGCTTTTTGACCCCTTAATCCAGGGGCCCGTAGCTCAGTTTGGCAGAGCACCCGACTTTTAAAACAAGGCAATTGCATTGCCATTGAAGAAATCGGGGAGTCGCGGGTTCAAATCCCGTCGGGCTCAATGAATCTCCCTAAGGAATTATCGCGTCCCCAAAAAGGGAATTTCCTTTGGGAAATTCAACGATTCCACGTAACTGTGATTATGCGCATTCTATGTTTGATTTTCAGTATCCCCCCACCAGCACTCTGCCTAAAAAACCCCGT
This sequence comes from Candidatus Altarchaeia archaeon, assembly GCA_049299895.1. GTDB lineage: Archaea > Altiarchaeota > Altiarchaeia > IMC4 > QMZM01 > CAIYYO01. The sequence goes on from JBAQYF010000005.1 coordinate 8,818, forward strand.
TCTTCAGAAGGTACAAAAATACGACCGCCGACACGAGGTCTGCGGTGGTGCCGGGATTAAAAGAATTTTTTTCTGAACGCAGGAACACATCGAAGACTGATAGGGGAATATTTCCGTTGAGCGCCTCTTTTGCCTTGTTTGAAACCTCTCTGGCCTTCTTTATCCCTTGTTTCTTTGCAATGAACGTGTCCGGGTATTTGGATAAGAGATACAGATAAGTTCTGAGTATGGCAGCACGCATATCAAGAGCGGTACCGTCCTCTTGCATACGTGCCTCAAAAAAGGGGAGCCCGCATTTGTAGACTATGGGCAGCCCGGAAGAGAGCTCTTCTGCCACCCGGTCTCTTTCCGCTGAAGCCTCCATGAGTTCTGGGAAGGTTAATTCTTTTCTTATCAACCTGCCCAGGCCGCCGACTTTTGCAGTCTCCAAGGCCGCATACAAATTGCGCGAATCCTCCGCAGAGGAGGAGTTGATCGTCCGGATGACCGCAGGACGCAGACTCCGAAAGCCCGCACCTTTTGCAATGCATAAACCTGCCCCGGCCGCGATCGGAACCGTCAGCATCAAGGTCCCAAGGTGCGTGTTTCCTCCAGGATGAGAGCTGCAGACGTCTTTTGCCCCTCGGAGTATTAAATCCCCGATGCCTATTTGATCGGATCCTATCTCTCCAATGCCTGCAAGATATCCTCTAAAAGAGGCTTCTTCGATAGAGGGGCCCATCGCAATAGACCCTGCCAGGTAGTCCTGGTAGGTCGTATCGTCAAAATCGTGGCTGGGCGTTACGTTCCCGGGCTTCTCGGTGCTTGCCTCCAGGACTCCTGCGAGCTGGGCGGCACACGATATCCTCTTTATCTTTGATAAAGCGTCTACAGCCATTTGTTCTATGGGGCGATACTTAGTTCAACGGACAGGGGATTTCCTTCGCTCAGTTTTTTAACAAAATCCCTGTTAAGGTCGCATGATGCTTTATCCGCGCCCACTGCAAGGGTTCTCCCGCAGGTGAATGCGCTTTTGCGTACGACCATTTCCTCGTGATTCGTAAAAGACAGGTCCGGGTGTCCGCGGCAGATGATTTTTTCTTCTATCCCGCAGCAGACCATCCTTATCTCCAGTACCGTATCCCCGCTCTTCAGAGCCTTGCGGAATTCCTCTGAGAAATCCGTCAGGCCCCTGTCTGCGCATACTGCGATTATGCAATCCCCCTGGGGGGTTAGATTGCTTTCCCGGGTGATCTCAAAAGTGGTCCTGTGCCTTGCAGTTACGTTGGGATGACCCTTCGCACGTATCGCCTCCCTGAGCATTTCAGATCCGTTTAGGCGCATATGCGCCTTTTATCGATTCTTCGGAGAAGCCGCCTGCCACGGTTCCCCGGGTTGCGTAGTTGTATAGCGCGGCCATGAATATGCCGTTCAGGCTCGCATTCAGGATGCCCAGTACAAGCCAGTAGAGGAACGCGATACCTATAAAGAATACCATCATGGGCAGCGAACCGGAAATAGCGGACAACACTGCAATACCAAGAGGTATTATCCCGAGCAGGCCGAATAGGAAGAACACGAGACCGATCGAGAATTGCCCTGCGACGTTTTCTCCCCATGTCTTTTTGAAGAGCGCCCCGGACTTTTTTATGGAATCTGTAACGGATATTTTTTCCAGGATCATTACAGGGACGACAAAGAAAGTCAGAAGGCCCCAGGCCATTCCTATCAGGCCGATTATAATGCGCCCAATGAAACCGGACCTCTCGGACAGCCACCTCAAAACGACTCCGACCGTTGCTGAAATAAGCGCCCAGGTGAATATCTTTCCTGCGTTCTTTAAGGCGATGTCTATGCCGTCTTTGAACTTGGGATCCCCTCCGTTCAACCGAATGTTTGCGCATGCTATCAGTCCGGTGTTAAAGAATATGACTATGAAGTAACTTAGGAGATAATAGACGAAGGTCGCAGGATAACCTATCAGATTCCCCGCATCGCCGAAAAGGCTGACGGAAAACATCAAGAGGAGAAAGGGTATCAAAAGCAGGATCCCTGCAACGCCTGAGATTACCGGGAAAAGCATCAGTTCCCTGTCCTTTTTCAATACCGAGTAGCTCTCTTTTACGAGCCGGAAGGATCTGCCGAGGGTGTTCATTTTAGAGTATCGAGAATATTTTTTTAGATTATGAGTTTTCAGAAAATAAATAAGCTTACTTGCTTTTTTCGTCTTTCCTGCTTTCCTTTTTGTAGGGCGTCTTGACCCATTCGATTATTTCCGGCTCAATCTTTCCCTTGTAATCGGGTATGCCAAGTTTTCTGAAGAAATTGAGGGTGTTTCGGATGTCTCTTTCAAGCAGCCTTTCAGCAAGAGGATGATCCGGCATCACCCCCATGGACATATCGATTATGTACGGCTCTTCGTCCCAGTTGAGTATGTTGTATTCTGAGAGGTCCCCGTGGATTATGTCGCACCAGTACATCTCTTTTACGTAATTCATGACCTTGTCCAGGAAGGCTTCAGGATCCCCGGGGATTGCGTCTTTGAGTTTCGGCGCGCCTACGCCGTCTTTTCCTATGAATCCTATGACAAGTACGTTCTTTTCTATCCCAAGGGGTTCGGGGCACTTTATTTTCCCGTATACCCGGCTCAGGTTGCAGAATTCTTTCTGGGCCCAGTTGTAGACCAGTTGACGCTTGTTTCTCCAGCCCGAGAACCTGCGGTCTCCTTTGATATAGAGGTCCATGTTGCGGAAATCGGAGGTCTCGATGAGGTATATCTTTGCCACAATCTCCCGATCCCCACGGGTGCCGTGGTAGACGTTGGCCTCTTTTCCGGTCGAAATGATCCCGGTTAATTCGTCGAAGAGCCCTTTCCTTGCCAGGGTATGCAAAGCGGTAAGGCTCGCCTTGTCAAATACGCCCCCGGAGATCTTCTTGTCTTCGTAGGGGGTTATATTCCGATCTTCCGCGTTTGACATAACAGAATATTAAAAGAATTAGCGTTTAAACTTCCAGCCCTTTAAGGTACCCGCGCTTCTCCAGCCAGTCAGCCTGCTGGTTGGTATAACGCCACAGGACGTCCCCGCGCTCGTTCGTCTGCACGGACCAGGGTTCAACAAGCACGATGTTCCCTTCTTTTATCCATATCCTCTTGCGTATCTTCCCAGGTATCCTGCACAGGCGGGTATTTCCATCCGTGCATTTAATAAGCATCCTACGGTCTCCCAGGAGCTGCTCTACCTCTCCAAGGATCTGTCCGCGCCGGGGAGTCCTGACACGGGTATACGCTCCTTCTTCCGCCCCTACCGGAGGCGCTTCACCTTCTTCAAGGAGTACTCCTTCCTCAACGGGCGGTTTTCTTTTAGGTTTATTATACATTTTTAATTCAGTGTATCTTAAGTATTAGCGCTTGAAAGTAAAAAAATGGATTTCCCCTATGATAAGATCAAATACAGGACAATCGACGGAATAGACGGCCTGATCCTGGCAATAGCGCAGGACGCTGACACGAACGAAGTGCTTATGGCTGCGTACACGAACAAAGAGGGGATAGAAAAATCGCTTGAGACGGGCAGAGTACACTATTATTCCACGAGCAGGAAGAAACTATGGCTCAAAGGCGAAACATCAGGGCACTTCCAGAAGATAAAAGAGATGTACGTAGACTGCGACATAGACGCCATACTCTACAAGATAGAACAGACCGGTGCTGCCTGCCACGAGGGATACCGCTCGTGTTTTTTCCGCAGATACAAAAATAAAAAACTGGAGACCTGCGGGAAAAAGGTGTCCGAGAAAAATTAGGACCTCGATGCCCTCTTTATTTCCGCTTCTATCTCTTTTTGCAGGTTGAAACGGGAGATAACTGTCTTGGGATTATTGTGATATTCCTGGAATACGTCGCAGACCTGTTTGTTGTCCCTTATGTTGTTTTTCACCAGCGCCTCAAGGACTTTCTGACGTATATACATCTCGGACTGCACCTGCTTTTTAGCCATACCGGTTCGCTCGGCTATCTTTTCGATGAGGAGGATCGGATATTCCGTACGCGAAGTTAGGTCCTTGTCCTGATCGTAAATGAATATGTCTCCTAACTGTACTATCCCCTTCTCTATTCCCGCAAGCTCGGAAACCTGGGTGATCCGCCTGATAACTCCTTTGCTCTTGGAGTAGAATCTGTTGGCGCATATTATGAGGTCGAGCAGTCTGAACATTCTCACAGGGAGGTTCATCGGCTCTTCCATTAATCTGATGGTCGTATCCCTGGCGTTGTTTGCGTGTATCGTACCCATTGATCCGTTCAAACCGACGTTCATGGCAACGAACAAGGTCTCTGCCTCCACGCCCCTTACTTCCCCGACAAGTATCCGATCAGGCCTCATCCTGAGCGCGTTCTCGACAAGGGTCGCCATGTTTAGTTTGGTCGCAGCCCGCTCCATGACGGATGGGAATGCCTCCATGGGCACCCAGTTTTCCAAAAAGTCGAAGTTCAGTTCCAACGTGTCCTCGACGGATATCACCCGCTCTCTTCGGGGTATGAACATCGCCAGCGCATTCATAAGAGTTGTTTTACCGCTTCCGGAACCGCCCGCTATCAGTACGTCGCAGGGGTGTATGCCGAGTCCCTCGATTGCCACCCACAGGAACGCCGCAAGGTCTACGGGCATCGATTTAATGATCACCAGATCGACGATGTTATAGGGTATCTTCTTGAATTTCCTGATTGTTACGGACGGGCCGTAAGGCGCAGCCGGAGCAATTACTACGTTCGCTCTGCTTCCGTCCGGCAGGTGAGCGTCCAGGAGGGGCACTTCCCGGTTGATCTTTCTCCCGGCATATCTTGATATCCAGTCTATCAACTCGGAGAGAGAGGAATGCGTATTGAATTCTATATTGGTTGCGCACATGCCGTGCTTTCTGTGGAAGACGAAGACCGGCAGCTCTACGCCGTTTATCATTATCTCCTCTAAGTCATCGTCGCGCAAAAGGGGGCCTATCCTCCCATATCCCAGGAAGACGTCGTCCATTATGGTGTTGATGAGCTGTTCCAGATTTTCGGTGACGATGCCTTCTTTTTCCAATTGCACTTCCAGGTACTGCCTGAGGAAATCTTCCTTTTCGACAGAGGTTCTAAAATCCTCTATCTTGTCCATTATGTCCTTGTAGTTGGGAAGAACTTTCCTCGGGTCTTTCAGGAGTTCTACTTCTTCTTCTGTGAATTCAGTCGGAACAACAACGTAGAGCGGGATCGGACTTTCCGGGCTTTCAACGATACGCACATCGCCGTAAGAATCGAGCATCTTTGGTTCCATTTAACACACTTGAGATAGATATAAAGAATAATTAGGCGTAACGGCTATATAAACTTTCGAAGGGGGGGCCGAAATGATTAGCGACTAATGCGATCCAGAATCCTCCGGGAAATTATCTGATTAGAGGACAAAGTATGAGATATTCTTAAACGGAACATTGAAGGTATCCGACCGGACGACATACCCCGGATCCGGGTAAACCAAGGGGAATACTTTAGATCTTGGAAAATCTGCTGACAACAGCTTTAGCCTATGGCATTGAAGGTGCAGGAGTCATCTGATGCAACTGCCGAAGAACAGTAACCGATCAACTTGGTCGTAGTCCAGCACGGGACTTTATTCGCCTGCGCAGCACCGCTGTCGATAGTCATATTCCTGGCAACGCTTAATTAAGCAGTGGGGCTCGCCGTCCCGATACCGACGTTGCCCGTCGACTGTTCGACATACAAACTGCTTCCACCCGCGTAGAAGTTGCCGGACGCATTAATCAGCCCGTTCTTCACGATCACGCTTCCGCCCGATACAAGAGACGAGGCAAAAACGCCAAAGACAAAAGACGGCAGAACATGCATCCAGTAAAACCTGGTCTCGCATAGAAAAAAAAGCGTATGCCTCCAACACGGGAAAACCGTTTTATGCCGACCATTTCACAGGAACGCTAAAGAAAGATATTGTACCGATGAAAAAATTAGGAAAGAGAGTTGGTAAACCAAAACATGGCCCGGTCGCATGCCTCCAACTTCATTTCTTCGAAAGAAGTATCACTCTGCTGTCTCTTTTGTAGTCCTTTATACGGTAGCCTGTAGCCTCTGAAAGATCGGTTGCGAACCCCTGCACTTCCGCGAACGAGGGCATGTTGTCTATCGTTAGACGCATCCTGGAGGCTCCCACATACATGTATGCCTTGACTTCGATATAATCCGGCTCTGCCTCTGAAAGCAGTTTCGCATACCCTTCCGGAGAAGCCGTGTTAATGCCTTTTACAAGGGTTATGCGCACCGCTTTACGGGTATCAAGAGAGGGAAAAAGGGAGATTGTCTCCTGTATCATGCCCCAGTTCCCGGGATGAGAGGGATTACAGACGTTCTTGTAGACATCAGGGTTCGGGGCGACCATCGACAAATAAAGCTGCGTCGGCAGTGTCTCCATCTGCTCCAACCTCTTTGGAAGCGTCCCGTTTGTCACGAGGAACGTTGAAAAATGCCTCCGTTTGAATTCGGTGACGAGTTCCCCTATCTTCGGATAGATGGTAGGTTCTCCTGAAAGGGATATGGCTGCCTGATTCGGGTCCTGTGCCTCGCGATACTTCTTCTGGTTCACCTTCTCAGGAACGCCCGCATAGCCTTCCATGAGCTTGCGCTGGAGCTTTATCGCCCCGTCTATTATCTCTGAGGGCTCATCGAAACCGGGCAGCTCGGTTCCAAGCGTCTGTTCGACGTTCCTCCAGCAGAAAAGGCACTTGTGCGTGCACCAGGAAACAGCGGGCGTCATCTGCAGGCATCGGTGGCATTCTATCCCGTAGAACTGCTGCTTATAGCAGACACCCTGATCCCGTAGGCTCTTTTTTGTCCAGGTGCAGAGCTTTATTGCGCTGTGCCGACCGATCAAACGGTACTTCTGCTTTTCCAGGACACCCCGAAGGTCCGTATTTATCATTTCCAAGGCTTAATACCCCTATTTATTAATTTTTCTTTGATTTTTAAGGATAAACTTTAATAAAGTATAACATATCAAATATATAGCTTAGAGAAATAGTAATGAGGTCAAAAAATGGTAAAATACATTATTGCAAGACAGCTAGGCGGAAAACCTGTAATAACAGCGGGCGGAGAAGAACTGGGACGAATAGATGACATACTGGTCGATGAATCAACCGGCAAATTCATATCAATGATCGTCGAACCGCTATCAGAGGACATACCCCGTGTTTCCTACCCAAAAGACAAAGACGGGAACCTGATAATACCCTACGACGCAGTCAACGCAGTCAGCAAAGTAGTCGTAGTAAAAGACTAAGAACTGAGGAATAATTCCTCGTTCATTATATATTCCTGCTTATCAGAAGCGCTTTTTCTACTACATTTATTGCATCGGTCCCAAATACGCGTACAACAGCTTCTTTTTTCATGCCGCCGCGATCGTAAACAATGTCCGGTGCTTTCTTGTAGGATTTTATTGCGTAGTCGGTGCCGTATTCTATCGTTTCCCCGTCCGGTTTTTGGGCGTCTCGCTCGAATTCTACGGCAGAGAGTTTCGCTTTCAGGCACGCCGTTATTACATCCTCCCCGAAGCGCAGAACCATCGCTGCCCGTATTTTACGGTCATGCCTGCGAGCCGTCAAAAGCACGCGGCCGGTAGTAGTCGACGCGCCGTAATCTATCCAGCCCACGGGAACAACGCAATCACGATCCCTTATGAGCCTGCCGGTAAGGCCCGCTATCCCGGATACGTTCTCTGCATCAGGAAGAGCCATTACGATGTTTGCCCCCACCTGGGGTATTAACTTAAATGAATTTTCGTCTGACACAAATTTGGCAACCGCTTCTTCGAGATTTTCTATGACCTCGGCTTTCTTTTTCTCGGCATATGTCCTGCCCAGTTTGATGTTCCCGGTATCCAGTATCCTTGCGCCCCGTCCCACAGCCATGTTCCGGTTGATCGCCTGATCCACGTATTCCTTTGCCTTTCTTACGGCAGCAGGAACCGGATACTCCTTCGCAAGGTATGCTGCTATCGCCGCAGAGAACGCGCATCCTGCGCCGTGTATCTTTTCGTCTACGAGGCCGCTTCCCTCGAACATGGAAAATTCTCCTTTGTAGTGCAGCACGTCCACGGCGTCCAGGTGCCCTCCTTTTACCACGCAGTCGCCGATCTTTTCAGCGGCTTTCTTCATGTCGCTGCGGCTGTGTATCTTTATTCCTGAGAGTATTTCTGCTTCCGGTATGTTGGGCGTGACAAGGACGGCCAGCGGAAAAAGCTTGCGCAGGGACTCGATCGCGTCTTCTTCCAGCAGTCTGTGGCCGGATGTCGAGACCATCACGGGATCTATTACGAGGTTGGATGCCTTGTATTTTTTGAGTGATTTGCGCACGACAGATATCACTTCAGTATTCGCGAGCATCCCTGTCTTCATTGCGTCCGGACGGATATCTGAAAAGACGGAGTCTATTTGAGCTGCGATTGTTTCAGGGGCCAAAACAGCATAATCCTGCACTCCCACCGTGTTCTGTGCAGTAACCGATGTTATTACAGTGGTTCCATGCACGCCTATCGAAGAAAAAACTTTTTGGTCCTGCTGTATTCCTGCGCCTCCTCCCGAATCTGAGCCCGCTATCGTCAGAGCTTTTTTCACAGATAATATAATAGAAAAAGAGAAAAAATAGCAGGAGAGATTATTCTTCCGCTTCCATGACTTCTACGCCGAGGCCTTCCTTGAAGCCGAAGGGGTGTATGTTCCCGGAGTGCTTTGTTCCTCTCATCTTCTGGATTGTGAGGGTTCTTCCGGCGTCCGGTCCCGAGGGCTGGTATTTCAGGAGTATGACCCCGTCCGACACGTATCCTTCTATGTCGCTTGACCTGTGTTCCAGTATGTCGGATACGAGGATCGATGTTAGTCCCTTGGATTGCAGCCGGTAGTTCATGTAGAGTATGACGTCTCTTACGTTCTCTTTGCTCCGGACGAGGTTGTCGAGCGCCGGGAGACTGTCTATTACTACGCGCTCTGCTTTCAGCTCTTTTGCGGCGTCAATTATGATGTCGACGACCTCCTTTGTCCCTATCAGGTCCCTTGAGGTCAGAGAAAAGCTCTTTGTGTTCCTTGGCGTCGTCTCAGTCAGATTGAACCTGGAGAGGCTTGCATCGATTATGACCAGTTTCCCTGCTTCTTCCAGTTCGTCTATCTGGAAGTTGAATGCTGCAACGTCTTTTTTGAAGTAGTTTATGTTCTGCTCCAGGAGCACAAGGACCCCGGGCTCGTTGTATTTGACGATCCCGTTATGCAGGAACTGCGCGGCAAATATAGACTTTCCCGTACCGCATTCCCCTTTCAGTAGAACGGTCCTGCCCCGGGGGAATCCGCCGTCTAGAATCTCGTCAAGGCCGGGTATCCCAGTCTGGCACCTGTCTGATTTTACATCTGTGTTTTCCATTTTAAACATACAAACATGATATCAATTACATATTTTTTCTATCAGGTTATTATACCAAAGATATAAAAACATGTCTTACTAATATTATTTAAGAATGGAGGACTATAAAAACGTTATGGATGAAACAATCGGCAAACAAACCAAGGTACCAGTGAAGATACTCGTCCTGGACGTCCTGAAGCCTCACAAGCCCAATATACTGGATTTCGGGAAGAGGATATGCGCGGAGAAAAGCATTGAAGCAGCCACTATCTCAGTATATGCGGTAGACGAAAAGACCGAGTCCCTGAAGATAGTCCTGGAAGGACGCGACATCGAGTTCGACAAGATAAAGGACATCCTTGAAGACCAGGGAGGAGTCATACACTCCATGGACAAGGTAATGCTCGGACGTAAGCCCGTAAGCGAAGCAGTCAACCTCTCGGAGCTCGGAAAATACTAACCTCTTTTTCCCATATTAACATATGGATCTCCTGAAGGCCTTGAAGGAATTAAAGAACGAAGAGATAGCCAGAAGATACTTCGTCATGAACTCCTTTGACGGCGCACTGACGATACTCGGCATCGTAATAGCCGTCTACATATCCGGAAAACACGAATCAGGCATCATAATAATCTCTTCTCTCGGGGCGGCGGTCGCAATGGCCATCTCCGGAATATGGGGCGCATACTCCATCGAAAGAGCGGAACGCCTAAGGGGATTAAAGGAACTGGAAAGACATCTGATGGCAGACCTCGAAGAAACGGAGATAGAGAAAAAAGTCAATGCCACGACGATCCTTGTAGCGCTTGTAGACGGCTTGTCTCCGATGCTTGCTACGCTGCTGATAATTTCGCCCTTTATCGCCTCACAGCTTGGCCTGATCGGCGCTGAAAGCGCATTCTATTATTCGATAGCAATAGTGGTCGTAATACTCTTTCTGTTAGGTGCGCTGGTAGGCCACGTAGCAAAAGAAGACAGGGTGAGAAGCGGCGCAAAGATGGTCCTGGCAGGGATAACCGTGGCAGTTACGGTCATACTGCTGGACCTTCTAAAACTCCTATGAGGATTCCATATAACGCGCCCTGCGCTCTATCACATCGATCCGGCCCATAATCTGGGAGATGTCCTTTGTCTCCCCGTATGAATCCATCAAAGCAGCCCATATCGCCTTGAACTTATGGCTGTGGGCAACCTGCAAAGACCTTTTGAAGACCACAAGATCCATCGCCTTGTCTTCTATCCGCGTAGTCGTCGAACCCAGTCCGAAGTCGATGTAATAGACTATGCCGTCCGCATAAAGCATGTTCGACGTTGTAAGGTCGTTGTGTATGATATTAGCATTGTGCATGACAGAAAGGGCGGTTCCGATCTTCGCGCATATCTCTTTTACCGCGCTCTCATCGGCCGCGTCCAGGACCGCCTTCAGGGGCAGACCGTCTATGTATTCCATATAAATCTTATAATTCCTCATATCTGTTTTATAGACCTTCGGAACAGGCATGCCGGCTTTCAGGGCATTCTCCAGGAGTTTAGCCTCCCTCTGGGTGCGGATCTTCCTTAGGCGCACGTCCAATTCAGGCACCCGGTATTTCTTTGCTATTCGCTCCTTCACCAGGCGACCATTCTCCAGGTAGATGTTTGCTTCCGCTCCCTTAGCCAATAGTTCCATTATGGAATAGAATTTTTATTGATGGAGTTATATATTAATAATCTCGAATTTATCTACTTCTAAAGGAGAAGCAGAAGAGAAAAATGGAACTAGAAGCTGTTTTAGGGAAGATAGATGAGACTTCTCAGGATTATTCCATGCCCAGGAGGGTCAAAGCCGTTCTGAAAAAAGTGGGAGACGACCTGAAAAAGAAAGACCAGGACATGTCCATGCGCATAACGACCGCCATATACGGAATAGAGGAAGTCTCAGGGGACATAAACATACCCATGCACGCAAAAACCCAGCTCTGGGACATAATAAGCGACCTGGAAGCATTGAAAAGGTTATAGATTCTCAAAGATGATAGACAGACAACCTTCTGAAAGGTGCCCGAAGGGCATGCACCTGAAGGTGCATATCATCACCACGAGTTTGTGGTGTCTGCGATACCACAGAACGCATCAAAAAAAATGATAGATGAAGCGCTTGTCAAAAGGAACGCCGCCGAGATAGTAACCGAAGAAGAGCTAAACTTGCTTCTAAAGGAAAACAGGACACTGACGACATACTGCGGCTACGAAACAAGCGGACCGGTACACATCGGAACGATGGTCGCTGTGATGAAGCAGATAGACTACGCCAAAGCAGGCCTCAAGGTAAAAGTGCTATTCGCGGACCTGCACACGCTACTGAACAAGAAAGGAACAGAGAATTGGATCGACGAAATGGTTGTCTACTGGCGCAATTGCTTCGAAGGCCTCGGCCTCAAGAACGCAGAATACGTCCGCGGAACAGACTTCGAATACGACAAAGAATACATGCACGACATTTTGCAATTGGGCCTGCTCACAACGGTCAACAGGGCCATGAGAAGCATGCAGGAAGTAGCCCGCGACCTCGAGAACGCCCACGTATCACAGATGATATATCCATTGATGCAGATCGCAGACATAAAAGCGCTTGGAGTCGACATCGCCCACGGAGGAATGGAGCAGAGAAAGATACACATGCTCGGCCGAGAACTTCTGCCGGAGATCGGCTACAAGAAACCGGTCTGCATGCACACGCCGCTGCTCGTCTCTTTGCAGGGACCGGGATGCAAGATGTCTTCTTCGAAACCGGAGACGATGATCAAAGTCGACGAAAAACCCGAAGACATCAAAAACAAGATCAACAAGGCATACTGCCCGCTGGAAAAGGAAGGAAACCCGGTGCTGCAGATGTACGAATACATCATATTCCCTAAACTCGGCAGCGTCGACGTGAAAAGGCCTGAGAAGTTTGGAGGGGATGTGTCATTTACTTCTTACAGCGAACTAGAGACTGCGTACTTGGGGAAGACGCTGCATGCTATGGACCTGAAGAATACGGCTGCGCAGAAACTGTCGGAGATACTGGAGCCTGTGAGGGAGAAAGTTGGGAAGTAATCCGTTACAACGCCTCCGCATAACCCGTAATATTCCCGCGGTCCGCAAGCGTAATCGATATGCCACCCATAGTGACATTATATTCTATCTCGATCACCAGATTGTATGGTTCGGCGTCTTTTTTAGGACAGGTATTGCTTGACACTGTGCGCAACGGAATCCGTCTTAGTGTAACCCCAGGGACCCACGTCTGCGTATGCGCCGTTAATCAATAATAAAGCCAGGACAGCAGTGTATTTCCATTTCAGGTCCATTTTTATATCGTACTGATTATATGTTGGCGGATCCTTTAATATGCCCTGTTTCCGTGTGAGTCGTTGTTATCCCGTCTACAGTAGAGTTGTATCTTATCGATAACAAAATGTCGTAGGGTTCCCAATCCGCCTTTTTTGGACAATCGCTACTTTTCAGGGTAAAATTTTGGCCTGGTTCGACAGAGTAGCCGGCTATTTCCGTCGATAAAGCACATGTTTGATTGGTCAGCGTTTCTCTCATATCCGAATCGACTAGGATTATTTTTACCTTGGCTTTATTCTCGAATTGTGCCGAAAAGCTGCCGTTTAGGTATGTGAAACCCGGCCTTAAGGGCTCCAATTTAACAAACCCTGTGATAACAGAAGCGTGCCCCGAGCCATAAGAGTTGCCTCTTGTTTCGACGAGATTCAACTGCGCGAAGAATGCAACGACCATTAGAAAAACCGCCAAAACGGGTTTATTACTCATTTTACCCTGCATGCTGGCTATGACAGACGATGCTTTCCCAATTGCGAATCCTACTATTCCAAAGGCTGATATAAGAAGGCTATAGCTCGGATCTACAAGGAAAAAGGACATACACACCCAGCAAAAGAACAGAAGTAAACCTAAACTTATGAGGTCCGAGAATAATGTTTTGGCGCCTTTTTTATCTTCCGCTTTCTCTGCGCATACTAAAAAGGTCAAGGCAGCGACGGATATCGTATATATCAGCAGGGAAAAAACAGACGAAGAATCTGACTTGACATAAAAGGAAACCGCGTCTGCGACTACATTCTGAGACCATAGAATCAACAGAATAGCAATAAACTGCTCTTTCAATTTCATTTTATTAGATTATTTGTGTTTGCGTATATATGTTCCATATTCAATAGGTTATTGTGAGCCCATAATGGATAACCAATCGTCCCGTAACGTGTTTGCAAATCTCCTGGTTTACGGCTTAACTCACGCCTTGGTGGACGCATCATGCATAGCCGCGTTATTCAGTTTCCTGGGGAAGACAAGCAATGACATGTTCTTTGTTCTGGTCCTGACCTACAACATACTGGCTTTTGGCCTGCAGGTCGTGATCGGCCTGGAGGTCGACAAACGTAGGTCGCCTCGGAATGCTGCGTTGGTCGGGTGTATTCTGACAGCTGGCGCATTACTATCGTTGGGATACTCGCCCATATTAACAGTCGTCCTCGCGGGCATAGGCAACGCCTTTTTCCACATCGGAGGAGGAAGCATAAGCCTAAACCTAACCCCAAAGAAGGCGACAGCGCCAGGTATCTACGTTGCTCCCGGAGCATTCGGCGTAACAATAGGCCTTCTTGCAGGTACGGGAGGGTTGATAGCATGGCCTTTCATCCTCCTGCTTGCAGTTTCATCCATTGCTATCATTGCAACCAAGGCCCCGATGATGCACTATGATCAGCAGCCAGCAAACAGTGAAATAAAGTATTTCGAACTAGCGCTATTGCTTCTGTTCTTATGCATCTCCATACGCTCGCTCATCGGCCTTGCCATGGTTTTTCCTTGGAAGACCGATCAATCGCTTCTCTGGATGCTTACTTTATCGGTCGTGGCGGGTAAAGCGTTTGGCGGGATCCTCGCTGACAAGTTCGACTGGCTGCGCGTCACTGTAGCATCGCTTGTCATTTCAGCGCCTCTTCTTGCTTTTGGGGCTGGAGTCCCCTATGCAGCAATAATTGGAATGTTTCTCTTTCAGATGACAATGCCAGTAACGCTTGTTGCTATCTCCAACATGTTCCCGGGCAGGCCGGGCTTTTCCTTTGGACTGACGTGCCTCGCACTGATAATCGGAGCGCTTCCTACATTCACAGAGTTGAAAAACATGTTCAGCAGCGAAGTGATGATTCTGTCTACGATCCTGTTTTCGGTAGGATGCTTGTATTCCGGCTTAAAGTTGTACTCTGGGAAGATAAAAAGATGGAATGGCTGACTGCATTTCTGCTTACACTGGGAATCGAGATACCTGTTTTAGTACTCCTTCTGAGAGAAGAAAATCATTATAAAACGATCTCTGCGGGCTTCCTAATGAACCTGATATCGCATCCGACTCTTTGGTTCATCTTACCGTCTGTTCTTCCGAAGGAACAGTATATAATGTTGGGCGAAATGACGGTCTATGTCATAGAGTCTATTCTCTTGCTATTGTTTTTCAGGAAAGAACAAAAAACAAGGATACTATTGGTAACATTTATTGTGAACTCCCTGTCTTTCCTGACAGGGGAATTTATTTACTTTCTTTAGGATAACCTGGCCAGTGTTGGTAAGTTGGGGGTGAGAAAGAAATCAGCTAAAGTTATTTTATCAACACCGCATCCTTAAGTCCCCTGAAATGCTCGTCTCCAGTAACTACTTTTGCATTGAGACTTCTTGCAGTCGCAAGAACGATCGAGTCCGCCATCCCCCAGTTCTTGATCTTTTCTTTCATCTCCAGATCGAGTTTTGCAGCGCTTATTGAAAGCGCGTAGTCCAGGTTCACGATCGTTGAAATGGATCGGACGTATTCCCTTTTTGCTTCGTAGTTCTTCAAAGTATCTGTTTTTTCCTTTAGACGTTTTAGCAGGTATTTCTCATATTCGAGGACGACGATTGTAGGCGTAATGTTTTCTTTGTTCTCTATGTACTCTTTTGCTTTCAGGCCTTCAGGTGTCCCTCTGATGTACTCTATCCAGGCGTATGTATCTATGACGTATCTTTCCATCTTAGTTGTATTCCCTTGCCGTAAATCTGTCTTCCTCAGTGAACGGCGGGAAGTTCGGGCTTACGCCAAACATCGACTTTGGGGTCTTCTTTTGTTTCTGGATCAGGGAGTTGATCAGTTCGTCGTAGCTCTTCATGCCAAATTTTTTTTTCATGTCCTTGAGTACCTGGACGGTTTGCTTATTGAGTTGGATGGATGTTTCCATAGCTATAGCTATAGATTTTGTGCATAAAAAAGAGATTAATCCAAGAAGGAGAGCCGTGATGAGAACGCCTACAAAAACTTTCCAAGCCTCGTCTGCGCGAATTCAATATATTTTTCCGGATTGAAGTTCTTGAACTTTGGCAGGAACTCTGCCGCGGTGTAGATGCAGAGCGTCAGTTTTTCCTGGTCTGCTTTTTCGAGGGTCTTTGCGAGCGTCGATACCTCATCTATCCGTTTCAGTCCTTCCTCTGTTTCGACCAGGGTTCGGAATTCCGGCATCCTTGTTTCCGGTATGTCGAGTATCACGTATCCCTTTTTTACTCCGTGGTCTTTTGCTATCCGGTCTTCTATCTTTTCCTTGTTCTTGACGAGGTCGGGCCTGAATGCCTCTTCGACGAGCATTATCCTTTCCTGGAAGACTGTCTTGAATAGCTTGCGGGTGTCTATCCGTTTTACTATCTCCTGGGGGTATCCTCCTGAGTGCCTCAGCCGGTAGACAAGGTCGATGTCGTCCATCTTTAGGAAATCCTCGTACCTGAGTTTCTTTTTGAGGAGGGATGCGAGGGCGCTTTTGAACATCGACTCCGCCTTTCTTTTCGTATGATGGCGGTATACGGTCTCATACATGAGGTTCCTGGAGATGAGCAGGAATTCGACTGCTTCAAGGCTCCCTTTTTTTATGACGAGGTCGTCTCCGCGCAGTTTTGTTCCGTATATGATCCGTTCCAAGTCTATCGTCCCGTATGCTACGCCCGCGTAGTATGAGTCTCTTACGAGATAGTCCATCTTGTCCACGTCTATCTCGGAGCACAGGATCTTTGCGAGCCTTCCCTCGCCTCTGACCAGGTCCGATATCTCCCGGGGGTTTATCCCCTCGTCGCTTAGTATGTCCGCTACGTCCGTTTTCTGGATTATCTTCGAGGACATGTCTTCGTGGGTGTCGCCTTTTGTGGCTAGCGCCTCGTCGGACGTGTGCGAGAACGGGCCGTGGCCTATGTCGTGCAGAAGTGCCGCGACACGCAACTTTTCCTTGTCTTTTTCCGCGAGTTCCAGGTGGTCTGCCATCAGCCCTGCAAGGTGCATCACGCCGAGGGAGTGCTCGAAGCGCGTGGAGTTCATCGCAGGATAGACCAGGTAGCAGAGGCCGTTCTGTTTTATGTACCGTATCCTCTGCATGTGGACCGTGTCCATCAGCCGCCTTTCCAGCTTCGTAAGGTATATGGTCCCGTGTATCGGGTCACGGACGTTTTTAACGTATTCCATATATTAGAATAATGGGCAGACGTAATATAATAACTAGAAAACTATGCGCATTCAGACGCTCTTTTGCGTTTCAGGCATCCTTAACCGCAGCTGCCATATTACCAGCCCGGCCAGGGTCAAAGCGCCGAGCGTTATGAGCGTTGTTCCGGGATTTACCGAGATCATAAAGTTCTTTTCGTTGGAGTATTGGACGAATGGGGTGGCCATGCCCAGGAACGTTGAAATGCATAGTCTCTCGGCAAAGTTCATGTCCTGTTTTCTGGGGAATGCCGCCAGGCTTAGAGCTATTCCCGGGATCAATAGGTAGAGGCATATTCCGACTGTGATGGTCACGATAGACGAAAAGTCCATGTAATAGGAATGGGATTATGCTTTTATATAACAGCTCATATCTGGTCCAGGAGGTACACGGGGGCCTGCAGTATGAATTTGGCCATGAAAGAGGGCCTTCCAACGAAGCCTTTCAGTATGCTGGATGCCTTATCCATGTCCCCTTTTTTTTCTATGAGGTCTTTGTTTTCCGCAAGAAGCCTTATCAGTTTATCCGTGTTCTTCTCTGACAGGTTGTTCAGGAAACGCCGGACCCGCAGGTGCAGGTATAATTCTTTTCCTACCTCTTTGCGCCAGATCTTCTCGTAGCCTACGGTCCCTGCGCTCTTTGCGGCAAGGCCTCCAAGTATCACCCCTCCCCCGGTCGTTGCCTTCACGTGCCCGGCTGCATCGCCAGCAAGGGAGACCCTGGGATACTCTGTCCTGAGACGCGGATTGTACATGGGTATTATCCCGTAGCTCCTTGCGCGGATATGGGAGTCTTTGACCCGTTTTGCCTTTTCCAGTTTTTTAATAAATCCTGCCATCCGGGGAACGGGATTATCCAGAGAGCACAGACCCACCCGGGCGTAGTCGTCCACAGGGATTATCCATGAAAAGAATCCTGGGACGTCAAGAAACAACTCCACATAATCGGGGTCGCATCCTATCTTCATCTCATACTGGGCGCCGTACAGGAACTCGCATGGGGCGTTTATGTTCAGGTTTTTGTGGAGGTTGTAATTCGTCCCCGTCGCAAGTATGAGCCTCTCGGACCGGGACCTTATCTCTCCGATGTTTTTTTTGTCCGCGGATTCGTTCTTGAATACGACGCCCGAGTCCAACGCCTCGTCCAGAAGATAGTTATCGAAAGCCCGCCTGTCGGTCACGTATGCTTTGTTTATGCCCCCGTCGACAGTGAGAACGCTTCCGCGGGAGGAGTATATCTTTGCTCCGCGCACGCTGTTTTGTATGAATGCCTTCGCAGAACCGGAGGACGGATCGATTCCCAGGAGCTTTAGCCCGGAGCTGCTGAGCAGGCCTGCGCACTGCACCCTGCGCTCATCCCTTTTCTGGGGTTCGAACAGGACGGTATCGTGCTCCCTTGCACAGTATCTTGCGGCGATGCATCCCGAAGGACCCCCGCCGACGACCGATATCATCTTACAGTTTGATTATTTGCGCAGGTCCACCATGTCTTCTGCTTTCGGGCCGGTGGATATCATCGATACCTTCACGCCTACTGCTTTTTCTATCCGGGTTATGTGTTCTTTTGCTCTCGCAGACAGCTTGTCGTACGAGGTTACGTCCTTGCATTCCGGGAACATCTTGTCCAGGCAGGTTATGCATAGCTGCGTTGCTCCGTTGATCATAGCAGAATACTTGGCCAGCTCGTAGTCGAAGTCGCCTACTCTGCGTGCTCTTCCTGTGACGGTCCCCTTTTCGCCGAGGTGCTTTGCAAGTATCTCATTGACTGTCCCAGTATGGCCTTTTGCGCGGGCCTCTTTCAATACTTCCTGCCAGATAGGGTAGTCCTTTATGTTCTGCTCGTCTACGAAGTGCGCCATGGGCCCCGCGCCCACCCTTGTTGTATACGCTTTGTAGACGACTATCACGTCTTTTATCCTGGTCGGGCCGACTCCTATGTCGCATGCTGCCATGGACGCGGAGGTGTCCTTGGAGGTGACGAACGGATACGTCCCGTAGAAAAGGGAGAGGCCGAATCCCTGGCTTGCCTCGA
The DNA here is from genome assembly GCA_049299895.1 of Candidatus Altarchaeia archaeon. Lineage (GTDB taxonomy): Archaea > Altiarchaeota > Altiarchaeia > IMC4 > QMZM01 > CAIYYO01. The sequence goes on from JBAQYF010000005.1 coordinate 27,806, forward strand.
TTATGACCTTCTTTCCGGCGGAGATCGCCGTATTCACTTCAAGAGGTACGTCGGCAGTGTAAGCGCTTAGTTCGGGTATGTCCTGCGCGAGTTTTATGGTCCTTCCCGCGCGTTCCTGGTTCGCGGGTCCGCATCCGCTCCCGGTGGTTCCGACTTTTTCTTTCAGGTACTTGTTCCCGGAGTCCAGGTCCCTGTGCTTCTGCTCGATTATGGCGCAGCGCCTGTCAAGGAATATCCGCCCCTTGGTTTCAGTGACCTTCACTTCGTCAAGGAAGCACTTTGGGTCCACCAGCACTCCTGCGCCGATGAACAGTTTTGCGCTTTCGTTCACGAAGCCGCACGGCACCATCCGCAGGCCGTACTCCTTCCCGTTCTTATAGATGGTGTGCCCAGCGTTCGGTCCGACGCCGGCTCTGGCAACGATGACCGGCTTATCTTTCTGGGCCAGATATGAAATGACTTTTCCTTTTCCTTCATCACCGAAATGTCCTCCGACTACGATAGTTGCATTATTTCCGTCCATGATCATCCTCCAGCCGGACGACGTCGTCCAGTTCTGGCGTGCTTACTTCGATTAGAATGAGGTCTTTTACGGCGCAGAGACGGTGCCTGTCCCCGGGGGTCATCGTTACGGATTCCCCCTCTTTCAGTATCCTCTCGCCGTCCGGATAAGTTATCTGGAGTACGCCCTTCAGGACGTACATGCTCTCCTTCTTTTTATTGTGATATTGTAGACTGGTACGGCATCCTTTCTTTATTTCCAGTATCTTTCCTGCGTATTCCTTTTCCACGCAGAGCCATATCTCCCGGCCCCATGGCTTCCCGACGATCTTAACAGGCTTGCATTCCATCTCGCTTATCCGTCTAACTTATTAGTATAGGTTTAAATAAACCATGCAGATCATACAGGTTCAAGAGCAGACTCAGAGGGGATGTCCACCCGGAGAGTATCCATGCCTCTTTCGGTTATGCGATACTCCATGCGCAGGTTCTCAGGCAAAAACTTGTGCTTTTTCAGTATCGCAGTCCTCATGCTGTCCCGCTTATCCAGTTCGAGGCTTATCTTCGCCCAGTACCTGATAACGTCCCCCCCTATCGGAACGGTTCTCCCGGTCTCTATGTCGGTGTATACCTGATTGGTAATAAGAACCGGGAGATCGTATTTGAGAGCTATGCGAAGCAATTTAGCCATCTGCCGGCCCAGTTCCTTGATGTCTTTTTCTTCCTCCAGGCGGTAGAGGACGGCTATGGAATCAACGATGACCAGTTTAGCAGAAGAACTCGGGACTATCTCATTCAGACGGTTGATGGCAACCTTTTGCTCGTCGAACTCTGTGGGCTCGATCAGTATCACGTTACGCAGAGCGTCCTCCGCCTCGCGGGGGCCGGCTATCTGTTTCAGGCGCTCCACGGAAAAACCCCCTTCGGCGTCTATGTACACGACCTTTCCTCCGGCCTTCGCAGCGCTCACTGTTGCCATCAGGGCTATGTTGGTCTTGCCGGAACCGGGGGCACCGTAGAGGTGGGTGATCGTCCGGGGCTGCAGGCCGCCGCCGAGCAGGGTATCAAGGTCTTTTTGGACTTTTATCATGTCGATATTAATTTAGACTTAGGAGGCATAAATGGGAGTTATAACACAGTATAGTTGCTGACGATGCCTCCGCAGCAGACCCTGTCGTATTTGCCGTTCTCGTCTGCGTCCAATGCCTGCAGCGTACCGGACGTAGCATTGATATAAGCCCAGCCGGTGCAGGAACCGCAGTCCAGGCCGAGGCTGCAAAAAGAGGCCATAGTAGTGGTTGTAGTGGTCGGGGTGGTTGTAGTGGTTACTACAGACACATTATAAGTGGTACTCCAATTCATTAGACCATTCTGCCCTGTGCAATTCACAGACCAATTATAGACGCCATTCGTGAGGTTAGCATATAGTGTCTGGTTTGTGTCTTTTGTGATGCTTGTAGAACTGTTTACCACATTGGTATTAACTGTGAGGTTGCAGTAGCTTATCCCAGAATACGTCTGGGAAACATTGTATGTGAAATTCACCCCGGAAGATGCAGTCCATGCCGAGTTATTCGCAGGAGCAAGCAAGGAAACCACCGGTGTAGTGGTATCCAATAAATACCTGATTATAACAATTCCTGAGCCTCCAACGCCTCCATTAACACAGCCACTACCTGCACCTCCTCCGCCACCGGTGTTCGCGGAACCAGCAGTACCAACATGATTCCATCCTCCACCCCCAGCCCCTCCGCCACCTAAACCTCCGGTTCCACCTACGCAACTACCCTGGCATCCTCCTCCTCCGCCACCAGCATAGTATACACTCGAACCACTTATGGAGTAATTAAGTCCAGTTCCACCATTTCCCGCATTAAGATTAACACCATTGTTTCCAACGGCCCCTGCACCTCCTCCGCCACCCCCAGGACCTTGATTGGGAATATCACTTCCATTACCTCCATTATTTCCTTGGATTATAGTTCCATTTCCACCTGGTTGTGAACCAGATGAACCTCCTCCACCCCCAGAACCTCCGTTTGAACCTATACCATTATTTATTCCTCCAGCACCACCACCTATTGCAATAAGTGTTTGGTTAAATGAAGAATTTCCTCCATTTCCTGGCGCCGTATCCATTCCTTGAGTACCTCCAATGCCAACTATAACACTATATGAACCATTTAAAACCCAAAGAGAAGGATTATAAATCAATCCACCAGCCCCTCCACCACCTGCATTACATTTAGCTCCCCCTCCCCCTCCTGCAACGATCAAGATTTCGATCGTTCCTCCGATCGGAACAATAAAAGTCCCATTACTTGTAAAGGTATGAATAATATACGTTCCCGTGACATTGGTATACGTCGTTATTGTTCCGCCTGAAGCATTCAAAGGAAGAATAGCTACGTCAGTGCTTTCATCGCTTGCATATTCCGAGTCGGTTAAGGCTATGTATGAGATATGTGCTTGGCCTACTTTGTCTGATGTTCTGAAACAGAACCGGATCGTCTCTTCTTCTTTTGTTTTTTCTGAGGATTCCGCCGTGGACAAGACATCCCTTGTTTTTTCTTCGAGTTCGGAAGCAATACCGGACAAATCAACGGCTTTGGCATCACTATCAAAGGGCAGCCAGTCTGTTCTGTATTTTGTTTCATTAACATAAGTAACGTCAAAGCACGAAAGATCATCGCTTCCATTCTCGGTTTTATTCTCGCACTTTTTTGGAGTTAATACCTCCTGCTGTTCGTCATAGGGTGTGATAACCTTCCGCTCAATTCCCAGAAAAGTCAGTTCTCCGCTCCAAACAGCAGACAAAGACACGCCAGAGGCTACAGAACGCTCCACGCAGTTTTCGGTATTAGTAAACCATAAAACATTTTCGTGACGTGCATCAAGGATAAGGCCAGAAGACCTAGACAGGCCAGCATAACCGGACACTGCAAGCAATCCAAGAACAACAAACATGCCAAGCGCGGCATGTTTACAGGTATATTCTTTTCCAAGACCAAATGAATCCTTCTTTTTCATTTTTTATAAACCTCAACTACAATCAACATCAGATGTTGAACATGAAACGCCCTCAAATTTTGAGGGGCAAACGCCATCATTTACACCGCAACAGTAATTAGCGCCGCATATGCCCAAGCCACCATATGAACAAGAACAATCAGGATCTTGGATACTGCAAGAGACGCCGTCAAAATCCGTTGGACAAACGCCATCAGCTACACCACAACAGAAGCTGCCGCCGCAAAAGCTTAAACCGCCATGCGAGCATCCACAATCAGGGTCGGAAACCCCGCACGACACCCCGTCAAAATCTGTGGGGCAAACATTATCCGCAACACCGCAGCAGAATTCCGCCCCGCAGATGCCGATGCCGCCCGAGGAACAAACAGGCTCCACTGAAAAGTTATGATCCGCGCTTGCATCGTTCACGTTACCGGCAGCATCCTTGCATTTATAATACAGGTAATATGTCTGCCCGCCCGTTACGTTCAGTGCAAAACCGTGAACCAATCCTCCGGTCTCTGTGAAATTGACCCCGTCTGTCTCGTAATAAAACTCGGGGTCAGACAGGTTATACCTACAGGAGGAGTTCTCATCGGTTGTAATATTCACCCGGACGCCAGTAGTATTCTTCGGAAACTGATACTGACCGGCAGGACTGTTTACAGTGATATTAGGAGCATGAGCATCCACTGCAAAAGACGAATTAAACGCATCAGAACAGGCACCGAAGCTGTCGCAGACAAACGCATAATAACCGTTCACGCCCTCGTCAACAGGATAAACAGGATAATCGCACTGCAGAGGCTTATCATAGGAGAGAGTAGCATTACACCAGGCTCCATTCATGCAGCCAGACTCATTCAATTGACCGGATTTGCAGACAAAAAGCCGCGACATATCATCCCCCGAATCATTCCAGTCAACGGAAAACAACAGATCAGAATAACCGTTAGAAAGCTCGGGAGTATGATTCACAGACAGGATAACCGGATAGTCATTCAGTTCCGCCGCCAGGAACCCATAATCTGAAGAATTAACAGGGAAAGACGCATTAAAAGAAATTATGCCTTCACTGACAAGCGCAGGACTGCTACCGTCAATTCCATAGACATTCAAAGCCCTGACCGAACCGATGCTGCTGCTCGAATATGAGACCACCGTGCTCACGTTATTCCCTCCAGTATTACTCACATTGATCGAAACGGCTATTGTGTTACCCTTGCAATAAGCAGCATACGAATAATTCAAGCCTGCTGAATAGCTGAAGGAAAGATTACCCTGCCCGGAACACAAGTCTCCAAGAGACTCCACATGAAGAGGCCTGGAAACAATCTCTCCTTCCGGACTGACCTCGGAAGAAACCTTCAATGAGACGTAATAATCGCCTGCAGCAGGCCAATATACCCCAGGATATGAATACGCGCTCTCATTAGAATAAATATTCAACCTCTGATCCTTCAACACAGCCCTCGAACCATTCAGAGAAGTCAGATATACCTCAAGCTTGGAATCCAAAGAAGTATTCCAACCGTTGATGATATCCACATAAGCATCAAGGCCCATAGACTCGAAAAGGAACTGCTGAGAATCAAGGGATATCTTCAATGAATCGGTACGGACCACAAAACTCGTATTGGTCAAAGACCCGTTACCCTGGGAAAACCCAAGGTTAAAAACATGCAGGCTCTCATTGAGGGGCATGATAAAGGAAATATTATAAAAAGAAGAATTGCCACTATCGACGGAGATATTGCTCTCAGAAAGCCTGACACCTTCGGACTCAAGGAACAACAAACCGGAAGAGGAGACGTTGATCAGATTATCGACACGAACCTCTACAGTTACGTTCTCGCCGGAAACGGCCTCCGAAGGAGAACTGACAACATCCAGGAAAACAGGAGAAAAGGCTTCGTAGACGATACCATAACGGACGGTACGATAGATACGGAAGGAACCATTCTCGCAGTTGAGGACTTCGACGGGATGAATGTTTATAAAAACGAGCTGAGAGTCGGGAGTAAAAGAATGGGAAAAATCAATGCTCGCATTCTGGTAATGGACCCAGCAACTCTCGTTGAAAACTGATCTATTGACAAACTCATCCTCCCACATCGGAAGATCGCTTACGTTCACGTCGATAGGATCCTCAAGACCCAGAAGAGTGATATTTTTGATAACAGTCTTAAGAGGGTATTCTTTCGTTACAATTATTGCAGGTAAGACAAGTTGACCAAATGTGTAATCTGTCCAAGTGTTATTAGTTGTCAGCAGGGAGAAGTTTCCAATAGACGTCACATTCGGTTCTCCTACGTCAAAAGCCATCTCCTGAATAAAAGAATGACCGGAACTAATTACCCCAATACCAGTATATTGGAAATACTGCTTGCAATAATCCCAAGTGGTTGGATCATAGTCAGCCGATGGAGCGGATACTTTCAGATAAGGCAGACCATAAAGTTCATAAGACATAATGGATAAGCCCAATGCACGGTTACTCTGCCAATGGAAACTATTCCGCGCAGTCGCATAGATCATTCCAATACTCGCTTTCTCATCGTGAGAGGTATCTGCGTAAGTCGAATAAAAGGCATAAGCGCAGACAAAAGATTTCATGAATTCACTGTTAGGGACCGCCGTAGGTGCGATCAATGTCGAATCCTTTCCAAGACTGCTAACAAAGGACCTTGAATCATACTGCTTCGGAACATACATGCCGGCATAATCGCTATCAAAGAAAAATAAAGGTTGAACACGCGAAAAATCTTCTTCCCAGCCAAGGGTCGAGGGGGTCCTACATGAGTAATCCAGATTAGAACTAAAACAGGACATTCCAAGAAGGTTCTCAGGGTGATCATAAACCTTGTATAAATGCATTGGATCAACCACTAACAGCTCATTTTTCTCCCATTCCGAACCTGCCTGGGGCCATGAGGAAAGAAACAGCCTGCTATCCACATTATCATTGCCAAACTTATCCTTTAGAACATATTCAACCTGACCGGCCTGACTAGGAGTATTAAGCCCGAACAATGAAAAATAATTGTTCTCCACACTGTAATAGGACGCATGAGTAAGATTATAATCCTCCCTCCCAAGCTGATCAACGAGATCCTGCGGCGAATCGCCAACCAATCTTCCGACTGCTGCATTTTCCATGCTAACTTCCACGGCGGAGGCTAAGCTACTTAAAACAACCAATGAAACAAACAAAGCCCCCAGGAGGTTTCTATCGACGGCCATTTTGTAAAATGACAAGGAGAGATATGAAAACTATCATTATAACTGCAAGGATTATCAAGACCACAAACGACGCAATAAATCCGAACAAAGTCCTCAGAGCGCTCAGCCCATGAGTGAGAAATAAACCGTATGCGCCAACGATAAAAGCCCATAAAGCGATTAACAAAACACATAACAGAGGAATGCTTATTCTCATCAAGTTTGAGAGATCATTTGAAATCATCAGACTAAAGGGAATTGTAAAAAAATTCGCGAACGTAAACATATACGCGATTATCTTAAAAGACTGACCAAAATCCTTTTTAGAACCTGCAAACTTAAAACCAAGATGCAGGCAAATAGAGAGAATAATTACATTCACCACCAAAGTAAAAAGTTCATACAAGAACCCATAAACCGCCATAGAATCACTAAATGCAACACTCCCTCCAATAGGATTAAAAAAAAAGAAGAGATACGACATTGACAAACAATCGGATCCCCAGGAGCAAAGGGATAATAAACGTTAGGCTCTCCGAAACAGACTCACCACTAATTGCGCCAAAGAACTTCTTTGGATGGAATAATACATCCGCCGGATACTGGATTAGTTTATTCATTTTAGGATTCGTTTCAAGTTTTGATTATTTCTCGAACCAGTCCTCAATTATTTTCCCTGTTTTTGAGTCCAATTTGACCCCTCGCCCATATGCACTAAACTCCATAAAACCGTCTTCATACTTTCTCAGGTGGGAGTAATATGATTTAATCTTTCTAAGCGACTCAGCCCACCAAACTACATTCAGGTTTTCATCAAACAGACCGAGATTGGAGTAGTTTTTAGGAAAGTCCCTTGATCGTGGATTAGGCAAAGAGGTGTATTGAATGCCATCAAATTGTTCCCCGCTATTTTGATAGCTATCAAGGTTATCATATGTTTTCGGGATGGAGTCAAAATAGATAAGAAATCCTCTGTTAAATGGATCAGTTATAATATTTTTTATGTTAGAGTAATGCAACTTCTTCCTAAACAATTCTTTGCCAGAGGTAGCATCATATATAAAACCTTCCTCTCCTTCAAAACGAAAATACTTTTCCTTGAGGGGATAATAAAAAGGTCTAGAGGGCGAAACAATACTCTCAAGTCTTATAGTTTTCCCCTTATAGACAAAAGATCCTTTCTGATAAGGGATTGCCACTTCACCACCCTCCAACCAAATTTTTTTATGTTCGTTTGAGCAAAGGCCCCAGTTGAATATCTCAATGATTGACATGAGAGCTCCGGGTCTGACAAAATCTTCAGCATACTCTCTTGCTTCAAATCCGTTTTCACTGTCTACAACCCTAAAGATAAAACGACCATGCTCGCTTCTTGGAGGAATCCAGTCTACAGTCATAGTGTAACCTGTTGACGAAACAGCTTTGAAAAGTGTATCAAATCCTTTAAGGTCCTCCACCTGAAAAACTTTATTGGGGAAATTGTTATACTCAATTTTCCAACAATCTGGAATTTCTATTATCCATCCGGACACTCTTACCTTCTGGGTCATTTTTAGGAAAATTTGATTTCATTTGTAGTTGCTCGCCAAGTTGAGGGAATAAGCTTATCTGGCGCGTTAGTTTCGATATAAATTTGAACTCCTCCTCCTGGCCGATTAAATTTTGGCGCTGTACCCCCAATCTTAATTTGACTTATCTCGTTTTTAGGAACTCGTATTACATTTATATTCTGAGGAATGTAATTTAATGCAAACAAATCAGCATATTGTTCAGCAGTCATAGCTTTCACATCCTCTAAAGGCAATGCAGAAAAATAAGCACGAATATCTCCGTTGCTTGGCACGGCTTGGATTAAATAAAACGCATCGTCATCGTAATCTAAATCGGAGAGAACTTTTCCAGTCCAAGAATCTTCGTTTTTTACAGCCTTCTCAAAATTCAAATTCTTTACTTTGCTATAATCTAGACCCGTATTAATCCCGGGTGTTATTATGTACCTTGAGGAGAGTTCACTGCTTATTTTCTTTGAGTTTAGTTTTGCTATTTTTCCGTTGTCTACCAGCGTTTTTAGTCTTGTTATTTCGTCGATATCAGGCATCAAATTATCTATTCGGTCTGTTAATTTTCCGCCGCTTGCCATGAACATTTCGGCACCTTGTGCAGCGTTTTCTATATTGTCTGCGTTTTTTATGTTTGCTTCGAGTGCGTCGTCGCTGAAGGTTGCCATAATGGAACGCACACCGATCTGGTGTTTTTCAACAATAGAGGCAAACTGTTTACTTGCCGATTCTACATCGTTCCCGAAGAATTTTTTGAATCCCTCAAGCGTTCCGAGTGCATTATCGTTCTTATTGATGATCTTAAGCAGACGATCCCCATTTCCCTTCAAAACCTGTCTTGTTACCTTTGCCACACGCTTAACACCAGCAAGAAGCACATCAGTAGGGCCTGCCACTGGGATGCCTATAATACTGCTGACCCCAATAGATGAAGCAGTCCCACCAGCAGAACTCCAACAAATTAAGCCATCGCTAACAGAGTCATCATGCCCCGCAAAACAATACAAAACGGCATCCCTGGCATCAGTTGCGACTCCAATATAAGGAGTAACCGAGGCAGTAAAGTCAGAAACCATACACGACCCCTGATTAGACCCACCAAGAGATTCGCACCGACCTAAAACGAAACCGTCCACATAGTCCGCAGTAGAATCCAGACCAGACGGAGTCGAAAACTCATGAATATAAACCGCCTCCCGCCCATCAGTCACGTTCTTATAAGCTAAAGGATTCTCCAAATAATCGATAAAAGTCTCAATCGTCCTGTTAGTCTTTGGCCCGGACAGGATTACCGCATAATCATCCCCACCCCACTGGTTGCGCTCAAAATACATAGCCCCATCCCAAGTAGGATCACCCACATCACCAAACCAAGGAGTACATTTAATAGCATTATTATTACTGCGATCACCGATCAAAATAAGAGTCTTCTCCTCTAAGTCACTGTAAGAATTACAACCAACGTCGCTTGAATCCTTCTCGATAATACGATTACCAGGAATGTTATACATACCACCCATCAGAGTAGTCTCAAGATCGTCCACCAAACCAGGAAACTCAAAATCATCAGGCTGAACGATAACGACATAATCCTTCCCAGGATCAAACCCTCCCATGAAAATGTCATACGCATCAGTAGCAGTATATTTCTTCTGAGGGATATAAGGCTGATCGGTGTAAATGCTGCTAGTCTCGGAATTCTTATTAAACCAATTGCCAAACAATTCATCACTAAAAGAATTATAATCGGCCCGGTACTGGGGAACAACATAATCATCCCCCACGAGAACAACACTACTGCAGCTTCTGCACTTATTTTTTGTGAATGAGGACGCAACCATTGCATATGTATTCACTGAAAGAGATGGATTCAAAGGTGTCTCCGAATACGCAGAATATGCCCCCCACGGCCGCCCGGTCAAATAATCGTCCAGATAGTAGACCGGCGCCTGTCTCTCATCCGCCTTGGCATATAGCTGCCTCAGCACCGCTGTCACGTTGCCTTCGTCGCCCGCATATCTTTGGTATAGCGCGTTTCTGTCCGTTACATAGATCGTATCCGGATTCGTCGTGAGGTGTATGTTCGCCGATTTGTTCCCCGAAGTAAGTATGGCATATGTCGCGTCTCCGAGTATGCTGAATTTACATCTTGTCTCCCCGATTGAGAGGTCAGCCTGGCCGTCTACGCAAGTTTCCGATTCAGAAGCAAGACCTATTGTAGAGTATTCCACACTCTGCGTTTGATCAGAATGGAATACCACTGTAACATAATCCCCTGGCTGCTTGAATACTCGTGCTTGAGGATCGGCGTCTTCTATTGTCAGCGAATAATCAGTAGAAATTGATTCGCAGGAGGAGCTCTGAACGTCGCAGTATTCCGATTCGTTGCAATCATCATAGAAGGTCCATCTTAATTCTTTTCTGACATAGGGAGTATACTTCCAGACATCCGAGTAATAATTCGGGCAGATAAGCTCGCTCTGGACGCTTAAATAAGATATGTTTATATCCGACGTAAATGAATTTACAATGCTAAAATGACTATAATTGACTAGATCACATTCCGTAGACATGTCAGGATAGATTGAGAAATAAAAAGACAGGGAATTATCTTGAACGTATGCATCACAATCCCAGCTATAGGTATTTCCTTGCGAGATGTTTGCAATTAAATTGTTGTATTGATCAAACAGATAGAATGTAACCCCTCCCTGCACATAGCCATTACACTGATCATGGATCCCATTATTTTTTAAGGTCATTAAACAATCGGAATAATAGGTGTTGTTGAAAGTATATAATCGATGCGTGTTCCAAGTGTTTTCCCCGTGCTGACAGCAGGGAATAGCTCCAAAATAAGAGAATAACGGGCAGTTCCTACAATTATTGCTGTAATAACAGGAATTACACCCCAAGAATACGTAACCCATCGAATCTTCATTTTCAATAAACGCAAAGCTATTCAATGAGAATATAAGTGAGATTAGTATTGCAATTATACGGATTTTCATCTTTTATTTAATATCAGACTTCTTTTCATAATTTTTTTGTTGAAATTTAATAAAGTATAACAAATGTCGGTCGACCCTATTCATCGGACCGGATTATATTTTAAAAAGAGAGTATAAAAGATGAAGATATCCGGGTCATCAATAAAACACTTATCCCCTCTTCCCCAAAAAAAAAAATAAACACGCATTATGTTTCAGTTCAACCCTCAAATACCCAAAGAAAAGCCGGGAGGATTCGAATGAGGAGGAATAAAGCAAAACTGAAACTGACAAATATAATCATTAAAAATATGATTTTTCTGGAGATATGATTCCACGTACTCCTAGGGTACGTTCACCCGCCGTATTTCTCATAGAACCCCACGCACGCATCCCTTAGATCCTTTCTTGCCCCCATACCCTTTTTTTCGAAGTATTCTTCGATCACTTTTGGGTCTATCTGTGTCTTTTCTATTTTTATCACTTCGTTTCCTATCTTTGGCAGGATGGATACGCCGAGTATCGCGTATTGCGGGTAGTCTTTCTCCCAGTCGTATCTTATGTCGAATGAGTCGCCTGCGACGTCTGCTTCGAGGGATATTTGCAGGCAGCGCACGTCTGCGTTGTTCTCTATCAGTTTCTTTATGTGTTCGTTTATTTCTGCGGGCGTCTTTTTCCCGACGTCTTCTTTGATCCTGCGCATGGGAACCGCGCATGTCTCCACGTATACGGGGTTGTTGTAATCAGAGTCTTTGAATACGAGGAAACCTGTGTCGTTATCCGATTCGTTGAAGCTGGTCCTCTCGGTTGCGCCCATGTAATATGCAGGGCAGCTTGCTTCTTTTATCCTCTGGTATTTGTGCACGTGGCCTGTGAGTATGAGATCGTATTTTGCGGATGCGTCCTTCAATGATCTCAGGGATATCTCGTAGGGTGCAAGGTATCCTTCGACTGCCTGGTGCAGGCATAGGATGTTCTTTTCCGGTTTTTCCTTTTGGGTTGGCAATTCGCCTGTTATTTTTTTTAGTTCGGCCTCTGCCGCTTCCCTTCCCCGGAGGTATTGGAATCCGTGTATCCCTATTTTCTTTCCGGACAGGTCCAGTATTATGTGGGGGTTCTCGGTTGACAGAACATGTATGTTCTCGTGGAATTCGCTGAAAAGAGGCTGATACGCAGTCTTCAGGTGGCCGTCGAGCTCGTGGTTGCCGATGGCGACCACTATCTTTGTCTTTCCCGCGACTGTCATCAGGGTGTTTATTATCAGTTTCATGCTGCGCGGATCCGGCCTGGTGTGATGGAAGAGGTCTCCTCCGAATATGAGTAGCTCGGGCGAGTATTCCATTGCTTTTGCCACGGCTTCGCTGAAGGCTTTTTCATAGTCTTCGAGGCGTTCTTTTTTTAGCCGGTGCATGTAGCCGATGTGACAGTCCGATATGCAGCATATGGCGCTCATTTTTTTGCCAGCCGCAAAAGGACTGCTTCCTCCATTACGTTTATAGGGGCGTCGATGCCGAGCCATATCCTCAAGGACTCCGCTCCCTGGTGGACAAGCATCCCCACGCCGTTTATGGTCTTGCATCCGCGCGCTCTTGCCTTGCGCAGAAGGTTCGTCTCAAGCGGGTTGTAGACTATGTCCATGACGGCGATGCCTGACGGGAGAACTTCCCAGGGGATCACTTCGTCGCCTGCCTCGTGGTTCATGCCGACGGAAGAAGCGTTGATAAGCACGTTGATATCGTCCATTTCTTCAGTCAGCGACGTCTTGGAATATTCCAGCACGCGGATCTTTTCTCCGAGACGCGTCTTTATCTCGGATGCGAGCTTATCTGCCCTCGCCCTCGTGCGATTGGAGATGCATACATGCGCGCCGTCAAGTATGCACTGAAACGCGATAGCCCGGGCCCCGCCTCCCGCCCCCAGGATCAGTATCTTCTTTTCGTCTATGGAGACGCCGGCATCCGACAGCGCTTTTATGCATCCGATCCCGTCGGTGTTGTAACCATAAACGTCTGTTCCTACGAATTTTATGGTATTGACCGCCCCTATGAGCTGCGCGTTCTCGCTGACGTTGTCTATGTACTTCATCACTTCCACTTTGTGGGGTATGGTAACGTTCAGCCCCAGGTAGGACGACTCCTTGCAGCGGTCCAGAAAAGGGATGACGTCTTCGGGTTTTATGTCAAATGCTTCGTACGTGTAGTCCATACCAAGCGTTTTGAATACGGAATTATGCATAGAGGGAGAAAGAGAGTGGGCTACTGGATGACCAACAAGTCCTAATTTGTTCCTTTTCAAGGTGATATTTGAGAGATTATTATCAAAAAAAAGGATTAAATAAAAAAAAGAAAAAATAGTATATTTTCCTAAGAAGTTATTTAACCTTCACAGTTATATAATCTCCCGCAGGTATTTTATAGAATGAGGATTGTAGGTTTGCACTAGCACGTATAGTCTGACTTCCTGCCTTAGTATATTTTACTTTTATCTTGGGGCTTTGGCGGTATTGTCCAAGGAAAATTTGACTGGGGTCACCCCAATAGAGAACCGTTCCGGGGCCGCAATAATTTTCTAAGGGGCCAGGTATAATGCGCTTTATACATTGTCCCTTTTTTAAATACACGTATTGTGTGGGTGTGGGGCCTTTCACCATACTTACATACATTACATCAGAGGGTATGAAAAGTTGATAAAATATCACTCCAGCAGCAAAATCTTCAGCGTCTACTTTAACGGTAACGGTACCGTATTCGTTAACCTTATGAGTATAAGAGTCAGCAGTTAAATCAATACCTGCCCAAGGAATTCCCCATGCAGATACGAGGCCCACTAGACTCATAAAAAAACACAGTATCAGCCCAAATGCTAATAATTGGGGTATTTTCCTTGTTATATCCCCTAAAGACATTTTAGTTGTTTTCATACAATCACCCGATTAATTATGAACAGTATTATTAATAAATCACTTACTCCTAATTATCGCTAAATTTTAAAGTTGATTTTGGACAAAAGATTCAATAAAAATGACAGTACCCCGATTATAGCACCAGACGAGGCACCCAAATTTGTGAATCCAATAACTAGTATGATTTTTGTAACCCTATTATTCCATAGATCTCGTATCGAGTTTATTTTATATAATCCATCGAAATCTTTCACCTTTGGTGGCCTAAGTTTTGCCTCAACCCAACCAGAAAACCACCCGGCTGCAAGAGCAGGATGTAGAGTAGTCAATGGAGCCACTATGAAGGCCGTAACTATTGAAAGAGGGTGAGCTAAAGCTAATGCTGCACCTATCGCTGCTAAACCCCCTGTTAAAAAAATCCATTTAACTGCGGAATCCATTAAAAAGTTTGGATCCTTTGGACCCATGAAAAATCCCAAGACAACTAATAGAATAACAATTACAGGAAAAGCAAAATTAATGTATTTCGTAAGGTTGCCTTTCTTCTCAGGAACGGTCTCAAGTTCCGCGATTTCCTTACCGATGTCTTTCCCGGATAATTTTGACTCCAGTATCTCCTTTATTCCGGAAACATGTCCTGCGCCCACAACGGCGACTATCTTTTTTGCGTCCAGGGATGCGATCTTGTCGGCGATGTAGATATTCCGCTCGTCGAGCAGGGTCTCCTTTACAGAGGGAATCTCACGCCCAAGCTCTTCCATCATCTCGGTGAGAACGTCCATCTCTTTTAGCTTTTCGACCATCTCCTCGGTCACTTTCTCTTCTTCGAAGATGCCGGATACCAGGCCAAAGAAGATATTTATCTTCTCCCTGAAGCCCATGCGATTCAGGGCCCTCTTGAGGGTGACGCTTATGTCCCGGTCTACAAGAGCAATTGGGATGTTCTTCTCCTTGGCCATTTCCAAGGCTTTCACCATCTCGCTTCCGGGCTTTACGCCGAGTTCGTCGCCTACCTTCCTCTGGAAATTGGTAAGCATAAGCTGAGTTAAAAACAGATATCCCTTGCCTTCTTTTATGACTTTTGATACGTCGGTTTCATCCCATTTCTTCTTTTCAGATATTGCGTGATGCCTTTGAGCGCAGAGTTCCACGGCTACCATATCGGGACTCTCATTTTCGATTGTCTCCCTGACGAGTTCGACGCTCTCCTTGGAAACGTGCGCCGTGCCTATGAGCAGGACTTCTTTACCGGGGAGATCGACGCGAATGACGGAATTGAGCATAGTATGTATATTGGGATGATGAGAACAAAAAGTGGAACGAAGGGCGTGAAACACGCACATCGTAGTTCCAGAGGCCTTTTATCTCGCATTCCACTAATTGCCAATTAGTAAAAAATAAAGGGATATGCTAATTACTAATTAGTACGTCATAGCATACTTATCTTGCAGTAACTATCATCACGACGTCCCCGTCCTGCAATACGTGCTGTAGCCCTACGACCTGTTCGTCGAATTTCACTGACTTTCCCGTGACATGCGCGTATTTGAATTTGGCTATGATATCCCTGTGGACCATCATGCACGCGTCTTTCACGTTCGATCCTCTTTTCATGATCATAGGCTCCGGAGAATGCGTTTTTTCGCCCAGTTTTTTTGTATAGACGCGGATGACGTCCAATTTTACGAATATCCTTTTCTTCAGGTCCTCTATGTTTGAGCGTTTTTGCGCTGAGATCTCTATGGCTGAGCCTTTTAGTTCGTCGCGGACCTTTTTGAGGTCTTCCTGGTTGAGCATGTCTATCTTGTTCAAAAGGACGAGCGAGGGCGAGTATATCCTGTTCTTCTGGATGACGTCTATCATCTGGTCGTCGGTGATGTCTTCGTGCAATGCTACGGTGGCATTATGTATGCCGTAGACGTTGAGTATTTCCCGTACCGTTCGTTTGTCGATCTTTGTAAGTTTAACGTTGGCGACGACGGATACTCCGCCTTTGTCTGTTTTCTGGATGCTCACCCTGGGCGGGCGCTGGTTTAGCCGTATCCCGACGGAGTAGAGCTCTTTTTCTATTGCTGAAAGATGCTTTATGTTGCATGCATCGAGCAGTATGAGTATGAGATCCGCATTGCGGACTATTGCCAGAACTTCTCTTCCGCGGCCTTTCCCGGATGATGCTCCGACGATGATCCCGGGTATGTCTAGTATCTGTATCTTTGCGCCTTCGTATTCCATCATCCCGGGGACTACGTTAAGGGTCGTGAATTCGTATGCGGCAACGCGCGAATCTGCGTCGGTAAGCGCATTTAGAAGGGTTGATTTTCCTACGGATGGAAATCCAACCAGTACAACGGTTGCGTCTCCGCTTTTCTTGACTGCGAAGCCCTCTCCTTTCTTTCCTGAGGATTTGCGCTTCAGGTCCTCTTCTTTTATCTGTGCAAGTTTAGCCTTAAGCTTCCCTATGTGGTACTGCGTCGCCTTGTTGTACTGAGTCTTCTGTATCTCGTCTTCTATCTCTTTTATCTTGTCTTCGGCAGCCATAACCGTTAATTAATAGGCCTGACAGGGAAAAGAATCAGGAAAAACGCCGTTCTTTTATGCTTTGTTGCATAAATAGTTAGTGTTTCGTGAGTCCCTCGAGGTTTTTCCTTGTTCTGGGTTCTTTTAAGTTTTTGGTAGGCCCATATTTTGCAGGCGGCTTCTTTTTCCATCCCTTTTTCGCTT
>JBAQYF010000006.1:0-71060 GCA_049299895.1 Candidatus Altarchaeia archaeon
TTCACTTAAAACCTTCAATTTAAAGTCCCGAGTGAACCTCCTACGTGACTCCATTTATGCACCCCTTAAAATTATTTTCCCCTACAAAAACTTAACTACCTGTCCACTTTAAGGGGCGCACTCCAATTTCAAATATCTCTTCCAGATTTTTGCCGGCAATCAAAGGATAGGTTCTGTCAAAGATCTTATTGTCGAGTCCGAACATTATCATTTCGTATACTAGTTTGTTAAGGCTTTTTCCCATAGGGGTTAATTCATAGGTTGCTTTTAGAGGCGTTATGCTCACTATCTCTTTTTTGATGAATCCCAGCTCTTCGAGCCTCTTCAATTGATCCGATAAGACTTTATTTGTTAAGCCTTCGTTGACCTCTAAAAACCCGCTAAACGTTTTGTAGCCTAAAAAAATATCTTTAATTATTGTCATAGACCACTTTCTGGAGAGTTCGCCATAGATTAGACGGTATCTTTCTTTTTGAGTCACCATAATAACACCTTGTATCTTTGAAGTTACAAAAGGTATAAATATAACCTTTTGATATAAAGTATTAGAAAGTAACACATATATTTGCGAATAAATAGTGAACAAAACAAAAAGGTGAAAAAAAACATGTCTTCCATTGAAACACAGGACCTCGACCTAACGACCCGCCACTCGCAGTATCCGGACATCGATCCCAAAACTGCATTGAAGGGAAGCGCTTCCGGTAAAACGATCTTTTTGTCCGGCGCGTCGCGGGGCATCGGGCAGGCGACCGCGGTAGCCTTTGCCCGGGCGGGAGCAAAAGCGGTTTATGTCACCGCAAGGTCTGTAAAGGAGCTTGAAGAGACCAAGGCCAAGGTAACCGAGGCGAATCCGAAGACTCTGTGCGCATACAGGGTCTGTGACGTGACCGATGTGGGACAAGTCAAAGCGGCGATCGATGATTGTGCGGCCAAATACGACGGAATAGACGTCGCGGACGCCAATGCCGGATACCTTGACAAATGGAACAAAATCGGCGAATCAGACATCGCCAGCTGGTGGAGAACGTGGGAAGTCAACCTGAAAGGATCGTATTACGTTGCCCGCTATGCCATACCTTACCTTATCGAATCCGCACGTTCTACCAAAAGACCTGCAGGCGGTTATTTGATCCTGATCTCTTCCGTCGGCGCACAAATGCTGACGCAGGGGGCGTCGGATTACCAGACGTCAAAGCACGCTATAAACCGCCTATGCGAATTCATAGACGTGGATCACGGCGCGGACGGGATAAAATGCTTTGCCGTCCATCCCGGCGGGGTGTCTACGGCTCTCGCCAGGAACATGCCCGAGGAAATACATCCATACCTCGTGGACAAACCGGAACTGGCCGCAGGATTCATCGTCTGGCTCTGTTCAGGCAAGGCCGACTGGGCCAAGGGACGCTACCTGAGCAGCAACTGGGACGTCAAAGAATTAACGCAAATGAAAGACAGGATACTCAAAGACGATCTACTGATGAACCGCTTGCGCACCAAAGGCTGAAAGACAATTCAAGGAAACTTTTAATCAACCACTGAAGGAGAAAACGGCACGCAATAAAATAGGCATGCCCCTCGCGGGATTCGGAACATACCGGCTGTCAAACGACCAGGCGGAATTCTGCGTAAACGAGGCAATCAAAGCAGGATTCAGGCATATCGACTCAGCAGAGGCATACGATAATGAAGAAGACACTGGCAAAGGCATAAAAACACGACATATTTTGCGAAGGAAGTTAGGGGGACGATTGAGGGGGTAAAATATGAAGGAACAGGATCAATATAAGTGAGGCAGAATACGGCAGATATGAAAACATTGTGCCCAAGACTGCTTATCCGCAAGGGATTACCTTCCTGCAAATTCCCTTAAATAGTCATCCGGCGTCTTTATCCCAACCTCTTTTACATCGTCGTATTCCGAATCGTAGGACAATAATATGCTTCCATACAAAAAGGAGGTTGCTAGGATCACGCTGTCCACATATGAAAGGGTTTTCTGTTTCCGGGAGTACTGCGCCTTGAAGTATCCCGCAAGAATGGCAGTCTCAGGCGTTGTGTTCGCAACATAAAAGTATTGGCGGATGAATAAAAGGATCGTAGGTATCAGATCCTCTTTTTTGCTGCGTATGCATACTGTGACGAGCTCCGAGAGAGTGCAGACACTGACTACAGCTTTCAGTTCCTTGGAAACGATCATTCCAAGCAGTAAGCCTGCAATGTCTTTCCCATCTTCGGCAAAGAAATATCTTAAGAAAACGCAGGTATCAACAAGAACCAGTTCTTCGCTTTTCCCGTCCATAGTCTTCCTCGCGCAGTTCCCGAACAACGGATACGGCCTTCTTTTCAGACTTGAGAACGCCCTCTAACTCCTGCAACTCCACCTTCGGCCTGGAGAGGACTCGAATCTCGATGTTGCCAACAGTCAGCTGGTTCGCCCAAGGCTGCTTCAAGTCAACCGACCTCTCCGTCTTTTTCATAGTTCATATTTTGTTTTATGAGCATATAAGACCCTGGCGAGGGCTTGGGAAACATCCTTCTGAAGCACGATCTACCCCCGGTTAACATAAGACTTGAAGACCGGCAGGAGTATTACTCGTCACTCCGAGCATACGAGAACGAAGGAAATCTAAGGCCATCCATAGAACTGATACTCAGAAGACTCAGAGCGACCAAAAAGAGGTAGCCGGGTTGGATGACTACAAATAAAGAGGACGTAGTCATGAGAAGGGGGCCTTCACGCAGCCATCTTTCCACCCCCACACCTCATCACCGATATAACTTGTCGTGATGCTCGTAGTCTTCTATCATCACAGTCTTCGTGTTCTCATCGACCGAGTACGTCAGGACGAAGCTTCCGACGTGCACGCGTTTCCAGTTTTGCAGGGGTTTTCTGAGGTTCTTGTAGTGCTGCGGGTTTATCAGTATCTCGTCAAGCTTCTTGTAAACCGCTTCCATCTGCGCCTTGTCTTTCTTTGAAAGCTTCGCAAATACGCGGTCAACCGAGGGCTTGACTGCCAGGTTATACATCCTATTTTCCGTAGCGCTTGCGCATCTCGGCGACTGACCCCACCTTGATCGCCTTTTCTTTCATGATGCCTTCGGCCTTCTTTATGTATTCCGGTCTAAGCTCGGGTTCTAAAAGCTCCTTTTCGTACAACTCGGCCATAAGATCGATCGCCTCGGACTTGTCTTTAAGGCCGTATTTCGCCTTAAGGATGTTCAATAGCCTGTTAGTCTTCTCGGAAACGTTGATCAGCGCCTGGACCATGTATACACCTCATATATATGATATTAATAGGGAATTAGAGGAAATAAATCAGGATGTAGCATTCAGCTGAACAGCCTGTTGAATTCTTCCGGCTTGACGATTTTTGTTCCTCGAAATTCCTTGATCTTCAACAGATGATTATCCTGGCTCACTATGTAGTCGGCCTCCGCAGCTACTGCCGCCTCAAGAAACATGTTGTCGTCGGGATCGTCTGAAACCGCATCGATCTTTTCGACAGGCTCGACCATTATGCAATTAGAGATCACAAGGTCGATCCATGCGCTGATAAGGTCATCCGGCAACCTGATCTTAAAATCTTTTAATACCGTCTCTATCTCTGATATGGTTTCCAGGGAAGCGACCAGCGCGTATTTCCCGTCCCTCCACAGTTCCAAGGACTCCCTGGAAGCGCCGGACCAGAATATGCCGGATATGAAAACGTTCGTATCCAGAACGGCCTTCATTTTCTGGCTCTTTTAATGGCGTCCTTTACGTCCTTAGGCTTGATCTCCCTTTCGGCAACGTATTCCGCCGTCTTCTCCCGAAGGACATTGAAATCCGAAAGAGACGGCATCGAGATCCTCTTCAGGACCACCGTATCGCCCTCGCCCATGACAGCAAACTTCGCACCCTCCTTCAGGCCGAGACGCGTTCTCACGTCCAACGGTATCACGACCTGCCCCTTCGAGGACATGCTCGTAACTACGATTTTTTCCATGGTAAGAATGTCTTACTTTAGAATAATTTGGGATTGAGGGGATAAAAGAGGGGAGATTAGAACTCACCCAACCGTCTCCCCAGATTCTTCGTCAACCGGAACTTGTGATTCTAATCAACAGCCGAGATCATATCCTTAGTCTTCAAGACTTTTATCCTTGCCTGTTTCTCGAAATGTCGGTCATTGCTCCAGATAACAGACCCCTCAAAAGCTAACGCAGCGGCAATATAAGGTACGTCCTTCAAGTCGATCACTCCGATGACCTTATAAGCCTCGTCCCGGTAAGGCAATAGAACATCCGAAGAAATCACAGAGACATAATTGAGCAGCTGAATAATCAATCCGTCGAATTCTTCATTGGTGAGGCCGAATTTCTTCAAGAGCTCAACGCGATTCCCTTCGATCTCTTCAAGGATAATTTCAGGAAAAAGGAAAACGTCGTCTGATGAGATCAGAATCCTGCGAGTCCTTCAGGACGAAGACGTTAGCATCCAGGACGAGCTTCATTTTTTCAGCTTCATGAATTTCTTGGAAGCCGATGCAGAGATCTTATCAGAGAACTCGTCAGCCTCCCGCAGGGTAAGTCTGCTTTTGGAGGATATCTCTTCCATGTACTCGAGATCCGAGACCTTGTCGGCTAAAGCCTTGCGCACTACCTCGCTCCAGCGGATCTCGGAGTGCTTTTTCATCTTCTTGTGGAGGTCCTCGGGAATGGATAAGGTGATGTTTACCATTTTGTATCATTGATATAGTCGTCAAGCGGGTGAGGCTTATAGACTCAGCCCGCTATTTCGTGAACCTTTCTTAAAGGTTCTGTGAATATATGTGATTACACATATAAGAGTATATGGTTCATCTACATGCTCGTCATATAATCACTTCGCCCCTACAGGACATACGAAAAAATCCCCGCATTCCATTGTTTCCCGCTCAGAGCATTTAGGTAAGTCTGCTGCTTATAAAAAAAAAAAAGAGATTTAATAGGTTCGCTAAATAACCGTTTACCTAAAAGTATCGATTTTTGTTAATTACAGAACTCAAAAGTATAGAAAATCTAGGAATATGAGAATTTGGCTTTTCACTCCACCATCTTCCCCAAGCTCTTCGTCGACCACCAGAACACCGCCGCAAACAGTAATCACGTACCTACTTATTCTTTTCTATGTATATGTCGCCTGATTTTTCACAGAAGGTGATGTTGAAGTTTTCAAAGAATCCCTGCCTTCCGATCAACACGCCCACCTTTTTTGCCGAGAGCATTGGAATGTGGGCGATAACTTCTATTTCATGTTTTTCTCCTTCGCTCTCGACGGCTAAGGTTACCGGGCACATTGCGCATGTTAGTTCCTTGTCGATCCCTGTGATCTTCTGGGATTTGAGTCTTTGATATTTTATGCCCAGGATGGATGCGACGTCTTCGGGTATAAAGGTGTAGTCAGCCCCGGAGTCTAACAGAGCAGTAATCGGCAATTCCTTGGACTTGTACTTTAGTTTTATGGGTATTATTGGAGTAAGTCTTGCTCCCATCCGATACCTAAAATGCATCGTCATTGTAGATCGATTCAAAAAAAGAATCTTCTTTCAGCTATACGATCAGACATTTATCTCCGTAAACTTTGTCCATTAACAACTCTTTTGCAGGATGCTTCTTTTTTGCTTCATTGTACACGCTTTTGGCGTTTAAACCTGATGCGACTATTTTCCCGTCAACTACGGCGATCCATTTATCCGTGTATTCCTTCAAGGGAGCCGACATAACAAATGAGTAGTTTTTGTCCATTTTGCTTTCACCCGATCAATAATAATTTTTTACGAAGCTTTATTAATACTTATTTTCGTAGGCAGAAGCTAGAGTAAGAGAAATAGAGCCAGCAACCACCCCAAATGTATATCTAATTGGGGAAAACAAACTTAAAAGACGTAAAAAGGCTGGATTACCTCACTCCGCCATCTTCCCCGGGCTCTTAGTCGACCAGAAACTTGTGGTTCTAGTCAACAGCAGTGATCATATCTTTGGTCTACAAGATTTTCACCCTTGTCTATTTCTCGAAGTGCCGGTCATTGGTCCAGATAGCGGGAGCCTCATATGCGAGGGCCGTTACAAGTATCAGAACAACATCGGGGTCTATTTCGCCCAACAACTCAAATGCGTGTTCCTTCTGGGGAAGCGTTTTTTCGTCCGGGACCACGATCACGTATTTCAGCAGAGTATCGAGGCCATGGATATCCCAAATGTATCCATTCTTATAGTAGAAATACTATAATATTATAGTAATAATTATATAATCATGGATCAAACCACCTACCGGATATTGAAGGGGTTAGGCAGCAGCCCAGGCAAAGATTATTCCATCAACAGCCTTACAAGGGAGCTTGGAGCAGGCAGCCATAAGGCATATTACAAGAACGTCTATGACAAGATAAAGGAATTGAATAAGGAAGGGAACATAATCCTGGAAAAAACAGGCAACTCCAGCAGGATATCGATCAATTACGATGACTACGGCACTATCCTCCTATTATCCCAACTGGAATTGATGAAAGAGAGGGAACTATTGGAGGGTGACTTAGAACTGAAAATGCTTTTATCGGATATAAGCACCTCTTTTAGCAGGGATTTCTGCTGCATTAAATATATCGCCATCAATCATCCGCACAGGAACAGGTCCCTGAACAGGCAGGAATTCCTGTTCGCCCTAAAAGACCGGGCGACAAAAAAGGACACAATAGACATATACCGGAAAATGCTGGACCTAGAAGCCGCCCACAACATAAAGCTGGATTGCCTGATCCTCAGGGAGAACGAATTACGGGAACTATTCAAAGAACAAGCCCACAACCCGCTCAAGGAAATGATACCAGAACAGACGATCCTGAAGTACCAGGAGGAATACTGGCAGGAGATAAAAAAGATGCTCGAAGAAGGAATCAATATCCGCGGCGCAGAAGAGATCAATCCCGCAAAGATAGACGAAAAAGACTTATCCTACAACCTGGGAAGATTCGGATACAAGGAAACGGGAGGAACGATCGAAAAAGGAAAAAACTACGCCATTGAAACGATCATAATCTCCTTAATGCTAAACGGAGACGCACGCAGAATGGAGGCAATACCCCTCATCCTAAGCAAGAACCGGGAAAGAGGACGCAAGCCGATATACAACCTGCTGATATTCCTGGCAAAAAAATACCGAAAAGAAGAAAAGATCCACGCCTACCTGAAACTGCTAAACACAGGGAAAAACAAGGAAAACAAAGACGCAACAGACATAATGACAGCCCTCGGCATAAAGCCCGCGAAGATAGACGAAAAAACGATAAGGCAGAAGATGAGGTTATACAATGGATAAGACAGATCACGCATATACTTCCGAAGGACATTTCAGTCTTTTTCTTTCTTCTTCGGTTCCAGGCCGTACACTTCTTTCAATACGACTCCAAAGGCGTTTGCGAACTCTTTCGGGAATTCGCGGAATCCTTTTTCTATGCTGGAGTTGAGGCTGCCGTATTTGACTTCCAATATGGAAAAATCTGTATCTATTATATCATAATTGATGTTGGATGCCGTGTTCTTCAGATCCGTTAAGGCGCTGATCCCCTCGTCCAGCCTTGCCCCAAGCTCATCCGTGTCTCTGGCAAGGACGAAGTCGTCTCTCTCCTCGACTATGGCGTTTTTTATCTCCTTCCTGTAAACACTTGGGTCAACGGGAGTTATTTTTTTAAGGACGTAAGAAGTTTTCCCGGAGTCTAATGCTTTCAGACGCCTCAAAATCGCTTTCTTCTTTTCAAGCAGAGGAATCGCCCTGGCCTTCTTCTCGTCGAGGTCCCCGGAAATAAGGATGCCGTCGAGCACATCAATCGTTTCGGACAATTGGTTTACCAATCTCTGTCTCACGTTCTCAGACTCTACTTCCTTAGAGATCAAACCATTAATATCCTTCTGGAAACCTATGATCTCCCCCGGCCTGCCTTTGCATACAGCAAGAACGCTTTCGTCGTAGTTCTGGAGGTTTAGGACAAAGCCGCGCAGCTTATGGGATTTTGCAATCGATCTGATCTTAGACCTAAAAACGACCCCTTTAACAATTCCATCGAAGAGGAAAGCCTTGGAAACCAATTCTGCCATTTTCTCATTAAAAAATAGGATGAAAAAGGTTAAAAATGCGTTTAAGAAGGTATTCCGGGCAAAAAAGGATTGATAAGGGGAGTTATGGTCATACACAGACGGCGTCTGGAGTTTCTTCAGGACGATCGCCCACTCCGAAGACCGTGAATCTGAGACCGCCCTATAGGCCCAAACTCTTTCGAATGCAAGGGGGATGAGGATCTGGTCCTTCGAGGACATGGTGGTGAGGGGGAGATTTGAGATGGTAAGAACGGCTTACATGAGGATAATAAATGGAGGGAGATAAAAGAGATGAATTGGTTAGCACCTTCTCTGCACGCTTCTGGGCACGTCATAGCAGCGGCTAGTACAGAATAAGTATTAGTCATTTCGTGGAAACATCATTTTCATCTTCTTTTTGGACGAGGCGATGTAATTTATTTAAAGGATATTATATCATATTGAAAGTTATTTAGATTAGTGTTATAACTTGTAGATAAAACTATCTTGTAACCCACAATATGGTTTCAACAGATAAACAGTTATGGAATGAACTTGAAGTTGATTATACAAAAATTACTAAGGAGTGGGAAAAGAAATATAAAAAAACCTGTAAAAGAATTCTAAACAAACGATTTGATGAAAAGGATATTGATGAAATTGCAGAATCTTTTGGGATAACTATTGTTGGCCCAAATAAACCGGGCAAGGTTGATGAAATTATTAATTTAGAATTTGGAAAGACCGTATGGATGTTATATGAATTTCAAAAAACCAAAATTTTAGTTATTGAAGAATTTTGTTCTAGCGCTACGGTACAAACTAGACTACCTGAATTAGCATTAAAAGAAACAATAATGGGACAAATATCCTTGATGTTTGTAGAACGAAAAGAATTAATCCGGGAAATATATGTGCTTAATAATAGAAGAAATTTAAAATCAATTAAATATCACAAATCTGTGATACCAATTACAACGCAGCACATAGACACAATAATACAAAACAAAAACAGGCTAATTAAATTTCTTAACAAAAGAGATAAGGAAAATTATAAATGGAAATTTTATTTAAAGACAACCATTAATAACACTGTTTTACTGATGTTTCTAAGACAAATCAATGATAAACTAGAACGGGAAATAGATCGACCCAAAAGGAAAAAAACAACGTTAAAGTGCTTCATTGAATTTCATCTTGGGGAAAAAGATATCCAGATTTTATGCTCAAGGTATGTTGATTGGAAATCTTTAGAAAAAGGTGTCGAGAAAATATTGTTCCAGATTCCGCAAGTTGAAGAATGCTTCAATGACTTTGAAAATACCTTGTACCGGCAATTTAAGGATAATCTATGCTCAGAAGAGGCTCAATCTGAAATAAAGATAGTTGAGATTACATTCCCTAGAAGTGAACTGAATGGCTTACCTAGATTACATTTGACGGACATAACGAGAAATCAGGGATTAGCCAACTCATTACAAACACTAATGGATGAAGAGAAAATCAAGATTTTTACTCTGAGAGACATTTCATCACTAAAAATACGATATGATAATAGAACTAAGTCAATACAAGTCAATTCTATTGGACCTGGTTTGGTAGAACTTGATTTAGACACTAGAGGTTTGGATCAAGAAGAAATCAACGCACTAAAAGAAAAATTTAAAGAGGTATTTGGTTTCCCATTATGCCATCCTGTAGCTCAACCTCACAATAAGCAGGATTTAGAAAGACTGCTATCCAATATTTTCTCAAGACAAGAAGTGTTTAATCCACAGGAATATGAGTTAAAAATTATCTCCAAGCTAATTGAATTAGATTTAATTACCTGTCAAGAACGCTATTATTGTGTTTGTACTGCAGATCCAATCCATCATAAAGACGAATATTCTAATCCAGATGAAGAAAGATGTTATTCATGTCATGCAAGAATTGAACCCGTCAAGAAAGTACTTAAACCCCTTTCTTCCGAACCCAAAATTAGCTCGTTTATAAAAAACATTCTATTAAGAGAGGGGATTTCTGCAAGAGAACCGATTTACAAACATAAGGGAGAAATCAAGTTGATTTCAACGACATATAAAAATCGTCCCTGTTACTTTTATGTAAACTGCAAACCTTTGCCTACAAAAATTATTAGCTTTTTTAAAGCTTCCGGGTTACCCATAATATTCATAAATGTTGGATCTGGAAGACTGAGTAAAAAAGTCCAGGAATATAATATGTTCAAACCTGTCGACCTTAATTATTTAATTATTTCTACATTTGAGGATAATCTACCACCCAGTTACTTTAGTGAATTAGTAAAAGAGAGAATCGATCTTCTTTATTCTAACATAGTTGGAGCTGGAGAAAGTTCTTACAACCGACTTAATGAATATCTATCTGGTGGAGTTGGATATGATAGACAAAAACTTGAAGATGATTCCTTTAATTTGTTAAGGATGATTTTTCCAAATTCTCAGAAATGGGGCAAAGAATATTCTAGTAAGCCATTACCAGATGGTGTTGGAGGACTAAGTATAAATGGAACTCCCAGAGGTTGTTTCACGTGGGATTGTAAATTAGCTGAAGGCAAAGAAACCAATGGTAATTTTATTCCTCATATGTTAAACCGGGGGGAGAAGAGAGCTGGACGAGAGTATATCAAACGGTTATGTGAAAATAAAGAGATTACTCAGTATCATTCATCAAAAAAATTAGATGCATTTATTATAATTTCGAATTGTATGAATACAACAAATTTCAACAATTATGCAAAGCATCTTTCAAAAACAGAGTTTTATTTGCAAAGCAAGAAGAAATGGAAAGGCAAAGTAATTTATATTTCAACAAAAACCTTATTGCATCTTTACCGGAAATACCAAGCTGAGTTTTCTAGGCCAGAATTGAATCAAGAGACCTTAGATCAAAAAATTTCATCTTTATTCTTAAAGAAAAATAGATTGCCAAAAAAGATATACTATGACGAGATTACCGAAGAAAAAATCGACGAAATTATTAATGATTATAGAGCATCAATTAATTCACCCCCTAATATCAATCCGAATACTTTGGTGGAGGATTAAAAAAAAAACACATCAACCTTCGCCATAAACCGATTATACTCATTTCACTAAGCCATCTTTCAGACTCTTCAGTCGACTATTAGAACATCAGCATTGCATATATCATTATAACCACATATCTCTTAAATGATATAAGTAGTAGCCCTGAATTTAGTATAACCGCCTTATAACCGTAGGAATTCTAAGATTCCATGAATTGAAAAAGATAATTTTCCTTGATGTCGGGTGGATGAAATCGTATAGAGGACTTGGATCAGATGACACTATTGAGGGGGGAGGGGCATTTGTTCAGGAACATGGATATGGTCATGAAATATTTAACTTTTTGCCTCTTGATGGTTATTACTATGGTTTTGTTGAAACAAAGCAAAGGAACAGTATTAGAAATAAGATAAATATAACGAAATTGGGCGCTTCTAAGACGGACGAATATATTGATGGGGTTCTAGTTATTTGGGTCGCACCAGACCCTGAGAGTGGCACGAAGATAATCGGCTGGTTTGATAATGCTAGAGTATATAGAAAGGAGCAAGAGTCAGATGACAATAGAAGACTGTTCAAAAATGAGATATTTGGATTCTTCGTGAGAGCTAAGGTGGAGAATTGTCGACTTCTTTCTCTAGATGAAAGGATTTTTAGTATACCTAGAAAACAAAAAGGAGGTTTCGGTCAATCTATGCTGTGGTATGCAGACCAACCTGAGATGGAGGAATTTGTCCAAAAAGTCGTAGACTATGTTCATACAGGTAAGGTTGAATCCCCAAAACAAGTGTCTCCTAGATTTCACAGACAACTTGATCCTTACAAACGAATAAAAATTGAGAAGGAAGCTATCAAAGTCATTACAGAGTATTATGAGGGACTTGGGTACCAAGTAGATTCAGTTGAACAGGATAATGCGGGTTGGGATTTAGAAGCAATTAGTGGAAGTAAGGTCCTTAAACTTGAAGTAAAAGGCCTGTCGCAAGACTGCATTGTAATTGAACTAACCCCAAATGAATATGAAAAGATGAACCAGAACAGAGATAGTTATCGGATATGCGTGGTTATAAAAGCGTTATCTGATAGCCCTGACAGAGTTATATTCTCATATTCACCTGACTCAAACTGCTGGGAAGATGATGAAGGCCGGAAATTGAAGATAAATGAGATCCATAAGGTTAGTGCACGAGGGTATATCTAAATTTTAGATCTTCACACATATTTCCTGTTAGGAGAAAAGTAAGTTACGTTTTAACAAGGGAGATGGATTAAGATAGCTACCTTTAAGTAAGCAGTCTTCCTTTTAGGGGTTAAAGAATAGAAGTAATTGGTTGAGGTCAGACCTTTGAATCATTCAATTGAAGTGGTATCTGAGACTACGGAGTCATTAAAAACTGTTTTTAGTGTTTTTATTTGATTTTCATTCAAAATGTTTCGTTCACAGTAATGGTTTTTATGAACTCGACCTAATAAGACAGGTCTGCAATCAGGTATTGTAAAATCCCGAGTATAAGCTATAACTGCACTGATATTTTCTGTGCTTGGTTCTGTAAAAGCTATACTGTCCAATTTACGTGTACCATATTTCCTAATGCATTCACCAGTTTGGTTGTCTAAAAAAAAATTTAGTACAGGAGTTCCGTGTAAAGCCTTATCGGGGGCATATTCCTTGTCAAAATGAGAATATCCAGTGTTAATGACAACCACTACTGGATTTTTATCATTTTTCTCTCTTTTTTTAATAATTTCAGCAATATTTTTAGCATATTTCTCAATCAACTTCTGCCCAAGAACGTCTTTTTCGGGAGGTTTTAACTTATAAGAGCTAAACCCTTCAGAGTGTACTTTTTCCTCTTCAACATCCATCCTCCAGTTAGGAGTATAAACCTCAAGATACACCAAACCACCAGCAATAAAAGCGCTTAAGTCAGGTGTCTTCCCAGTTATATCTGGCTCCAAAATGACGCAGTAACCTGATTTTTTTAGAACGGCTGCAACTTCAATCTCTGAAAGTGTGTCAAAAAATTGGTTTGGACTAGTTAATTTAGATCTCAAACGTTTAGATCCCTCAGTACCTGACTTAATTCCAAGAATACGTAAACAGTTCTCGAGGTGATTAAGAAGCAGGTATTCAGTATGGCAATCAACTTCATCTATCATCAGTAGAAACTTCTTCATTTCTAGGTCAATCGAATCCGCTCCTTCTTCTCTAGGAAGCTTACATTTATCTAAATGCAAATTTAATAGTTTAGTGGAATCTGGAGGAAGACCCTTCAAAAAAGATTTAATTAGGTGTTTGTCTCGTTTATCATCTAAAATCCAGTCCTCATTCACTAAATTTGTCAAGTAAGGCAACTCAGCAAGTCTGCTTTTTATTGAATCCATATTTTCCACGCTAAATAGTCGTTAGTTAAATGTATCATTTAAAGTTATTTTCCATTAAAAGGAGCTATAAACGCATTTAGATTATATTACTCTAGGGTTCATTGATAATAAGATGATATTTCCAGATCCAGTCTTATGGAAGGAACTTCAGGATAGGGTAAAAACTGTTTTCTGCGACATTGGTTTTCAAGCAGAAACCGAAATGGAGATTCAGACAGTCAGAGGAACGGTTAATATTGATGTGATTGGGTTTGATAATAAACATAAACCCGAGATTACGTATTTGTGTGAATGTAAAAATTGGAATTCTAACGTCCCAAAAGAGAAAGTCCATGCATTTAGATCTGTGGTTGGCGATTACGGAGCTAATTTTGGCATAATAATATCAAAGAGGGGATTTCAAAAAGGTGCTAGGGAAGCTGCAAAAAAAACCAATATATCTTTACTTAACTGGACCGAGTTCCAACAAATGTTCTTTGACAGATGGTTCGATGCTAAGGTTGAGAGCTTAAGGCATTATGCAATGCCTCTCGTTGCTTACAGTGAACCGCTAAATTGCAGTCGAGATGGGGAATTTGAAAAAATCAAACCTAGCGAGCGTCAGAGAAAGGAATTTTACCGATTGATTATTGAATATTCTGGCTTCTCAATGTATTTGTCCCAACTTTATTTTGGATCTATTAAAGACACTATTTCATTCCCTCTGGAAGACAAAGAGTTAGAGATAAAAGTAGAAACCGCATCTCATTTTTTCGATGAACTACAGAAAAAATGCATAGCAGGACTAATTAAGTTTGACACGCTTTTTGGAAAAGAGATAAGATAATGCGAATAATTTTCGATAGAATAATCCGGCTTTCTTCACTCCGCCATCTTCCCCAGCGACACCGTCGCCCACTTGAACATCAATATCGCAAGCACCGTCATCAGCACGTATCCTTCTATGATCACATCATTCCCGTAGTTCCCCGTGAATAGCATCCGTGAAGCATCTACCGCGTACGCAAGCGGGTTCAGCTTCGCCAGGGTCTGCAGCCATGCGGGTGCGAGGATCATCGGCAGCATTATCCCCGATAGCAGCATTACGGGCATTGCGATCATGTTTAGCGCCGGCGCGAGGCTGTCTTCTATTTTTAGGATTAGTCCGAGGGAGTATGATAGTGATGCCATTGTTATTGCTATTAGCATGTACATGGGGAGGGCCAAAAGAAAGCCCAGGAGGTTTAGTTTTAGTCCCATAGGTATTGCTATAAGGGTTATGATCAGGCATTGTGCCAGATACACTGTCACGTCTTTTAGGATCATTCCCAGTAGTATTGCGCTTCTGTTTACCGGCGTTACGAGGAATCGTTCTATTACTCCTGAGCGGATATCGTCTATTACGTTGAATCCTACGAATATGGGTCCGAAGATGCCGAGCATGACAAGCAGCCCTGGAATGAATACCTGTACCGTTTCTCCTTCCGGGATCCCGGGGACTGCTCCGAGGTTTTGTAGCAGGGGCATGAACAGGAAGAGGTAGAGCATGGGCATGAACAGGTTCACAAAGACGTATACGAGGTTTCTTAGCGTGTGGGTCATGTTTCGCCGGTACATGAGCATGACATCGTTTATTGCTTTCATTCTTTGTCCTCCCGCAGCGATCGCCCGGTATATTTGAGGAATACGTCGTCTAGGCTTGGCTTGGACATGTTGACGTTCTCGACGATGAGATTCTTTGCGTCCAGGGTCCGTAAGATCTCTGGGAGTTTTCCTTCGCCGTCTTTTATGTAGAGGTGTATCGTTGTTTCCTGGCAGGTGAGGGATTCTGTTTTTATCTTTTCTTTCAGGAGATCGATTGCTTTTGCCGCGGTGTCCTGCGATGGGAAGCCCAGCTCTATTTTGTCTGCGCCTATCCCGTTTTTGAGTTCTTCAGGCGTTCCTTTAGCGATTATTTGGCCGTTGTCCATTATCGCTATCATGTCGCATAGTTTGTCTGCTTCGTCCATGTAGTGGGTGGTTAGGAATATCGTTACGCCGTCCGCTTTTAGTTTTTTTATCTCTTCCCAGAGGTATGATCTGCTCTGCGGGTCTAGGCCCGTTGTGGGTTCGTCGAGTAATAAGAGCTTTGGCTTGTGTATCATGCCGAGGGCAACATCCAGTCTGCGCCTCTGTCCGCCGGAGTATGATGCTGCGGGCCGGTCGATGAATGAGTCCATCTGGAAGCGTTTGACGGATTCTTTTGCGTATTTTTCGGCGTTCTTTGCGTCTATCCCGTAGAGCCTTGCCTGCAATACGAGGTTCTCGTAGCCAGTGGACTGCTGGTCCGAGCCCCCGGCCTGGCTTACGTAGCCTATGTGTTTTCTTATCTCTGCCTGCTGCCTGGAGAGATCGTATCCTGCTATCTTTGCAACTCCTCCCGTAGGTGAGAGCATGGTCGAGAGCATCTTTTGCGTCGTCGACTTGCCCGCGCCGTTGGGTCCGAGGAAGCCGAATATCTCGCCATGCAGGACGGTTAGGTCTACGCCTTTTACGGCCGCAACCTCCTTTTTTCCTTCCTTGGATTTGTAGTAAAAGGTCTTCTTCAGGCCTTTTGTTTCGATGATGAGCGACGTTTCCATGATGTAGGTAATAACTACGTATCTGTCTTTTAATAACGCGTATTCAAGTAATAAGAAAAACCTGAAAATGGCCTTCGACAAGATCTACGATTCCGAGACCGGCTGCTGCCCAAGGTTTGATCCCGCGCCCTGGGACAAAAAAGTTATCGTCTTAAAGGATCGTCTGTTATGAAGGAGCATGTGACTTCATTCATGCATATCCCCCTGAATATGGGCGGCGTCATGAAGCGCAGCATGGAGAGGATCGTTTCCGCAGGAGCATTGTCCCCGGAGCCTTTGATGCTTTCGGACGAGAATTCGATGTGGGGTTCCGACATATACATAGCGGTAACAAAAGAGGTTCCCGGGGCGAACAACGTGAGGATCTCCGGGACTTTCCTGTCAAAGGTCTTTGTGGGCGAGTTCAAGGAGATGGGCAAATTCATAAAAGAGATGGATGAATACGTCAGGTCTGAGAATAAGACCATGAAAAAACTGTATTTCTATTACACCACGTGCCCTGCCTGCGCAAAGCACTACGGCAAGAACTATATCGTGCTGCTAGCGCAGGTATGATTTTTGACACCTGCCAGCCTATTTCTTCAGCCTCTTTGGCATTCCTGTTCCCCCGGCGGATCAGATAATGAGAAGATATCTTAAAAATATTGAACAATCTATGACTTTTTATACCTAAAATCTAAATATATTACGTAGTTTTCCAAAATGAGCGAGAAATACGTCGATCCTGGCATTCTGGCAAGCACCAGTATAGTAGCAATAATCCTCTTAGCTTGGACCATTAATGCTTATGTTTCGATCAGTCCTCCCGGGAAGAACGTTTACGTGGAGGATATGGTAGATATATTAGCCGTTCCCGGGGTGTCGACCACTACGACTTCTACCACGGTAGTCACTACGACTACTACGACTTCTTCGACTACGACGACTACTACTTTGCGCTGGGAGGAGGTTGAGTGCTTTTCCAACGCCGATTGCGGGACGAACGGTACTTTTGTCACAAAAGAGTTCACCTGCTATGAGGGGAACATCTACCGGCAGTACGTGCAGTTCCGCTGCGAGAAGCCCGGGACCCGGGAGGCCAGATGCGTCGGGACCGAGAAGAAGGATTTTTTGAACAAGTGCGGCGTAAACGAGCACTGCATCGACGGGGATCAGTACTGCGCTTATGCGCTCGACGTTCCCCTGACCAAGTCGGATTACGTGCCTGAGAATTCGACGCTGGTCTATGTGAGCAACAAGGGTTTTTCGTCGAGCAAGGGTTATACTTTCATGGCGATGTATGTGGTGTCTGAATTGGACAAGCCCAAGCGCCTGGCAGTGGACGTGATCAGGCCGAACGGCTACGACAACTGGGAGTATGTCGGCTACAATAAGGGGACAGATGTTGGCAACATAAGCGTGGGGATAAAAGAGTTGTACAAGAACGGGTATGAGATTAGAGCAACGTTGTGGGTCCTTGAGAAGGATAAGAGATAATCAAAGTATTCTCTCCCGGTTCACCGGGTAAATTCTGCTGCGAGCAGGAAAGAGAATATTTCCAGGAGAAAGGGAAATATGAACATTTCCGCTGATTCGCTTATATTATTTCGCTGTCTTCCTCTTCGCGTAAACGAATACCGCCACCGCCGCCAGGACCAGCAGGACTATCAGGTAGAAGAAGTAATTGGCTCTGTTCCCTCCTTGCTCCTCTCCCGGCAGAGTTTCATCCGGAGCTTCGGATGTTAGTGTTTCTTCTGTGATTGACACTTTGATGGGTATTTTTACGTTGCTCCTGGAAGGATCGTTTGTTCTGAGTGTTATTTCTCCTTGTTTTTCTCCGGTTTCTGCGGTGTCAATGGAGAAGGTGTAATCAGCGATGCCTTCTATGGGCGGCAGCGTGAAACTTTTTTTGTCCGCGCTGGCATATTCCGGGGTCTCGAAAACGCCTTCCAGCGGGGCGTTTCCCTCGGAGAATACCGTCAGCCTGAGGGTCAGGGGGGAACCCCTTGAAACTGTTTCCTCAAAGGAAGCGGGGGTGTAGGCGATATAAGGAGTATTATCTGGCAGCGTCTTGTATTTCGGGGCAACGTATGCGGGGTCGTGCTTGTTGCCCTGTTCGAGCAGCCAGGTCATCAGTTCTCCTCTGTCGTCGAGGAAGGAATTCTTGACGGATGCGCTTTCTGTTATCACCATGCCTTTTGTGAATACATATACCTGGGAGTAGGGAAATGATGCGTCGCCGTAGTTCTTTATGGATACGTAGCTATCGGCAGGTATTTTCTTGAGCTGGACGGATGGAAGATTTTGTATTCTTGCCGTGAGTTCTGACAGTTCTGCCGGAGTCATGTCCCATTGCACGGTTCCGCGTCCGGAGTAGACCTCGATGGATGCTGCAACCTTTGAGTTCCCTTCGGCAAAACCTGATTGGGATATTAGGTACATAAGTATCAAACCGCTTATTATCGTCTTCTTTTTCATTTTTTTATTAGTCTACCTTTAGTAGGGGCATGAACTGCCGCCCGCTATGCTTACCGCAGTCTTGTCCACGCAGAAGTATCCGCAGAATGACGTGTATATCCCGCGGTCCGCAGTCTCGGGGTTTGTTATCTTGTTTCCTGAATTGTCGACGTTCCTTACGGTGGTTGAACCGGGCTTGTGCGACCAGCGGCCGTTATCGTCAAGGCGGTACCAGTGGAAGTCGTCTCCTGGCGCGACGACCAATGCCACTTTGTGCATGCAGCCCGTGCATGGGCCGCCGGTCTTCCCCAGGTACTTGAGACCGTCCGCATTCGCCCCCTGTATGACCGAAGAGCATTCAAGTGCTACCCTGTAGCCATGTGCGTATCCGGGCTGGGCGAAGTTGTCTGTCTCCTTGTCGCATCCGTAGTTGTAGCAATTGTTGCAGTTCAACGCCCTGAGGTCGTTGTTCCATCTGCCGGGATTATAGGACGGCACGCAACTGGATAGAGTAGTTGTTGTCGCAGTGCTGCTGGTCGTGGTCGCCTGAGTTGTGGAGGACACAGTAGTTGTCGTTGTGACCGACGCAGTGGTTGACGTGAATGTGGTTGATACATACGTGGTTGTGACAAAGGATGTTGTCACAAAAGTAGTCGGCGCGTAGGTGGTTGTCACATAGGTCGTGGGATAGAAAGTAGTGCTCGAGCCGCAGCACGTATCATCATAATCAAGATATGACAGGCCTATTGAGGAGTCATCGACGCATCTGAAACAATCCATGAACGTGGAGCAGTCCCCTACGGGCGTTCCGAAGCAAAAATCCATCGGCGTCGGGAACAGTGTTGTCGGGGGGATCGTTGGCGTGGGAATGGTAGTAGGAGCTGATCCGCAGGAGGTATCATATTCAAAAGTCGGCCCGTAGGCGGGATTGTCTACGCACCTTAGGTACATCACCCAGAAGGAGCACTGCCCGACCGGTGTTCCGTCGATGCATGTTCCAGTGCTTAGAGTGGTCGTGGTTATGGGGTTTGTGGTCGATGCCGAGGAGGTAACCGGGCTGGAAGACGTGGGGGACAACGTCGTAGTAACACTTCCGGAACATCTGCCTTTTACACAACCGGACTGCTGGCTGTTAGAGCCGCGGGTAATATAAATAGTCTGACCATTATACCTGCAAGCAGTAATAGCAGGAGAACCACTAATCGTATTAGTCCCGCCCTGGCAAGTAACCGTACAGTCCATGTCACCGGGCCGGCAACAATTAACGCAAATATCACCAGAAGGAACAGGAACATGAGTCGTCGGAGGAGACATAGTAGTAGGACCAGGAGGCATAGTAGTAGGTATAGAACCGCTGCATCGGCCATTCACACAATTCTGGGACTGAGAACTTGTACCACTCCATACGGTAATCACACCGCCAAGATACTGGCAATCGGTAATAGCAGGAGATCCGTCAAAATTCCTTGTTCCCCCGTCGCATACGACGCTGCAGGTCATATCTCCCGGTTTGCAACAGTCATTGCATATCTCATCCGCGAAAGATGCCTGGGGGTTGATCTCTTTTCCAGGGTAGTTCAATATCAGCCGGGGCCCGTTAAAGCTGTTTCCGTAGAAAATCACGTCCTGTGAAACCCATGCATTATTCCCGGAGCATGATGCTTTTCCTGCCGATGCCCAGGGGTCTTCTGTTCCGCGAATCTGCAGAGACAGGGTTTTCTGTCCCGAGGAGTAAGCTTTGTTGACCGCGTCTGTAACGTCGAAGGATATGTCTCCCCCTGAATCCACCCATATGACGGATAACATGCTGCCAGATGCGTCGAACAGGTCTTTGCATTCTCCGCAATAGGGCTGTGTGCATATGTCTCCTCCGGCCACGCAGGAAACAGGCTTCCAGGAACTGCTTGCACTGTAAACGGATACGGACTGCATCTTGTTTACGGCGCTTACGGACAACTTCAGGCTGGCGCCGTATATAATCATTGGAGAGATCGCAGGCAGATCGTATTTAAGATTCACCCTTTCTCTTGCGGGCGAATAATACATTTCTTCTTTGTTGTAGCATTTGTAGCCTGCGGAGTATTCTCCGGAATTGTCTGGAGCCGAGCAGGCGTAATAAGAGTTCTCGCATCCTTCATGCACGTTTATGGCATATACCTGGGCCGACTCCGCCGGGGCCAGAGCCCTGGACTCAACGACTTGTATCTGGGCTTGATAGGCCCGGGTCCTACCGCAGGAGAAGTAATCATAGTCTACCTGCAGCAAAAGTTCTTTGTCGGGGATGGGGGAAACCGTTACCTGGCATTTTTTGCTTTCTTTCGCTCTCACCTGGTAGGACTCGCATGAGAAGGACCTGAAACCCTGGCTTGCAGATATCCTCTTTATGCTCGCATCAGTGTCTCCCGCATTGGCCACAACGACTTGGAAAGTGTTTACCTGTTGGTATTTCAGAGTATCGGCGTTGAGTACGCTTAGCGAGATTTTTGCACTTGGACAAACAGCGGACTGGGCAAACGCATGGCATACCAGTAGAATTAAAACACAACATATAAAAGCTTTTTCTTTCATTATAATACCTGTTAACGGATTGGGCGGATGACAATAAATACCTTATGGAGGGGAGGATTGCATATTTGGACAGGGGAGTAAATCACTGCGCAGGATTACAATGTATTCTTAATAGGGGATCATCATATCCCGGCCTCAATAGGATTGCAGGGCATACGCCCTTGCCAACCTGCCGCGTAGTGCCCTCGCCCTGCTTGGGCACTACTTCCCAATTCTAGATTACTCATATCTCAGGGCCTCGACCGGGTTCAGTTCCGACGCCTGCTTTGCAGGCAGGAACCCGGAGAGGACTCCCACTATAAAAGAGAATGACAGCGCCCCGATTATGAGTTGAGGCGTGATCGACGCCTGGATCATGGTCGAGTCAAGCTGTGTTAGCGCGACGTATTCTACTCCTTTGCTCATAGCCGCCCCCAACAGGCAGCCAAGCGAGCCTCCGATCAGTCCTATTATCCCGGATTCTATAATGAACATAGTCGTTATGGTGGAATTACGGGCGCCTATCGCTTTCATGACTCCTATCTCGCGGGTTCTCTCCAGGACGGATGTGTACATCGTATTCATGATGTTCACGCCGCCAACTACCAGGGATATGAGAGCTATTCCTACGACTATTGCTTGTACCGCATCGAGTATCGTCCCGACGGCGGACATTATCTGGTCCATTGTGATCACAGTTACGCTTTCTTCTCCTTTCTTTTCGCTTCTGTCCCTGCGGATCTTTTCTTTTATTTTTTCTGCTACGTCTTTTGGTTCGTAGTCGTCTCGGACCCGGACCATTATCTCCATATAGTCGTCTTTTACGGAAAAGAGGCTTCTGTAGTCGTCTTCTATTATGTAGATATTGGTATCGTCCGATGGATTGCCTATCCTGCTGATGAATGAAGCGACTGTGAATCTCCGGTCGTTTATGGTTATCTTGTCCCCTATTTTCAGGGGCGTGTCGAATATGTTATCCGTGCCGTAGTATTCGTATCCTATTGCAGCCTTGCCTGATTCTCCCGCCTTGAATTTCTTTTGTCCTTTTTCTATTTTTATGCCGGTTCCTTCCAGGAGGATGTCCTGCGCGTCTCCGGGGGCTAAACCGCTTACGTACGCATAATAAACCTGGTCCCGGTATTTTATTTTTGCGCTTTTCGCGCTCAACCCGGCAGCAAGGTCTACTCCCTTCACGGATTTGATCAGATCTATATCGTGGTCTGTGAGCTTGGATGAGCCGCCCCCCATCCCGCTAGCCATTACCAATATGAGGTTCGAGCCGAGGATTGCGAACTGCTGGTCTATGGCATTCTGCAGTCCTTCACCAAGAGAGATCAGTGAGACTATGGCGGCGATCCCGATCACTATCCCTATCACTGTGAGCCAGCTTCTGATGCCCTTGTTTTTTATGCTTTTCAGCGAGATCTTCAGTAAATCTTCGATCATTTTTTTGAACCTCGATTTATCAAGTGGGGTCGTAAACCCCACAGTTCATGACCGACCTTGGTCGGTCACCTGTATCTCAATGCATCCACTGGTTTCATCTTTGCAGCCCGCATGGCCGGGAAATATCCGGAAGCGCACCCTACCAGTATGGAGAACACCATTGCACCGAGTAGGAGATCCGGTCCTGCGTATAGGGCGAACTCTGTTATCCCGTATGCTATCACTATCTTTTCACCGACAAAGCTTGCGGCCAAGCCCAGTATTATGCCGATTATCCCGCCGACGAGTCCGAGCAGGCCTGATTCAGCCATGAATATCAGGAGTATGTCGTTGTTTCGCGCTCCGATGGATTTCATGACCCCTATCTGCCGGGTGCGCTCAATAACCGAGGTGTACATCGTTGTCATTATGCCGACCCCGCCGACGAAAAGCGAAATGGCGGCGATCCCGGATAATACCAGGGTCACTATGCTCAGGACGGTCTTGAATGAAGCAATCATGCTTTCCGCCGTAGTGACAGAGAAGTCTTCCTCTTTTTCCTTGACATTGCGGTGACGCCTTAGGTTTTCTTTTATATTCTCTGCGACATCAGATGGATCGTAGCCCTTCTGCACCTTCACGGAGATGGTTGCGTAATCGTCTTCTATTTGGAATACTTCTTTTGCCGCATCCTCGGGTATCACCACCCTGAGGTTATCCATCGGGTTTCCGGTGTCCTCCTTTACCCCTGCGACTGTGAATTCGGTATTATTTATTAGTATCTTGCTCCCGACTCTCATGTCTTTTTCGAACCGGTCTATGCCGAGAGCGGGCCCGATCAGGGCCTTGTATTTGTCGCCTTTTTTCAAATAGGTCCCAGTCTCAACATTCTGAAACTGGGCATCCTTAAAGAACTGAAAGTATTTTGAATCGGTGGATATGCCTTGGACCATCAAGTACTTGGTCTTTTTATTATACTCCACACTCGCAGTCTGCATAATGACACCGACTGCAAATTCCACCCCCCGCGTCTTACGGACGGTGTCGAGGTCGCTGTCTCCAAGCTTCGCCGAGGACATGCTGCTCCCGGGCGCAGAATTCATGATACCCCCTCCTCCGGGGCTGATTGCAATGCGGTCTCCGCCGACTTTTTCGAACTGCCGGTCTATGTAGTGCTGCAGGCCCTGGCCCAGGGAGATAAGGGTCACGACTGCCATTATCCCGATGAATACGCCCATCATAGTGAGCCAGCTTCTGAGCTTCCGGTTAGCCATGCCGTCGAGGGCAAGCTTGAAATAGTCCTCCCACATGTTTCAGACAAAAGATAAAAAAAATAAAATAAAATAAAAGGTTCAGCCTTTTTTCTTGAATAGTTTCGAGTCCAAAAAGCCGATCACTGCGCCTACCAGCTTGAAGAGGAACCATAGGACGATGACTGCAATTACTATCCCTATTATCCCGCCTACCGCCGCTATCAGGATGGAGACCGGGCTTCCGGTGGGTTGTTTCTGCGCGTATTCCTGCATGGACAAAACTGAGAGCTCCAGGTTCACCGGGTCTATGTGGTCCAGGTTGCTATTCTGTTCCTTGTAGGATACTTCGAAACGGATGGGCATCTTTCCGGAGGATACGTTGTTTACCAACTGTATCTCGAATTCCTGGCTGTCTGTCGCGTCGGAGTCGAGGTTGCCTATGTATACTTCGTTCGACGAGGTCACGTCATAGTTCTCTGTCGGGAGCAGCTTGAGGTTCAGGAATTTTACCTGGGCGAATCCTTTGTTGACTACGGTAACGGTTATCATCCCTTTCGTTCCTTCGGTGAAGAGGTCTGTTTTCTCCAGGAACACCTTTATTTCGGGTTTTCCATCCACCTGCATGCCTATAGACTTCTGCGTGGAGTGCTTTACTCCGGCCTGGTCGAAGTAGTCTATGCTGACGGGTATGTTGTAGGATTTTATGTCCGCAGCCGAGTCGACCGACGCCTGGAATATCAGGGACTTTGATTCCTTGCTTTTGAACTGGCCGATGTATATCTCCGACGACCCTATGGCCGTGAACGGAGAGTCGAAGTTCAGAGTCACGCTGGCATCTTCAGCAGACGCGCTCCCCACGTTCTCAAGGCTTACGGTTATGTTTGTCGTGGAGCCGGGGCTTGCGCCCAAATATGATACGCCGATGACCTTGAAGTCCACGTCAAATCGCTGGACTTCGATGCCGATTGGCAGGGTCTCTTTCAGGGAATTCCCCGATACGTCGTAGTACTCCAAAAGCAGGCCAAACGAGCATACGCCCACGTCGCTCGGCTGTATCACGTATTCTATCCCGAAGCTGCCGCCCTTACCCAGGTCGCCTACGTAGACCTTCGAGGAACCGATCAATGATGCGCACGCAGTAGTGCCTGCAGGAGCAAGCGTTGCCGTGACGCTTCTTGCTGCGTCCTGGTTCGTCCCGCGTATCACGAGTTTCGAGGACATGTCTTTATAGAAGCTCCCTTTTTCCACGGATACCTGGAAATTTGCGTCTCCGTATACGCGGATGGGGAGGTCCCATACCGTGAGCTGGTCGTTCTTCCTCTCGCCTTCCTCGTTGTAGCCGTCATAACTTATCCGCACCGAGGTTGTGTGCAGGCCTACGTATGCGTTCTTGGATACTGATATCGTGGCGGAGACCGTTTTTGATTCAAGAGGCTCTATGCGGCCCACGTCAAATTTCTTGTTGACTGATATGTCGCCAGTCCCTGGGATGTTCACGACTACGTCCTCAGCGGCCTGCGTGCCTACGTTCTTTATGACGACGGTCAATAGGCCGGAGTCTCCTGCTTTCAGGTTCGTGTCGACTCGCGTCAGGTCGTAGTCCAGCACCATGTTGGTCGGGGCGACCCTTGCAATAGTGGTCGCCGTCCCGTATGCAGCCGTTGCAGCGGCGGCGTGAGCAGACCCCCCAAGTATCGCAAATATCGTCAGCAGCATCATTCCGTTTAAAAATCTTTTCGCATCCATTTTAGTTGCCTCTCTTTGTTTTATTGTTATCGTGTCTTTTATCATTTGTTTTATCGTGCGCAGGAGTTGATCCGTCTTGCTCATGCCTCCGTTCAGGCCGGCAGACGCTCTCGTGATCCGGGTTCTCCCCGGTGGATTCTATGACCCCGTCTTTTATCCTCACAGAGCGTTCCGCGTATTTTGCGATATC
This sequence comes from Candidatus Altarchaeia archaeon, assembly GCA_049299895.1. Lineage (GTDB taxonomy): Archaea > Altiarchaeota > Altiarchaeia > IMC4 > QMZM01 > CAIYYO01. The sequence goes on from JBAQYF010000006.1 coordinate 25,727, forward strand.
CGTGTCGTGTGTTACCATGATAATTGTTTTCCCTTCGTCGCAGTGCAACGTGGAGAGCATCTCCATGACCTCTTTCCCGGTTTTCTGGTCAAGGTTTCCTGTCGGCTCGTCCGCGAGTATGACCGCAGGATCGTTTGCAAGGGATCGTGCTATCGCCACCCTCTGCTGCTGTCCCCCGGATAGTTCGGTCGGCCGGTGGTTGAGTCTTTTTCCAAGGTCTACCAGTTCCAGGAGTTCTTTTGCCTTCTTTTCTCTTATATCTTTCGGGGTGTTCTGGAAGGTCATCGGGAGCATCACATTCTCCAGGGCGGAGAGACCGGGCATGAGGTTGAATGTCTGGAATATGAAGCCTATCTTTCTCCCCCGTATCTGGGCGAGGTCGCTCTCATGGAGTTTTGAGATATCCTGCCCGTCCAAAAGGACGCTTCCCCTGGTCGGGACGTCCAGGCATCCTACCATGTTCATAGCGGTCGATTTCCCCGAACCGGACGGACCCATTATAGAAACGAACTCGCCGCGGTATATCTTCAGGGAAAGGCCTCTTAGCGCCGCTACTTCGACGTCTCCCATCGTGTAGATCTTCCACACGTCCTTGAGTTCTATGACTGGTTCTTTGTTCTTTGAATGCTCCGACATTTTAGTAGTTTATATTGGTTTTGCCGAATAAATCAGGGATTATAAGTCCTCAGACCGCTTCCTGCTTTTCCCGCGGATATATTGTCCATGTCTTCTATCATGTGCTTGAGTATCTTTTCGAATTCCACCATCTGAGAGTAGTGGTCCCTGACTATCTCGTATTTCCTGCGGGCCCGCTCGTCCCCGGATCTGTTCTTGTATTTTTTTAGTATGGGGGGCAATAGTTCCATCGCGGTCTTTACGCCGTTCTCATAGGCCATTGCCAGTTTCTGCTTGTTGAGTTTGAGTATGTCCTTGTCCATGTAGAAATATGCTTTCCGGGTCTTGGGTTTTTTTACCCTTCTTACAAAACCGTGCGTTTCCAGCATCTTCATCATGTTGGAAATAGATGCGAGACTATAGCCTGTCCTCTTGGCCAGATCGTCCATGGCGACCGCATCAGGCTCGATAAACAGTATGGCGATGACCGTACCGGGCATGTCCCCGTGGCCGAAAGACCTGCCCGAGGCATTGAAATAGTCTATGAAGTCCTTGTCTATACTATCCATTATTTTACGTCTTTTAATATTTTATAAAAGTTATGAATTATATTATTTGCAGATTATATATATAAAAAGCAGAAGAGGGAAAACGTCATTGTATCCCATAGGATATCTCAAGCATGCGGATGTTGAGTACGACTATCACGAACAGCACGTAGAGCATTATGAGGGCTACTCCTTCCTGCCAGAGTATGTGTTTTTCCACTTCCACGAAGGTCGTGAACAGGAATGCGACGACCACCATGAAAAATGCGCTGACGAGAAACAGGAACATGTTCGGCTGAATGGGGGTATTGCTCACTAGAGCAACCGTCCCAAGGACCAGCGTATTATTCGCTACAACGCTTCCTATGATGTCCCCGAACGCCATGTACTTGTGCTTCATCAGTATCGCGCCGGAACCGAATATCAGCTCGGGCAACGTAGTTCCTATCGAGATCAGGAACAGGCCTACGAGTATCGAAGGGGACAACAGATCGGATGCGAGAGCCGTCGAATATTTTACCAGGAACTGTGCGCTTGCAAGCAGGAGAAAAACGGACGCGATCGCAATAAAAGAGTTCTGCAGGAAGTCTGCGTGGGATATCTTTTCCCCTGTTTCCTCTTTAAAGCGGCTCCTCTGGACGAATATCCTCGTTATATAGAGAAAAAACGCAGATATCAGGAGGAAACCGTCGAAGCGGTCCAGGCTGCTTCCCATCAGCATAAGCACGAGGGGCATTATCGTTATGACGAACATGTACAGGGTATCGGTCTGCACGGCTTTTGTTTCCATCCGGATGCCTTTTCGCAGGAGAGCCATCACGCCCACGACCAGGGTAAGGTCTATTATGTTGCTTCCAAGGACATTGCCAAGCGAAAGCTCGGGATTCCCCTCCACGGCAGACGTAACGCCTATGAAGAGCTCCGGGATAGAGGTAGCGATGGCAACTATCATAAAACCCACTATGAAATCCGTCATCCCGAAGTAAAATGCGACCTTCGTTAAGGACTTCACCAAAAGCTCCGCCGTAACTATCAAAACAAGGCAGGAAGCCATGAAGAAAAACAACGCAGTCATTAACATTTTCTTAACAGATATACTTTTACCCGGACCAATATAAAAACTGCACTTAATGCGCACTTATTAACCTCTTTGACAATAAACAATATGGAACAACATACAGAGGTCCGCGCGTGCTAAAAAAAATACCCAGGAAGATTAGGAATCTGCAGAGAAGCAGGGAGATAGGGAACGTCCTCATAAAGCAGGGATTCGGAGCAATCATCCAGAGGATAGAACTGCGGCTACCCCTGACGAAAAAACCGGGAAAGGGCGTCGAGAACATACCTGCTCCCGTGAGGGCGAGGCTCGTCCTAGAGGAATTGGGTCCGACGTTCATCAAATTCGGGCAGATACTCTCGATGCGCCCGGAACTAATACCCGCCGAATACATAGAAGAGCTGAAAAAATTGCAGGACAACGTACCCTCATTTTCCTACGAGGAAGCCGCAGAGATGATAAAAAAAGAGCTCGGCTCCCCGGTCAACGAGATATTCGAATCATTCGACAAAGAACCCATCGCGGCGGCGTCCATTTCCCAGGTGCACAAGGCGATCCTCAACGGCGAAGACGTCGTAGTAAAGGTCCAGAGGCCCAGGATAGAATCGGACATAGAGGCGGACCTCGACATACTCTTTGAACTTGCAAGGCTTATCTCAAAGCACATACCCGAAAGCAACCTCTACGACCCGGTAGGAATAGTGAGCGAATTCTCCAAGAGCATCAGAAAGGAATTAGACTTCATGGTGGAGGCAAGGAACGCGGACAAATTCAAGAGGAACTTTACGGGATACGCGGGCGTCTACGTTCCCCCCATCTACTGGGAGGCGAGCGGGAAAAGAGTCCTTACCATGGAGATGATACGCGGAGAGAAAGTAGAGACCAGCATAAAGGACCTGGACGCAGAGGAACGCAAAACCCTCGCGGACATTATCGCAAAATCGTACATGAAGCAGATATTCGAGGACGGCTTCTTCCACGGGGACCCCCACCCGGGAAACATCGTCATAGTGGACCGGGAGGTCATCGCCTACATGGACTTCGGCATAATGGGGAGGGTCGACGAATACATGAAAGACCGGCTCTCAAGCCTGTTCATCGCGATAATACAGAAGAACCGGGAGCGCATAGTAGACGAACTCCTGGACATCGGGATCACCGGAGACGAAACGTCCATACCGGAATTCAGAAACGACATAGGGGAGATAATAGACGAATACTACGGCACGGAACTAAAGCAGGTGGACATCCCCACGATGATGAACGACGTGCTTAAAACCGCAATAAAACACAGGATAAAGATCCCCGCGAACTTCACGCTCCTCATAAAGACGCTCGCCAACATGGAAGGCCTCTGCCAGAGCCTCTCCGCTGAATTCAACTTCACGGAGACTGCTAAGCCCTTCGTGGAATCGATGGTCGCAGAAAGGGTCTCACCGAAAAGGGTGTTCTCCAAGTTCGTTGAGAACCTCTCGGAGATAAACGAATCGGTAACGGTCCTCCCCAGGAAAGTGAACCAGGTATTAAACAAACTACAGCAGGGGAAACTGGTAATAGACCTCGAGCACAAGGGCTTGAGCAAGATGATAGGAGAACTTGACACCATGACAAACAGGATAGCGACAAGCCTCATCGTATCCGCGCTGATAATCGGCTCATCCGTGATAATGCTCGCTGGAAAAGGGCCTCTCCTCTTCGATTTCCCGGTGGTCGGGATAGTCGGCTACATGACCGCGGGATTCATCGGGTTCTTCCTGGTGTTATCGGTCCTCAGGAGCGGAAAATACTAGCCAGAAAAGGATTTATTATACAATAGTAAATAGATTACCAACAGATTACTTCAATGCGACAAAAAATGGACGAATACACGCGCAAACTCGCGCTACTGGGGATCGGAATAGCGGCCCTCACGCGCGAAAAGGCAGAGGAGATAGTAAATGAATTCATTGAAACAGGAGACATCTCAGAAGACGAGGGAAAGAAGATGGTAAAAGACCTGATGAACAGCAGCACAAAGCATAAAGGCGCCCTCGAGAAAAAGATCGAAGACGAAGTAAAGAAAGCCGCTGCGAAACTGAACCTGGCGTCAAAAGAAGACATAAAACGCCTGGAGAAGAAGATCGCCGCGCTCGAAAAAGGGAGGAAAAAGTAGGCCGGATACCCTTTCTTTTTATATTCTACAGAGTATTTTTTTCCGATCGCTTGTTTCTTTCGGATCCCTAAAACATCCGGCAACGCATTTGCAGGATGATCTGAACGGGGAGATGCATGATGAACATCAAAAAAAAGATTTGCCTTGTTCACGGCAGGCATGGCACTTGCAATGATATTATCGTTCCACCTGCTGCTGAACATATTCATACTGTCGAACTTGCAGGAACAGGAAACAAAATACGTTAAATACTCGGTCGAACGGCTGGATTCCGCATTCTCGACACGCCTGGACTATCTTTCCAGCGTCGTCAGCGACTGGGCGGTATGGGACCCATCATACGAGTTTATCCGCGGCAACGACATAATGCCCCCCGTTCAAATGAACCGTATTAATGCCGAGAACGTTCGAGCCCCCATGCATATACGACCCTGGAAAACTGAAATTATAAGGACCTGCTGGGATCATGTTCTCCAAACTGCCTATTTGCTGGCCGTTCATGCCAAAAAAGACGCTATGAGGTTGTACACCACTGTAAGGAGTGAAAGAAGTGAATAATTCACCATCATACACATCAAGCGTATCGTAAAACCAGGGAAGACCAAAACGAACACCAATATTCGGCTTATTAGTACAATACCAATCACTTATATCAACGCACAACTCACCATCATCGATAAGAACAGGAAAAACACCACTTCCTTCAGGAACAGAACCCGCATACTCTGCTGAAATAACGGTCTCAGGATCCTTAGCATATATCAATCCAGAGATGTTCGTGAAATTCGCATATAATGTAGGAATAACCTCAAAACGAGTAGATACACCACTATCCAGCTTACCGTGATTGATGACCGGATTGAATGTGACGTTCGATTTGATGGAATCATCCGCGTAGACCATCAAATCGGTCAAGGTGTCGCCGTAGTTGCGGATCTCATACGTCTTAGCCAGCGTATGATTATCTACTGCAACCTCCGTGACAGTGAAATTGATATTGGGAATACGCACCGAGACGTGCACGACAGCATTGTCGGAAATGTTATCCGCATCCAAATTCTTCAAAGAAACGGGAATGTCATACTCGCCCAAAACAGCATCCTGCGCATGAACCATGAAATCAACGCCAACAGTCTCTCCGGGCGGGACGGTAACGTTCTGATCAACAGAGCCGTTACCCGTGAATCCGACGATAAGGTCGGAATACGAGTTATTGACCTCTAATAGTAGTTCATGCACCTTTGTATCCGTATTTCGGACATTTATCGTCGTATGCTGGTTGTAATCCCGTTCAACCGTGTACGAATACGTCTTCTGCGTGAATACGACCCCGTTGTCGACGTAAAGTGATCGATTCTCGCTTACTGCGCAGCCGCAGGCGGAGCAGCTTTTGACATACCATCCATAGCCGGTATTCCGTGTAAGGTTTGTCTGGATTGCATGTAGTAAACCGTCCAGGGATTCGAATACTTCGTAATCCGTCGCGTTGTCCGATCTAAGATACAGCTTCCCGGTAGCGTTTGAGCTTGTCCTGTAGCTGATCAGTGCTTCGGTGGAACTAATGATCGACGAATCTTTCGGTGACAGGTCGCGTATATCCGGCGCAGGGCCGATTTCCAGGCTTGCCTGCGCACTGCCTTCCAGACTTGAGACGTTTAACGCGTACGTTCCCGCAGCGCCGCAGTCTTGTGGTACGTTTACGTTGAGCTGGATGTTTTCCGATTCGTGCGGGTTTAGTATCCCTGCGCTCTTTTCGATGTCGTACCATCCTACTGCAAGGCCCGTAACGCTTAGATTGTATGCCCTTGCAGCGCCGTTGGGATTGTTCAAGCTTATCGTATACTCGCTACTGCCGCCTACAGAGGTCTTGCCTTCCCCGGATATGTGATTTGTAGAAGGATAGGAGTAGTTGTAGTGGTCGTTGTAGTCGTCGTAGTGGGCACATATCCTGATCTTACCTCGATCGTCCTCGCCTTTCCGTTATCTGTCTCCCCGTCATTTCCTGCATGGTCTACTGCGCGGCCGTAGTATGCATATGTGCCGTTTGAAAGATTTTCCATGAGGGCGTAGAACCCCCATTTGACCGGATAGCCGTCAGATGCGTATTTCTGGAACTCCGAGACATATTGCAGTCTGATCTCTTCTGCACTTAGCGCCCTAGTATACATCTTTACTTCGTCTATGTCTCCTATGAAATAATTCCCTGCGTCGCTCCCGCCTATCACCAGATTTGCTCCCGAGTCAGTGTTCCAAGGCCCCTGATATGAGGTTGACACAAGTTCCCGGTCGACCCACAACGAGATGAGAGTGCTATTTCTAACTAGTACTATCTGATGCCACTTACCGTCAGTTATGCGTTTTTCATCATATAACGAATGCCTGCTTAACTCCCATTCGCTTATGCCCGGACCATAATCTGTAAACACTCCATATGCCTGCCCATCACTTAACGCAATACCATACCACTGATAGGGATAACCGGAATTACGCTTTGACATAATCTCCCTAAAGCCCTCGCTATTATCCGTCCTGATCCACGCACTGATTGTTGCAGGACGAGCACCTAATAACAGACTTGGGGATGACTGGGCAGATACGTAGGATGAGCCGTCAAAGCGCATGCATCCCCCGAATCTGCATTCAGGTATCCATGATCCGGAGTGTATTTGCCCGTCGTTTCCGTAGCTGGAAATATCCACTGCTTTTGTTTCACTTTCTCCTATTCTTTGTTCGTTATTGAGGTTTAAGCCCAGCACAAGGGAGCGATTGTAGAATGTGCATTGTTCGCCATTCCAGTTAAATGTAAAACTGCCCAGGTCGCTCTCATTCATGGTTATGTTGGCCTCTGCATAGCTGTACTGGGTGATTGACCCGTTCGCAAGTGTCGGCGCAGTGTAGGCGATTGCAACGGTCTTATTGACCTGTAACGTACGGGCGGAGTCATTATCCGTCCGATCGGCGTTTCCTGCAAGATCATGCGCCCTGCCATAATAAGTGTGTAAGCCATTTAGAACGTCCTTTACCTTCAGGGAAAAACGCCATTCGATAGAATCCTGAAGTGAGTATTTACAGAATTCAGACAGGTACTGTAAGCTGATCTCTTCGTCAGTTAACGCCCTTGTGTATATCTTTACTTCGTCTATGTCTCCTATAAAATAATTCCCTGTGTCGCTCCCGCCTATCACCAGATTTGCTCCCGAGTCAGTGTTCCAAGGCCCCTGATATGAGGTTGACACAAGTTCCCGGTCGACCCACAACGAGATGAGAGTGTTATCTCTGGTTAGTACTATCTGATGCCATCTACCATCGGTTATGCGTTTTTCATCGTAAAGCGAATGCCTGTTTAACTCCCATTCGCTTATGCCCGGACCATAATCTGTAAACACTCCATATGCCTGCCCATCACTTAACGCAATACCATACCACTGATAGGGATAACCAGAATTACGCTTTGACACGATTTCCCGGAAACCTGCGCTGGAGTTGGTCCTGATCCATGCAGTTATGGTAGCGGGTCTTGCTCCTAACTGGAGACTTTCTGAACTGGGTATCCTCACGTAGCTGTTTCCATCAAACCGCAGGCAGCCATTAAATTTTCCCTGCTCGGTCCATTCGGCCCCATAGATTGTTCCGTTGTTGCCGTATTTCGACACGTCGATTGTATGGTTTGCATCCTCGTCAATGGATGGATTGTTGTTGTAGTTTTGAGATAGTGCAAGAGAGCGATCGTAGAAAAAGTAATCCACGCCATTCCAGTTTAGCTTGTAGGAGTCGAGATCTTCTGCTTGTATTGACGCGTTTATTTCTATCCAGCTCTCAGTAGTCGTTGTGTTGTCTTCGGGCGTCGGATCAATAAAGGAGATGGCCGGCCCTTCGTACGAAAAGGTAAAAAATTCATCATAATCTTCCGGATCATTTGCCGGAACTATCATGTTTGTAATTTCTGATTCTACCGTCTCATTAATCCCCCCGGGAATGTTCCCTGCTACGATCGGCTCAATTATATTCATGCGGTAGAATGAGCTTAACGTGCTGAAGAGGTCGGTATTTTGCGCCGTTACCAAAGTCGCATATAGTAATATGATGATTATTATCCCCAATACACCTAAACGTTTACCGGCCACCTTACGCATTTTACCTGTTGCACTACTCATTTTTTTGCGCCGTTTCCATAGTATTTTACTTCGAGCATATAAATCATCCCGGGATGGAGTGCATCGCTTAAAGTGGACAGGTAGTTAAGCTTTTGTTTGAAAAATATTTTTAAGGGGCGTACTCAAAGATCAGCTACCTGCCGCCCAATGAGTACGAAAAACGCGCAAATTTAAGTGCGAAAGTAGCTTAACTTAACGGACACACAAAGGAGTTCACTCCAATATGGGGTCTACCGACCCCATGAACGCATCTACCAACCAAACCAAACACACTTTCTTATTTTTTCCCCGCTCTCTCCATATCATCTTAGAGTATCTATGAGAATATGGATCCAATGCGTCATTATTCCATCTGGCTGGAGAAGTACGGCAAAAGCCGGGACATTATCCTTGGTAACCTGCAGGGCTACAAGAGGGATATAGACTCGGTCAGATCCAATATAGGCGACAAGAACCTTATTTCCCCAATTAAAGGAGATGCGCCGGAGATAAAGGCCAGGATGTGCTTTGTCGACGGCGGCGAGGGCATGAAGGAGTTATTGGGGGCATCTATCTATTTTATCAGGGCGTCCGCTCTTGTCCTGGACAAGACGGGCGACACCGTGGGGGAAAAATTCGTGCGGGACCTCGACATGGGGATCCTGGAATACGATGATTATACGAAGGAGAGGATCGAGTTCCTGCGTTCCATGCTGGAGTACGACGTCGCGGAGAGGTGTATCGAGGAGCATTCCCCGGAGTATGTTTTCATGGACGGCTCCTTGTATGTTAATTTTAAAAAGAGGCCCGTCGACTGCGATGAGTACATTCTCTGCCGGAAGAAGTTCACCCGGCTCCTGAAATTGGCCAAGAGCAAAGGCGTGCACATCTGCGGGGTATCGGAGGATTCCCGTTCCAGGTTGTTCATCCAGTTCCTTGCGAGCAAATACAATATGAAGTTCCCGCATTTCATGACGGATTCCTCGCTTTTGCGCATGATCTCCCGGAACACGAAATACAGGACTATCGAGTTTACGCCTAATTCGAAATTCGAGTCCAACGGGGATGCTAATAGCACGTTGTCGGTCTCTTTTCCAACTGTTTACCTGCAGCCGACCGAGGTTTCCAATCCGCTGAGAATAGACGTCCCTTCCTGGGAGAAGGATTTTGACAAAATAATAAGCCTCATAATGCAGCTATCAAAGGGGAGCAAACAGTACGGCTACCCGATGCCCCTTTATCTTGCCCACCTGGACGCGCGCATAGAGCAGAAGCATGCGGACTGGAGCACGACGCAGTTGATACATTATCTGTCCAAGAACGATCCGGAGCTCTACGAGACCATCCTCCGGGAAAGAAGGCATGCATACAGGCCTTAGCCTCATTTGGATAAACGTATTTATAGGAGGCCACTTATTATGTAAACAGGAGAAATGGCCAAATACCGGGTAGCTGCTTTTTCGGCGACCAAATATGAGATAGCATCGGAGGTCAGGGATATTTCCAGTCCGCAGGGGATAAAAGAATTTCTGGGGAAATATTCCGTGACCTGGCTTGACTGCACCAATGCAAGCGTAGCTGAAATAGCGGAAATAGGGGAGATCTTCGGATTCCACAGGCTCTGTCTTGAGGACTGTTCCAAGTTCCCGCAGAGGCCTAAAGTAAACGACTACGGGGACTATTTTTATATGGTGATACGGGAGATAGAGTATCATAAAGACGTGCACTCCCATCAGATCAGCATGTTCGTCGGAAAGAATTATGTCGTGACAATAAGGGAAAAGCAGGACAAACTCCTTGACTCCCTGTTCGAAAGAATCGCCCAAAAGAGCCCCAGGCTGCAGGACAAAGGCTCGGATTATCTGTGCTATGCCATATCGGATCAGGTGATCGAGGGATACGCCCCCATATTGGACATAATAGAAGATGAGATAGAAGCCATAGAAAAAGAGATCCTTGGAACGACTTCGAAGGAGACGCTTAGGAGGATATTCAAGCTCAAAAAGGACCTCCTGTTGTTGAGGAAGATAATCATACCCACGAGGGAGATGCTCATCTACTTTGAGAGGGAGGATCTCCCGAATATGTCCGACAAGTCGAGGATATACTTCCGCGACGCGTACGATAACATCGTCGGCAGCATGGAGCTGATAGACACCTACAGGGAGATAACCAGCGGAGTGATAGAGTCTTATCTTTCTACCTTGTCCAATAACATAAACAGCGTAGTCAAGGTCCTGACGGTGCTTGCGTCCCTCGCTCTTATACCGACGCTGATTGCCAGTATCTACGGCATGAACGTCGATTTCCCGGAAAAAGACGTGCTCGGAGGCAGGAACACGTATTATCTGGCTTTGACGCTCATGCTGTTAACGACCGGGTTTATGCTCTATTATTTCAAGAAAAAGGAGTATATTTGACGGCTACTCTTTTTTTGCCTTGACCCTGGCCGCGACCCATTTTATCGCATCCATCTCCCTTTTTCTCCCGTAGGCTAAAAGGAACAATAGGAGCAGCACGGACAATACCTCAAGGGGGGTCCTCATGGGGAGAAGGTTTAAAGTGACAATAAGCCAGAAGGCATCCCCGATAACTACGCCGATTGCTATGAACAATATGGCCCCGGTCCGTTTGATCTTCAGGACATACGCAAACAGCACGGCCCAGAATATCCCGACAAGGAACGTTAGGACGGAGAGTGCCAGGTAGAATCCAAGTTGTCCCAGCCTCTGTTCGAATGCTTCCTGTATCTCGTCCCCGAAGCTTATGACGTCCGCGGCCTTCTTGTGGGTTATCTTCGAGAACTTGCAAAATATCCCCTGCGCATAATATTTCCGGTAGTGGCCCCCGTATTCCAAAGCCCAGAATATGATAGGGAGAGGCGCAATGTATACCAGGGAGAGATAGACGTATACCCATCCGGGCGTAAGATGCAGCGCGTTCAGGGCGTACGGTATGGCAACGACAGGCCCGAAGAGGTATGCGAGCAGGATGAAATTCAACATAACACTACCCCTGTCCCAGAAGCATGAATGGGATGCCCAATACCAGACCGAATACCCGGTTTAGTACGAGCTTCAGCCAGCCCAGGTATGGGACGCGTATCCATCCCCTTGCCAGTATCTGCTGGTCGGTGACCGGCAATATTCCCCCGCATTGATCCGTGCCCCGGTTGTTGTCCCCCTTTGTGATATACAGCCGGAAGCTGTCTCCAGAGGGGAAGCTTCTGTACGCGCACCCACTGGATCCTTTCTGGCAGCTCTTTATATAGGGTATGAATTTTGATTCGAAATCCTTTTGCGTGTAGCAGTCAAGCGTCCCTGAAACGTCGTATACCCTGCCTTCGCGCACGTCTACTACGCCCACGACCCGGTGGATGATGGGTTCGCTGCCGGAAACCCTCCGGTCCCGGACATATATCACGACGTCGCCCACTTTTGTCTGCTGGAATATGGGAAGGACCGTTCCTGCTCCGTCGGGGGTTATGACGAGGACCATGTCGCCCACCGAGAAACCGCTTTTCAGGGGGAACTTGTCGATGTCCGCTTCCGGTATCTTATCCGCCACCCAGTTACGCCAGTTATTGCCTGAATCATATTTGCAGCGGCCTTCCAGGAGCACGGGCCAGACGGATTCTGCGAACCTGTAACTTATGGAGCCGATGACGTCGTCTTCGTGTATCATGCTGCATGAGACGACGGCAACTATCGGAACGGGCATGTGGGCGCCGAGCAAAAGCTGTAGTACTGTGAGTATGATCAGAAGTGTGAGCAGTACTTCGAGTATCTCCCTCCAGAGCGGCTTGGAATCATCATCCGCATCCGAGTCATTCAAGTAATCTCCCAAGCCTTTCATCTTATGCCGTGTAAAGAGAACGATATAATCTATTAGTCAGCCCCTCATAAAAAGAAAAGAGCCTAGAAGAGGTTTGGAACACCCAGCAATCCGAGGAATCGTCCCAGGATTATCTTGAACCATCCTACGTAGGGGATGCGCCAAAAGCCCCGCGCAACCACTTGCGCGTCCGTTACAGGGAGCATGCTACGGTAATAGCCGCCCCTGCACTGGTCCGATACCTGGTTATTGTCTCCTTTCGTTATGTAAAAGGAGTAGTTTGCGCCCTTGGGGTAATCCCTGTACGGGCAGCTTGCTTTTCCTTCCTGGCAGGACGAAACATATGGGATGAACGTATTCTGGAAGTTCTCTTTTGTAAAACAGTCAAGCGTCCCCTCGACGCTGGAAACATTGCCTCCGGAAACTTTGACCAGGCCGACCACCCGGTGTATTATCGGCTCATTTGCTACCGCATTCTTGTCTATCCTGTAGATGACAACGTCGCCTAATCTTGGCGCAGAGAACAGGGGGATTATCGTTCCAGTCCCGTCGGGAGTTATGACGAGTATCATATCCCCCACAGAAAAGCCGCTCTTCAGGGGGAAGGAATCTATGTTTGCGCCAGGCACCCGATTGGTTATCCAGTCACGCCAGCCGGAACTTGCGTCATAGCCGCAGGGACCGTCCAGGAGAACTGGCCAGACCAGTTGGGAGATCCCCTGGGAGACTGCGCCGATCACGTCGTCCTGGTGCAGCATGCTGCATGAGACGACGGCGACCAGGGGAACCGTCATGTGCGCACCGAAGAGGAGTTGTAGGACGATTATGATTACTGCCAGGGTCGCAAGAACCTCTAAGATGTCCCTCCACCAGGGCATGTCTTTTTCTTCTTTTTTTGCAGGGGGTTTTTCTTCCTTCCCGGCGCGCGCGCCGCCCTTTTTCTTCTTCATTGACGCCACAATCCTACCGCACCTATTTATGAATTTGAATAATGAATATATTATAAGCCAACGGCAATAAATGAGGGAAATGATGGATTATGCACCTAGGATGTCCCGGATAAAAGAATCAACGACCTTCAAATACTCTGCGCTCGCAAGAAAACCGGGGGTAATAGACCTCACCATAGGCAGGACAAATTTCGACACCCCTAAAGCGATAAAGGATGCCGCAAAGAGGGCGCTGGACGAAGGCAAAGTCAACTACACGCCGACAAAAGGCATACCTGAGCTCCGGGAGAGGATAGCAGAAAAGCTGCGCGACGTAAACGGCATGCAGGGCATAGACAAGGAGAACGTCCTAGTATCCGCGGGCGCAAAGCAGCTCATATTCGAAGCGGTCCTCGCAATCGTCGGGGAAGGAGACACCGTCGCGATACCCGACCCCTCCTGGGTAAGCTACGAATCGATAGTCGAGTTCGCGGGAGGAAAGATCGCCTGGCTCCCGCTTAACCCGGAACGAGGATTTATCCCGCAGGAAAACTTTCTCTCAGCGCTCGAAAACTCCAAGCCCAAACTGATATTCCTTAATTCTCCCAGCAACCCGACAGGGGCAGTATACCCCCAGAAAGTCATCAGGCAGATAGTGGACATCGCCGAAAGAAAACAATCCTGGCTGTTATCCGACGAGATATACGAAGAGATCATATACGAAGGAGAGCACTACTCGGCAGGCAGCATATCGGATAAATGCATCGTCATAAACGGCTACTCCAAGAACTGCTCCATGACGGGCTGGCGCCTCGGGTACGCCGCATCAAAGAACAAGGAAGTTTTGGAGAAGATGAACGCGATACAGGAGCAGTCGGTATCCTGCGCAACCTCCTTCGTACAGTACGGAGGCATCGCCGCATACACCAGGGAAGCGCGCAAAGAGACGCTTGCGATGAGGGAGGAACTGCGCAAGAGAAGGGACCACCTGACGCAGCGCCTGTCCGGGATAGAGAACTGCATATGCATAAAGCCCTCGGGCGCATTCTATGTGTTCCCGTGCTTCGGAGACGTCGACGATGTCAAACTTGCGGACCGACTGATAGACGCGGGCGTCGCAACCGTTCCAGGCAGCCCGTTCGGCACAAAGGGCAGGGGATGCCTCAGGCTCTCATACGGAGCCTCCGACATAGGACAGATAGACGAAGCGATAGAGCGGATGAAAAAAGTCATACACTGAAAGGATGGATCTATTCTCGGACGAATTACTCAAGAACATCGGGCTTGTGTCGGTAATAACCGTCGTATCGTTAATAGCCCTGCTTGTTATAGCCCTCGTCCTGACTTACCTCATGTTCCGGAACACAAAGATCATAAAGTTCATAAACAACCGGGTAAGCAGCATCGTCCTAAAAATCCTTCTGACGATACAGGACCTGTTATACATGCCGGCAAAGAAGATAATAATCATGGCCGGCGGAAACGACATGATGATAGATGCGGTCGGGACCGAGATGAGGAACATCCTCTTCAAGAACGCGTTCTCCCAAGTACCGTACAGCGAGCGCATAATAGTGATACCTCAATGCCTGCGTAGCATGGAATGCCCGGCCAAGTTCAACTCGGTCGAAGGCGCAAGATGCCTGGAATGCGGGAAGTGCAAGATAAAGGAGATATCAAAGAAAGCAAAAGAGCTCGGCTACATCGGAACATTCATCGCCCCGGGCAGCAGCTTTATCACGAGGATAGTAAAGAAGACCAAACCAAAAGCCTTGATAGGACTGGGCTGCCCCTACGAAGTGAACCTCGGGCTTCTGGCGGTTTCGAGCAAAGGTATACCATGCCAGGGCGTGACGCTCCTGACGAACGGCTGCGTGACGACGGACGTGGATTTGAATGCAGTGTTTGAGACGATGGAATTGTTGAAGTGAATGATTATCGTTCCCTATAGTGCCTGTTTTCTTCCAATATCATCCACCATCGAAGCATCCATTCCCTTCTCTTTTAGCTGCTTTTTGAGGTCTTCCGGTTTCTTTCCTGCCTTCAATTCCCGGGTTATCCATTCAATGACCTCTTTTTTTCCTTCTATCTTCCAGTATTTGCTGCCCAGCCTACGCATGATCTGTTTCAGGTGGTCTTGTTCGATGACAAGCTCTCTTTCGTTGTCGAGGACGACTTTTCTTGCATCTTCTTCCGAGAGCTTGCGGCTGTAGTATTCCTGCATCACGTTCTTTTTTACGTCTTTTAAGCCGTCGATGTGCAGCAGCACTTTCTCGTATTCTCTTTGGATGGCTGCTTTCTGCCTCATTCTTTCAAGGTAAAAGAAAGACAGGACCGCAATCAAAAAGAGCGCCACGACCGCCGCCGTCCCCTGCATCAGGTTGCGCTCTGTCAGCAGTGCCTGCGGGGAGGTTACTTCGTCGCCTGATATCTTCGCTTTTGACGCGCCCGCATTCCCGAACCGGTCTGCCACCGAGACGTATATCTTTGAGTCGCTTAGGCGGAAGGAGTAGTTACCTATGTAGGTATCACCCATCTTCCTGAAGAACACGTCACTTTCCTGGACGGTTCCCGTTATGCCTTCATCAGATATCCCGCTTCCATCGGGGTATGCAACTCGCAGCAGTATTACTCCAGCCTTCGAAAGATTCTCGCCATTCTTCGGAGACAATATCTCGATTAACAGCTCGTGCGATAGATCGAATCCCAGGTCTTTAACGCTGCTCTGTTTTTTCCCGTCCATGTTCCCGGTACCGTATAGTATGAGAGGTATGTGAGTTCTGGCTTTTTCAGGTATGACGTAGGTCAATAAATAGTTCTTCCCGGACCTCTTGAAGGAGTATTTGTTATTGGTCCATTCCTCGTACAGGACCAGGTCGCCCTCGTCCAATTGCTTGCCGCCTGAATCGAATGAAACGGAGAAGTCCACTACCTGGCCGTACGCAAAAGTCCTTCCAACCGGCGACTGTACTATGATGCGCAGGTCCGTTTCCTTTGGGACGAGTATGAGCTTTTTCACGCTTCCTGCGCTATTGCCCCCGTAATCGGACGCATTGACAAACAAGTCTATGAAGTCCCCCTCGCCGTTCAAAAGGGCGTAATCCAGGCGTGCATAGTATTTCCCGGCAACCTGTTCCTCAAAAGAAAGAGACACGTTCCGCCTCCCTGAAAGCATCCCGGTAACATGCGCGCCACCGATTCCTGAGCCGTTGGAGTAGTAAACCGAGACGCTTATACCGGATAAAACGTCTCCTATCTGGTATCTTTCCTTTTGAGGATCCGCCGAGATGTCCACATAGACGGCAAGAGGAGATACGTAAACCATCCGGCTATCCCGGTCTTTTCCGCCCAGTTCATCCACCAGGGAAAGGGTCGCCTTGTATGTTCCAGACATAGTATATGCGTGCCCTACTATCACGCCCACTGCAGAAGATCCGTCTCCGAAGTCCCAGAGGAATTGCGAGTTGTTTGACCTAATGGATCCTTCTCCGTTGAAGAATATCGGCGCCCCGACTGTTGAAGTATACGGACCTCCCGCATCTGCGAGCGGATCCGCCCTTATTCCGGGAATAGTCGTAGATACCGTTTCTCCGCCGGTATCATGATTATCATGGTCCCGTCCGGGGATGGTCGTTTGCGACCCGGGGCTTGTTGAATCCGTTATATCCCTCCCGGCAGAGGGCAGCGTAGTGGGGGAAATAATCGACGTCCCTACGGCGTATTCAGTTGTGGGCGTTGTCGACGATGCGCCCTCTATGGTCGTACCGGTTACAAGAGTGGTCGTTACCGCGTATTCTGTAGTGGAAGGAAAAGAGATGAGCGTTGTTCCAGGTATGGTCGTTACCGGTGCGGTAGTAACCGGGGAAAACGTAGTGGGGAACATTGTAGAAGACACAGCCGCAGTTGTCTGGGGGGACGTAGTCGCAGGGGACTGCGTGGTTGTGGGCGCCTTTGTAGTGGGTGCCTGCGTATCTTCATCGTCCTCGTCGTCGCTTGAGCCGGAGTGATGATATGCTCTTGTCGTCGTAGTGGTCGAGGTAGTCCTCACGGTGAATATACCGTCATCCAGAGAGGCAACATTCCCTGCGGAATCGTTGACCAGGCACATGAGAGAATAATTGCCTGCAAGACCCGAAGTGTCCAGGTCGTACCAGTAGGAGTTCCCGGATCTTTCCGAATAGACGTAATCGACAGCTTCGTTTATTCTGAAAAATGCCGTATCCAGGGAGTATGTCCCGGCGGAATTTTCCTGGCTTAAGCGCAGGTATTCGCCGCGGTAAATGCTCGATGCATTGGCGCTGCATATGGATATTAACGGAAGGATCGTGGTCGTAGTGGTCGAGGAGGTGGTCGAGGACGAGGACGTGGTCGAGGACGTGGAAGAAGTAGTAGTCGACGTTGTCGTCGGCTCGGTGGCTGGAGGGGAGGTAGTCGTGGTCGTAGTTGCCGCGGTAGTTGCCACGATAAACACACCATCTGCGAGGTAAGCCATATTGCCGCCAGTATCGTTGACGTAGCACGAGAGTGAGTATTTGCCGAGCATTCCGAAAGTATTCATATGGTATAGATAACGGTTCCCGTCATTGGTTGAATAAGTATAATTCGTATGGTTCACGCTGTTATTGACTGCGAAAAACGCCGTGTCGATAGGCGAGGTACCATTAGTGGCATTCTGCATGAGCTGTATAAATATCCCCGGAGTAACAGTAGACTCGTTCACGCCACAGTATTCTACCAGGGGGAGGATAGTCGTAGTTGTCGTTGTCGACGTGGTAGTGGTCGTAGCGGCAATAGAGATAATCCTGGACGCGCTTGTATTCCAGGCAGTATTCGCAGAGCAGTTGACGAGCCAGTAATACGTTCCCTGGGACAGCGGAGCAGGCACTATTTGCGTCAGAGTATCGTTCAAAGATGTGGAATTGCCCCCTTTTTGCGAGCCGTTCAACAGCAGGATGCAGTCATATGACGTATTCATCCCGACGACTATGTAGCTGAAAGCAGGAGTATTGTTGGTCGTAGAGGACAACGCGGGAGGTGAATACAGCGTAACGTAGAATTCCGGGAGAGACGTCGAGGTGGTCGACGCGGTCGTAGTGGTCGTTGTGGTTAAAACAGTAAATAGTCCCCCGGGGAGCGATGCAAGATTGTTATTCGTGTCGTTCACATAGCAGGTGAGATTGTAATCGCCCGATAGGCCGGATGTGTCCAGGTCGTACCAGTACATGCTGCCGAGGCTGTCATTATACGTGTAGTTCTGGGATCCGTTGACGTCGAATAATATCTGGTCGAGGGAGTAGTCCCCGGCGCTGACGTTCTGTTTTAGCCTCAACGCATTTCCCTGGCTAACGGATAACTCGTCCGCAAGACAGTAAGTGATCGACGGGGGAATGATTGTGGTCGACGTTGTCGTCGACGTGGTTGTTGTGGTCGTAGTCGACGTCGAGGTGGTCCGTACGGTAAACGAACCTCCTCCCAGAGAAACAACATGGCCCAGGGCATCGGTCGAATAGCACGTCAGGGAGACGTTCCCGGACAGGTTTGTAGTATCCAGATCGTACCAGTACGCACGGGTATTGCTGGCTATGTAGGCAGAGTCTGCGGATGTGCGGTTATCGGTTCCGTTTATTTCGAAAACCGCGGAAACCATTGGCGGGTCTGGCGTAACATTCTGACTCAGGTTGACGGCATCGCCCCTGTATACTATTGCAGGGCTTGCCGCGCAGGATAATATCACTGGCAGGGTGGTTGTGGTCGACGTTGTCGTAGAACTGCTGCTCGAACTGGAAGAAGAACTACTGCTCGAACTGCTCGAAGAAGAACTGCTGCTGGTAAAACGCACCATAAAATGCGTAGCCGACGTATTGGTTATCAACGCGGCAGAATCATTGGCGTAAACAACAGTGTAATAATCTCCATCGCTCAGATTAAGGGTAATATTAAAGCATCCGGGAAGAGAAAGGCCCACGCTACCGTTCAGGTCATACCAGCAGGAATCTATCGACCCGGTACCATTGAGAACAGTATAATTCAAACTGATATTGGCAGCATAATAAGTCTGATTCAAAGGACTCTCCATACGGATAACAGGCGCAAAAGTAGTCGTAGTCGTAGAACTACTGCTCGAACTGGAAGAAGAACTACTGCTCGAACTGCTCGAAGAACTGGAACTGCTCGTAAACATAACCTCAAAATATGCAGTACTCGTATTTGTAACAAGCTCGGCCGAATCATTAGCGTAAACTATTGCATAATACGCACCATCACTCAAATTAAGGGTAATATTAAAACATCCGGGAAGAGAAAAATTAGCATCGCTGTTCAGATTATACCAACACGTATCCAGGTCCGCCGTTCCAGGCGTTACTGTATAGTTGAGACTTATATTGGCCGCATAATATGTCTGGTTCAACGGACTATGCAGTGAGACATAAGGCGCAAGAGTCGTCGTAGTGGTAGTGGTTGTAGTGGTCGTTGTTACGATGCTGAAGTTGCCGGAGGTGTAATAGACAGAGTTATTGCCACTGTCGTTCGCCCAGCACTTCAGAGTGTAATTCCCCGTACCCATAGAAGAAGTATTAAAGGACAAGTTATAGAAAGTCCCGTTCCCGCCAGATGCCGAATAATTCGTGCCGTTAAACTCGAACAAGGCAGTAACAATATTAAACGACCCGGGAGTCACGCTCTGATTGAACGTGATATTCCAGCTTCTCATGACAGATGCATTGTCAAATACGCAAGAGGTTATATCAGGCCGGGTAAGAACCGAGAAATTACTATCATCCATCAAAGCAAGGTATCCCCTGGAATCGTTCACATAACAGCGCAGGGAATAATTACCCCCCGAAAAATCAGTAGTATCTAGGTCATACCAGTAGGAATGGTTATCGCCGGACAGAGGAGAATAATTGCCGTGGCTGTAATTCATACTGCTATCGGAATTCAACTCAAAAAACGCATTAACCAGCGGATAAGTACCATTCGACACATTCAAGGCAACCCGTATGGATTCACCCGGGTAAACGTCTGATACATTGCTACCACAATTGTACACGACCGGGAGAATCGTTGGCAGTACTATTTTGTATGTGCGCAGGGATGTAGAATTCCAGTTGCCGGAGGTGTCGTTTATGAACGCCCTCACTGTGTAGTTCCCAAGGACTAGACCGGTCTTGTTCTCCCAGAAATATATTCCGTCATTATTGTCGAAAGACTCGTTGGTACCGTTCCATTCGAGGATCACGCTTTCGCGGTTCAGGTCTGTGGCTCTGACATTCACATAGAGGTAGTTGCTAACAAGCGCCCCTTCGGGAGAGGTAGTGGAATTATATGATATCAACGGTTTAACCGTATCCACAATCACATTCTCGGCGGACGTTGAATTCACATTCCCATAGAGGTCCTGGACATGGGCAGAATAACTGTAAGTACCATCCACTATGTCGCTGCTATAGTTCTTATATATCCCGTTCCGGGTGGAATTATAACTGGATAGTCTCTCCTCAGTTGAAAGGACACGATCCCATATACGGACTTCGTCTATTGAGCCGTTAAAACTGTAAGAAAGATTTGCAACTCCACCAACTATTGGCGCGCCTATGCTAACATGCTGCCCGTTCACTTCAGGGGTAATCGACATATAACCTGCGGATGAATTGAGCACACCGTTGACGTATATGTATAAATAACCCTCTGAAAATATCCCTGCAAGATGCACCCATTCCCCCTTCTTAACGGCGCGTGTAGTAGACGTCGACATCGAACCGCCTGAGCTGCGCGCGGCCACATATGCAACCCCACTAGAGTCCAGATACAATCCATAGCTCATATATTTCCCGATTACACTAATCCCCGGCTGGGATTTGGATATTATAACCGAATTGCTATATTGATTGATATTTACCCACGCCTCCAGAGTGAAATATTTCCCCAAATTCAGGCTAGAATCATTGCCTGCGTCCACATATCCCCTATTGAACACCATCGCCCCTCCGAATTTCCCTGAAGGGACATAACTGGTGCAGTTGTTTACTCCGTCGTTGCTCCAGGTAGAATGATCCTCGTAGTCAGTATTGTTATTGAAGCGCATCCAGAGAATCAGCGACCGGTTAAAATCTATCATCCCGGTCGTGTCGCCGCTCATATTGATCGAGGCGTTGACCCACAGCCAGGGCTTGTTCGTCGCCTCGTTTGTAAGCTTCGTCGGATAAACGAATGATATCCCGGGAGTAGATATGACCGGGGCGATGGATACGCTGTCCGACGCATTCAGGGGTTCATAGCCAATGCTTGAACCGTTGCAGGAAACGTTCCACATGATGTCGCCGTCAGAGGGGAAACTTCTGTTGTATCGGTACAGCCGGGATGTGCTATTATAAACCATATACTGGGGGGTCGTCCAACCGGAAGAGAGATTAAAGGAGATACTGCAATAGACGCCGGCACCTTTAACAGGCAGGCGGCTTGCCTTGCCGGTGTAGTTTGCGTAGAAGCTGCCTTGTTTATTCACATATATCACATTGCTTCCGCCCTCCGTGTCGTTGTCGTCCCATAAGGCCAGATCAGAGTTTACTCCGGTCGAATAAACGGTGAACCCTGTTACGTTGAATGAATAGTTCCCGGCCGAGTAAGCATCAGGTATGCAGCTATCGCACACCAGACCGTCGCGGTATATGAGCGGCGTTTGCCCGTAAGGCAGATTGTATAAAGAGATCACTGCGGACTTGTTAAGCCTCGGATCCGCAGAGGAGCTGACGCGAATATAATTATGGGAGATATTTATCAACGCGTTTAGGTCCGCTCCTCCAGACAGATTAACGGATTCAACGTATACTATCTTCCCGTAATTGAGGGATTCGATCGTCAGATTGGTTATGTTGGACGTATCCTGCACATTAGATAGGTCGCTTGTTTCGCCTCCGAAGAAAGAGGATAATATGACGTCAAAATACGCAGTCTGCGATGAAGCATTCAAGCCGCCGGAATCCGAGCAGTTCACCTTCCAGGCGTATCTGCCGGATGAAAGAATGCTTAAAGAGAAATTCTGTGCAACATCCCTTGATACGGAGGTATTCGTGCGATTAAGCGCGCCGTTTAAAACAAGGCTGCAGTTTATTTCACCATAGCCACCTGAGACCAGATAAAGGAATACTACCGATCCGTCATTGTCCCCGGAAAGATTTGCAGGCGACTGAAGCGACGCGCTTAGATCGTATTTCTCGCTCAACGGGAGATAGTCCGTATCGTTCCCGCAGGATGCGGCCCCGCTGCATGAGCCGTTAGCCAGAAGGTCATAGGGACTGTCGCAGAATCCATCGTGGTTTGCGTCAATGCACGTATCCGAGTATCCCCCGCCTGAGGGATCGGTATAGTAGTTCCCGGCTATTTCACTTCCACGGGAATACACCCTTTGTCCCTGCCGCCGCGTAATATTCCACGAATTATCTGCGAAGCTCCCGAACGCCGCAGGCCCTAATGAACCGTTGATGAGACAGTTATAGACCGTGTTGTCCAGAGCCCCTCCGGAGAAATACATCCCGTGCGATTGCCTGCTGGTTATGATAGAATTAGAGATTACGTTATCTGAGGCGCCGTTGATATGCACCCCGAATGCGTTCGTGGAGGATACGGAGATACTGTTCCCGGACAGGTTAATGCGAGAGGAATAATCCAGGTATATGCCGTCCGCATTATGTCCTGAAGTGACTAAAGTATTGTTGTAGACGGCAACGTAATTCGACCGGTATAAAAGGATGCCAAGGGCATCGCTGCCGGAGGTGTTTAAGTCATTACCTGAAACGTCGTTACCTGCGCCCCCGTACGAATACAACCCATAACATGCAGGCCCGGCAGTCCTGAGAGTATTATTCCTTATCGTGCCGTTTTGAGAGCCGTTCTGATAAATGCCATACGATTCTGCAACATAAGAACCCTGCAGTATGATGCAATTTTCAATCGTGACATTGTGATAGCCTGCAGAATTGTTCACACCGTACCCCTGGGCGGTTTGGGAATATGTTATTGAAAAACCGCGGCAATCAAGGAAGATATTATCCGCACCTGCGTGCATGCACGTGCCGTTCGAAGAAACATTCGCCGTAAGATTGTAGGAAACACCGGGGAGATCAAGGGACATGCAATGATTTATGCCTCCATAAGGCGAATCGACTGTCAGATAGCGGATACTGCTCTGATTTGTAACGTTGTTTTTGCCGCATAACACATACCACGAGTGCGTCCCTTCGGTCAGCGAACGATTCACGGATATGGCGGTTGCAGTGCCGTTGTAAACATCCGGGTCATTTCCCGAGGGGATATTGTCAAGGAATAATTCGCATGAATAATGCGCCCTATTCCCAGTAACTGTATAATTGAAACCAGGCATATTATCGCCGGTTACCGAGCGGTTCTCAGGGTAATTTATCGATAACGAGAATAAAGGCGCATAAACGGTCAGGTTATATTCAACCGAGATGCCTGTGTTCCCGGCCAGATCAATGCATGAGACAGACCAGTTATAGCCCCCGTTTGCCAGGGAGATGTTGTTGTAGTACTGGCTGGCATCTTTATTTGCAGAAGAATTTGTTATAACCGAGCCGTTTAACATAAGACTACAATTACTGTCTTCCGTTACGTTGTAGGTGAAATCAATCAGGCCTGAATCGATGTGATAAGTATTATTAAACGGAGAAAGGGGATAAACGACCGGACGGGTCAGATCGACAATAAGAGACCGCATATTGTAGGGCGCATCGGTGTAACCTGCAAGGCCGGAAGTATCGTTAGCCCATCCGTAATATGCGTACGTACCCTCTGACAGATTGGTTGCGTTGCTGTAAAACCGCCAGTGGGTAGAGTTATATTTTTGGAATTCCGAGGAATAACGGAAAAAAACCTCATTTTGCGTAAGGGCACGATTAAAGACATTCACTTCATCAATCAAACCCCCGGTCATGCTGCCGATCAACAGATCTGAACTGGCCGCGTTTACTGAAACCTGCGGAACTGAGACGGCAACCTTCGCGGAATCAACGTACAGGAGCATGGATGCGCTCCGGTCATATGATAAAACAACGTAGTGCCAGCCGGCGCTAAGATTATATCTCAAAGAGTTATCGCTGATGAAAGCGATCAACTCATTGTCAAATGAGGTAACCAGAGCATAGCTGTTCTGCGACTTCCCCAGTAGGGTTCCGCGAAGGGATTTAACCGGGACGTTGCTGCTTGTAACAGACCCGTTTCCAAGCTGGCCATCGCTACCGTCTCCCCAGCACATCACGGAACCGTTAGCCTCAACCCCGCAGGAATGATACTCGCCTGCGCCTATGGCAGTAAAATTCAATTGTCCCGCAACATAAACGGGCGAAGGACTATTGGCGTCGATAGAACCATTTCCAAGCTGGCCGTAATAGTTATCACCCCAGCACAGGGCAGATCCGTTTAGCAAAATACCGCAGGTATGCGAGCCAGTAACGCTGACATCTATAGTCACATAATTATGATTGCCAGCTATCGCAACAGGGATATTCTGATCAATATAAGACCCACTCCCCAGCTTACCATTTGAATTCGATCCCCAACAGACCGCGGAATTATCGGTCAGTACACCACAAGAATAGTGATTTCCCGCACGTATTTGCTTGAACCGGCGGTTTCCGCCCACATAAATCGGGACCCATGCATCAATACCGGTGGATCCATTACCCAGCTGCCCATTGCCGTTATAGCCCCAGCATAGTGCGGAATCATTCTCGAGCACCCCGCAGGTATGGCGTAGTCCGACGCTTATCCGGGTGAAGTTATAGTTACCGGAAACATAAACAGGCGCCAAGCTATAATCGTTTGTCCCCGCAGAACTCCCATTCCCAAGCTGGCCTTTATTGTTACTACCCCAGCATATCGCAGTTTTATTTATCAGAATCCCACAAGTATGATAACCGGCATCGATAGTTGAAAAGATATGGTTCCCCGCCACATAAACAGGATACGGACTGCTCGTTCCAGAAGAACCATTGCCCAGCTGGCCCTCTGCGTTATTTCCCCAGCACAAAACAGACCCATTTTTCAGCACGCCACACGTATGCTGCAGTCCTGCGCTTATCAACGTAAAATTGTATCCCCCGATAACTGGAACCGGCATGTTCCGGGAAAGATACGATCCATCGCCTAACTGCCCATAGGTATTCTTTCCCCAGCAAACTGCTGCGCCTCCGGTAAGGAGAGCGCACGAGTGAGAATCACCGACTGATACGTTGAGAACAGAATCAGGCAAAATATTCAGCCATGCCGCAAGCGTCAGCTGACCGGTGAAATTCAGGCTCGCATCATCCGGAACCCGTATGTAATCATCTCCTCCGTCGAACTGCATGGCTCCGCCGAATCTCCCGGAGGAGTTCCATGAGGCCCCGTATACAGTGCCGTTGTTACCCTGCCGGGAGATGTCCGTAACATGCGTGGAGTTCTCGCCGATGGCGTAATTGTTGTTGTAATTGAATGCCAGAACAAGCGAACTGTCGTATACGGATGTATTCGTCCCGTTCCAGTTGAACCGGAAGGAATCCAGATTATGCTCTTTTATGGATACGTTTATTTCAGTCCACGTATTCTTGGTAAATCCCCCGTCACCCTTGGAGGGATAAGTATAATTCAAAATGGGATAGGCATACGACACGCAGGAAGAAAGGATAAAAAAGCAGATGGCGAGCAATAAATAAAACCTCGGCCCACGGACCCTTTTCTTGTAACCAGTGTCTACCGACCCTATGAAATAGCGCATCTTTTGAGTCAACAGTAGAGCCAGCACCCGACCCCTAGCATATTAAATTATATTATAGAAAGTATATAAGACAGAAAAACGGGCACATGAAAGGAAAGAAGGCAGTGGTCTATAGTCCATCTTTTGTAGGTCTTTAAAACATGGTCCGGATGGACCACTAGATGACCTTAGGGCATTCTTCTAAGCGTCGCATAGGACTTGCACCCAAGCCGCGCTCCGTTTCACAAGACCTGTGGCGTCTTCAGCTAGATGCATCATAATCGAACCGCCACTGGCCGTCTACGTCTCTGTAACGCGGCATCAGCTTACGCCGAATATTTATGCGAGGGGTGGATGGAACTTACCTCCCCGTCAAATAGACAGGGACAGCCCGGCGACCACTACCTGGATATATAGCGGATTACGGGAATTTATTTGAATTCAATCATCCCTTTTCCCAGGATAAGTATTCCTCCCGCCGCAGATTATTTCCCTTCCTGGATTCGCCGTCCCCTGGAAGCATGTGCATGTACCGCATTTCCCGCAGCAATTGCAGGAGCCGCTATCGCATGACGCGTTAGCCAGACAGGCTGGATTTTTCCATCTGCCCGTCGCAGCCTCATACGACATCCCCATATGTATCCCATCCGCCGCACGCGACCCCATTTAGATCATTTGTATTAGTCTGCGTTTATTCGTACAGAGACTAAACAGCAAATAAAGAAATTAAAAACAGGCCAAATTGTATTCTAAAGGTGTGATACATGCTAATCATTAGCTATTACCTCAATCATTAATAAAACGTAGTTATCCCAGACAATCGCATCATGTGCGGTCTGCACAGTCCTGAGGGCATGTGATTCTGTCTTCGTCTTCCTCACATGCCAGGTTCCCGCACACCGAATTTATTTCGCAATCAATGGCGCAGTTAGTCGCGTTCTCGCCTACGGGTTTTTCGCAGAAGCCGTTCCCGCAGACAGACCTATGCAGTCCGCAATCCACGGGACAATTCAACTCATTCTCGCCTGTTGCGCAGAAATTATCCCCGCAGACGATCCTTTTCTCAATGCAGTCCCGCGCGCAGCTTGCCTGGCTCTCCCCGACCTCACAGAACCCGTTGCCGCAATCCGCCCCGTTACCGCAGTCCTGGGGACAATTTTTTCCGTCTTCTCCCTGTTCACAATAAATATTTCCGCAGACCGGCGCATTTACGCATTTCCCATCTTTGCAGATCGCTCCGCTGACCGGCCCGCACGGAGAGCACACTGCGTTCTTGCACTCAGCCGGAAGACTTGATGAATAGTCTTTACCGCTTTCGTATACGACGATGATTCCATCCAATCTGCTCTTTGGAAGAACTGTTGGACAGGCGCAGCATGCGCCGAGGTTTACCGCGACGACGCAATCGAATGAATCTACGCATTCCTGCCCTGCCGAGTCTTTGCAGTCAGGGGGACAATTGCACTTGTTTTCACCCTTACCACAGATGCCGTCTCCGCATTTGAGGCAATAGTAGCCGTAATTGTCCAATGCTAGACACTTCCCTGATCGGTCAGGTTCCCACTGGTCGAACACTTTGATCAATCCGGGGCAGCATTCTTTGCTCTTATCTTCGCCGAGGCCGCCCAGCCTTTCGCCTTCCTCGACGCATTCTGATTCAGTATTGGAACAATCCTGAGGGCAGTTGCACCTGTTCTCGCCTTTGCCGCATATCCCGTCTCCGCAATTGACACAGATCATAAAACCCGCAGGCGTGAGGCTGCAACCGCCGCGTCCGTCAGGTCTGGGCTCGTCTACGATCTTTGACAGCCCAGAACAGCACTGCGGCAAATCGTTGTTAAAATGACCCGCAGTCTCGCCTTCTTTGGCACAGTTCTGATTCGTCAAAGTGGTAGTCGACGTGCCACTACAGTCCTCCGGGCAGTTGCACCTGTTCTCGCCGCTGTCGCACACTCCATTCCCGCAGGGTTTGCATATGCTTCCACAGCTTGCAGTTATACATTGTCCGTTCTGCTCCAGGGAGAGTTGTATATGAGTTAGTCCTTGACAGCATGGAATCGTTCCTGGTACGCACGGTACATCTTCGTCCCTGCATTTACAAACACATCTTGATCCATCGCCACCGACGGCTACTATCCCTCCAACATCAGCACATTCCTTCCTTTCTTCCTCCGAGGGGCCTGCAGAGAGCTTCTTTGTACATATATCCTGGTAAGAGCTATTGTTCTCTGTAACAATTTGTTTGTTTTCCACGCAAAGGCAAAAAAAAGCACATGCAGACTAAGAACATACCGAATATAAATTTGTGGTGATTCATTTTGGATCGATTAATGAATTTGACGATATACCTTAATAAGAACCACACAGACAGTTAAACGCTTCGCACCAGATCCATTAAACAAAAATACGAAGCTAACGCATATAGAAAAAAAATCCAAAAGTCATACACGTTTGATAAGAAGAAAAATATAACAAAACAATGATGAATTACCGTGCACAAGAACCTTAAGCAGGTTCACGAACAATGGATTTCGCTCCTGCTCAATCCACTTGACGAATTAAATACGAAGCTAGCGCATGTAGGTCATAATTTTGATGATCATACAAGTCATAAGAAAAATAATAAACGAACATGTATGAGTTACCGTGCACAAATAGTTTATCGCTAGGAGTGTGTAGTTTGTTGGGCTATTAGTATGGGTGAACTAAACACCTCGCCGAAGCTTGGTGCGTACATCCCCCACCTATCAAACCCGTCTTATACGGGTGCCCAGTCTATCTCTTTTTAGGGGCCGGTTCAAGCTTAGATGCTTTCAGCTCTTATCGGCTACGGCGTGGCTACCCGGCAGCTGCCCTGTCGGACAACCGGTAGACTAGAGGCCGCGACCCATTGTTCCTCTCGTACTAAATGGACCTTCCCTTCAGATAAACCGCACTTCCAGTAGTTGCCGCCAAACTGTCTCGCGACGTTCTAAACCCAACTCACGTATCCCTTTAATGGGCGAACAACCCCACCCTTGGCTGCTTCTGCACAGCCAGGATGGAATGAGTCGACAGCGAAGTAGCAAGCCGCGGGGTCGATGTGTACTCTTGCCCGCGA
Source organism: Candidatus Altarchaeia archaeon (assembly GCA_049299895.1). Classification (GTDB taxonomy): domain Archaea; phylum Altiarchaeota; class Altiarchaeia; order IMC4; family QMZM01; genus CAIYYO01. The sequence goes on from JBAQYF010000006.1 coordinate 54,846, forward strand.
CCACTCAGTTATCCCCGGGGTAGCTTTTCCATCAGCCTGAACCCCCATTAAGGAGGTGTCAGGGTTCGCTAGACTAATCTTTCGATGCCAGATTCCTTGATAATCGGAACCTGGTCAGGCTGGCTTTTGGTCTTATCCTCTACGGACCGTTTCTGACAGTCCTGAGCCAACCATTAGATACCGTTGATTGATTTTCAACGGTGTACCGCCCCAGCCGAACAGCCCACCTGCTGGTGTCCTCACAACGGAGTAAGAAGTGTAGTAATCGTAGGGTAGTATCTCAATTTTGACTATCTCGTGCCCGAAAGCACAAGCTTAGCGTCGCCTACCTATGCTGCGCAACAATCACCACACTTCAGCAACAAGCTGCTGTGAAGCTCCACGGGGTCTTCGCTTCCCGCTGGAAGTCTCTGGCCTGTTCACCAGAATAGTAGTTTCACCGAGTCTCTGCTCGGGACAGCTGGCATCTCGTTAAACCGTTCATGCACGTCGCCAATTAAGCGACAAGGCATTACGCTACCTTAAGAGGGTCATAGTTACCCCCGCCGTTTATCGGCGCTTAGCTCGGTTGGACCCGAGTTTAACGTACCGATACTGGGCAGGTATCAGCCCCTGTACTCATCCTTACGAATTAGCAGGGACCTGTGTTTTTATTAAACAGTCGGACACCACTTGTTATTGAAATCTGCTCCCTGCGGAGCAGACACCCCTTCTCCCGAAGTTACGGGGCTATTTTGCCGAATTCCCTGAGCAGAGTTGTCTCGATACATCTGAGGCTTCTCACCTAGGGGCACCTGTGTCGGTTCTTGGTACGATTATACAAGATCCTGTTATCTCCTTTTTCACGGACTCCTGGAAGCACCCAAATTCCCTAAAAGGGAACTATTCACAGTTTAGGCTGTTTCTCACAGTTACTGTACTCCGCAGCCTTATCCTGCTTAAATACGAAGACGATCGTACTTGAGCTATCCGGAAGTGTCAGGAGATAATCTTTCGTTGCCAAGGCGTACTTGTATAGTACCGGAATATTAACCGGTTTCCCTTTCGTTAGACCCTGTTGAAGGATTACTTAGGATCGACTAACCCTCAACTGACGAACATTGTTGAGGAACCCTGGCCCTTCAGATGGCAAGGATTCTCGCCTTGCTTATGCTATTACTACTGGCAGGATTCTTATTCTTGCTAGATCCATGCACCCTCAAAGGCACACTTTTTGTCTCGCAAGACACCTATCTACGTAATTCCTTGTTAGGAATATCGTGGTATCGGCAACTAACTTAGCCCCGTCCATTTTAAGGGCTCTAAACCTCGGTGGGTGAGCTGTTACGCACTCCTTAGAGGATAGCTGCTTCTGAGCTTACCTTCTCACTGTTTTAGGCTTAAAACGCCTTTGCCTACACTCAGTTAGTATTTAGGGGCCTTAACCACGAGCAGGGTTCTTTCCCTTTCGGATGCAGAGCTTACCCCAGCACCCCTTCTCCAGCCTTCTTAGACGACCACAGGTTCGGAGTTTGACAATGTAGCGATCTCTTTCGAGTCCGTAATACATAATCAGTGCTCTACCCCGTGATCGGTCTCCAGCCAGACTAGCCTGAGGGCTATTTCGATAGGAACCTGCTATTCCCAGTCTCGATTGGCATTTCACTTCTATTCCGAGGTCACGAGAACGGATTGAGCCCAGCACCTCTGTCGGGCCTCCATCCCTCAGATGAGGGACTTCGCCCTGCCTCGGATTAGATCGACTGGCTTCAGGTCGTACCCACGTGATTCATGGCGCTTGCACACCATATCCCTGGCCCTTGCGGGTTGCGGAAAATTGCTTTCGCTACTCCTTCCGGATCACCACATAGATACACTCCCTGCCTCATGTTTCAAGATGAACGCTGCAACTTTCGCCGCAGCGTACTATCACCATGCAGTTTCAGGCACTTTTCACACCCCGTTAGGGGTGCTTTGCAGTTTTCCCTCACGGTACTATTGCGCTATCGGTCTTGGTACGTATTTAGGGTTTGAGGTTAATGCCCCCATCCTTCATGAGCAATATCCAATGCTCACTACTCTGGAACTCTATAGACCATTCCATCACATAACTACGGGGCTGTCACCCTCTAAAGCTTCCCTTTCCAGGGAAATTCGTCTTAGATGGAGAAGGCTTTAAACTAGAGCCGCACCACATCCACGGACCCTTTCGGATACGCGTTCAGTTTGCCCTCTTCGGCTTTCTATCGCCTGTACTAACCGAATCCCGGTTGGTTTCTTTTCCTGCAGGTACTGAGATGTTTCCCTTCCCCGCGTTCTTTCTCCTTACGGAGTAATTAGGACATCTCCGGCTCAAAGGCTGCATGCGCCTCACCGAAGCTTATCGCAGCTTGCCACGTCCTTCATCATCGACCAAACCAAACCATCCTCTGCATGGCTAATCTTACACACTCTCTCTGGCGAACTATTTTATGCACGGTCTCATACATGCAGTTAACTTGAGTTAAATGCACTCGACCCTTCGGACCCAACACTTCGATCGGGTACTGCATATAAGATATTAAAATGATAAATGAATTTTTTCTTCCTTGTTTATTTCATAGAACCTGATATTTTCTGAGCATTTCTGGGGGTAGTCATTTAAGCACAGGCCGACTATAAGTCTACTACCCTTGATTGAAAAATTTTAATGAATAAGATATTACGCACGAAGTATTTAAAAATACTCTATGCAATCGCATGGACCCGTCGGGATTCGAACCCGAGGCCTCCCGCGTGCAAGGCGGGCGATCTACCAGACTGATCTACGAGCCCTTCCCGACGGTAGCTATCTTTATTTTCTTTAAATGATTGCTGAATTTAGCACCTTAGTGCGAACGACTAATCCCATACTGTTTTAGTAAATTTCTTGGAGGTGATCCAGCCGCAGATTCCCCTACGGCTACCTTGTTACGACTTAACCCCCCTTGCGAACCTTGAACTTGACCTTCCCAAATGAGAGGGCCTCGTCCGAGATCCACTCGGTTGGTTTGACGGGCGGTGTGTGCAAGGAGCAGGGACATATTCACCGCTGGATAGTCACCAGCGATTACTAGGGATTTCATCTTCACGAGGGTGAGTTTCAACCCTCGATCCGAACTAAGACACGGTTTAGGGGATTGGCTTCGCCTTTCGGCGTTGCATCCAATTGTCCGTGCCATTGTAGTCCACGTGTAGCCCAGGAGATTCGGAGCATACAGACCTATCGTCGACCGCGCCTTCCTCTGACTCATCGCCAGCGGTCCTTTTATAGTGCACCTTCCCCAACGGGAAAGCTGGCAAATAAAAGCACGGGTCTCGCTCGTTAACGGACTTAACCGCACGCCTCACGGTACGAGCTGACGACGGCCATGCACTACCTCTCGGCTTGTTAAGCAAAGTCATTAGCTTGGCTCTCATTCTGCCGTCGCCCCTGGTAAGTTTCTCGGCGTTGTATCCAATTGAACCGCAGACTCCACCCCTTGTGGTGCTCCCCCGCCAATTCCTTTAAGTTTCAGCCTTGCGACCGTACTCCCCAGGCGGCAGGCTTAACGGTTTCCCTTCAGCACCTCCTGAACTCGAGGTTCAGGAGACACTCAGCCTGCATCGTTTACGGCTAGGACTACCCGGGTATCTAATCCGGTTTGCTCCCCTAGCTCTCGTCCCTCATCGTCGAGCCCGTTCTAGTTAGGTGCCTTCGCTATCGGTGGTCCTTCCAGGATTATAGCATTTCGCCGCTACCCCAGAAATACCCCTAACCTCTCCCGGCTCCAAGACCGCCAGTATCCTCTGCAAGCCCTACGGTTAAGCCGCAGGATTTCACAGAAGACTTAACGGCCTGACTACGGACGCTTTAAGCCAAATAAAAACGACTACCACTCGGGTTGCTAGTGTTACCGCGGAGGCTGGCACTAGTCTTGCCCACCCCTTATTCGCAGTACTTTTTACATACTACAAAAGTACTTGTTTTACAAATACACTTGGATTCCCCCTGTCACGCTTTCGCGCATTGCAGAGTTTTCGCGCCTGCTGCGCTCCGTAGAGCCTGGATCTTTGTCTCAGTATCCATCTCCCGGCTCCTACTCTCATAGCCGATACAGATCGAAGGTATGTTAGGCCGTTACCCTAACATCAGCCTAATCCGCCGCAGACCCATCCTCGGACGAAACCAGCTGGAACAAGCTGGCTCATATGAGTGACGGTCATTCCAGAGCTCGTCACCTACGGGGTATTAGCCTCAGTTTCCCGAGGTTGTCCCCCTTCCAAGGGTAGGTTGTCCACGTGTTACTGAGCTGTCTGCTTGGTCCCAATGCCTGAGACCAGAACGTGCATGGCTTAGTCGAAATCCAATAGCGGTAGTCTCCAGCAGGATCAACTGGAGTTAGTTGTCGCAAAATAAATAAAGGATATAATTAAAGGATTGTTTAGTTCACACTAAAGTTTTGCTTTCAGCAATCATCTAATCAGGTAAGCGCGAACATCGCAAATACCCTCCTAACGAACGAAATAATATTAAACGAAATCGATGAATATAATATAGCGCTTTTGGACTATATAAATCAAATAATATATCCGCCGCATGCTTGTTTAAAAGAGCCCCGTATTATGCCTTGAGAGCAGTGAATCAAACGGGCGAAACAAGCCTATAGGAAATAATATACGCCTTGGTCTTTAAAAAGCATTCAGACTTTTTCTGTTGGAAAACAGATAGAAGGCCTAAACGAAAAATTAAAAACGATGCTACAATATATGATATACAGACTTAATAATGAAGGAAAAAAATAAGAGACATACAGCTTTGTTATCGATCGCATCAATATTCTTTCTGCGGTCCCTACACGCTATCCCACTAGCGAGCGCAGAATAGTGTGATGTCATAAACTAAAAGAATTTGACAGATAACATATACATAGAGGCAAAGAAACATTAAACAGAAGCGGGTGCCTGAAATTCGGAGGAATAAAAAAAACAGATTCTCTAAGTCGATATTAAAGGAGACGCATAGTCTCCATTAACTGTGCAAGACTAATGTGAAGATCCGAGTAGTCATCGCAGGCAAACGCAGAGAGCAAAAGAAAGAGCCGATGGAAAAACAAAGGCCAGACGCCGAGAAAAAAAATCCCTGGAAGACGCCGAAAAAAGAAAAAAAGGAAGAAATCGTTTTTGAAAGACGAGCAGAAGATAAAAGAACCGGAACTCGAAAGGGCGAAACTTAAAACGATCATTGCCGACGAAAAAGAGCGAGGCGTTAAAAAAAAAGCCAAGCGAATAGGTTTTACAAATCCGTCAGTGGGGTCGAAGACCCCACCCGGGGAGGGTCAGGAAATACCAAAAACTGGGGAGGGGCGGTAGCCCCTCCGCGGTTTGGGCCGGGACCGGGATTTGAACCCGAGTCACAGGATCCACAGTCCCGTAGGATAACCAAGCTACCCTATCCCGGCCATGCATAGATACAGGTATGTAATAGGGTTCTTTCTAATTAATATAAGAATGCAGGAAACGAACTATGAAACCGGAGGGGTCAAAAGACCACACTTTGCCAGCTTGCGCTGGCATTGCCTATGGCATGCCTTCATAAGGCCCTTTAGGGCTTTTCTTTTGGGGACGAAACCTCTTTTTGTCCGCGGACATGCCTTCAGGCATTTTCGGGAAAAGGAGATAGGTCCAAAGGTTTTTATATACGAACCAACTAAGAACATATACTATGTCTTATTGTGTGAACTGCGGGTCGGAGGTCACTGCGGGTGCCAGGATTTGCGCTGACTGCGGCTATGACCCGAACATCAAGGGGAGGAGGATCCGTCCTGATCGTTCCAGTATCGAGAGTTATGCGGAGGTTTTGGCCGAGGCTGACAGCATCTCTGAGAAGCCGGAGAAAATGGTGTGCAATAGTTGTTTTAAGAGTTTTGAGCGTTCCCTTGATTCGTGTCCCAACTGCAGCGAGAAGAATTCGCATAAGTGCGTTCCTGCGCCGGCTGATTCCCAGGCGAAGAAGTACGCCGCTTATGCTGTTTTGGCATTGCTCGCGATAATTGTTGTTTTGTCCATCGGGTACGGTTTATAAAATGAACGAACTGCGCAAGGACTATTTGTTGAATCGCTGGGTCATTATTGCAAAGGATCGCGGGCAGCGGCCCGATCAATTCGCCAAAAAGCACGTCGACCAGAAGAAGAGCGATGCTCCCTGTTTTTTCTGTCCCGGGAGCGAGTCTTCCACGCCCGCCGAGATATCGAGGGTTGAGGAGCATGGCAAATGGATCATCAGGGTCTTTCCCAACAAGTTCTCTGCTACTTCCTCTGAGCATAAGGAATATGGGAGCGGCATGTTCGTCGGGAGATCCGCTTACGGGAAGCACGAGGTCATCGTCGAGACCCCGGACCATTATAAGAGGCTGTCGGACCTCTCCGACCGGCATATAGAAAAGGTTTTGGATGTCTACATCGATCGGATCTCCGGGAACGAGAAGGATCCGAAGATCAAGTATGTCCTGCTCTTCAAGAACGAGGGGGACGAGGCGGGCACGTCTCTTGTGCATTCGCATTCGCAATTGGTCTCTTTGAGCATTGTGCCTCCGGCTATCCTTGAGGAGGTTGGTGCTGCGAAAAGGTACCGGAAAGAAAAAGGAAGGTGTCCTTACTGCGACATATGGAAAAAAGAGTCAAAAGGCGAGCGCAGGATATGGGAGGACAGATTTGTTTCTACATTCACTCCTTATGCGTCCAGGTTCCCATTCGAAGCATGGGTCCTGCCTAAAAGGCATGTGACTACGCCCGAGGACATGTCTGTTGCAGAGAGGAGGTCCTTTGCAAAAGGATTGATGAGGATCATACGCCGGCTGGATCTGAGCCTGGATCATCCGCCGTATAATTTCTATTTTCACGTATCCCCTAAAGGAGGCGACCTGCATTTTCATGCCGCCATCTGCCCGAGGATAGCAAGGTGGGCCGGTTTCGAGCTTGGTTCCGGGATAATAATCAACACGATGCCTCCCGAGCTTGCAGCAGAGCATTACAGGGCATAAGTACATTACGGATGGTGGACTATAATATACGTATATATTATAGCTTGACTAAATTTCTAATTAACACAAACAAATTTAGCTTATATCGAAAATGAAAAATTTCCCAGGCATTGCGCTTCTCATCCTGGCACTCTGCGTCAACCAGGCATCAGCGGCTACTTACAGCGGGGTCGAACCCATAGGCGAATACGGCATCAATGATATAGTCGGGATCCAGGCCCAGGACCTCGACTATGACAATTCAAAGGAGATAATCGTTTATACAAGGTCTATGGTATATGTTTTCAGCAGCGGGATTACGCTTAAGTGGACCTATGGAATAGACAACCTGAAGGCGATATACGTCTCGGACATCGATAACGACCAAAACAAGGAGATAATCGCGGTCTCAGGAGAGATAGTCAACAACATGGAATGGGGCAACATGTTCATTTTGGACATTGACGGAACGGTCCTACACGCATATGACCGCAAGAGCGGCGAATCATATCCGCACATACTCTTTTATTCCATAGTATCTATCGATTCCGATTCCAACGGCTATGAAGAGATCATCGGCGCCTCATCTAACGGGGTACATTCCCTGAAAGACACCTACGACAGGATTATCTGGACGGCTAGGACGGATGAGCGGATAAAAGAGGTTGTCATAAACCGGATCGATGCAAAGAATAAGGGGATACTTGCCCGGTCGGATACGAACCTGTATTCTTTTACTCTCGACGGAACGCTGAGGAAAAAATTCAACATATCGGCAGGGATCAAAAAAATGGCCGTCCTGGAGCTCGGACCAACAAAAGACGACTACATCGCCATTGTAAGAGACGACGATCAGTTGACGATCCTTGATTTGGATTTTAACGTGCGCTTTGAAGCAGGCATCATAGGTAACATAGTCGAGCTTTCTGCTTACGACATCAACGATGACGGCTTAAACGAAGTCATCCTCGGGACGAAGAACGGAATTTACATGCTGAACGGCAGGTATATGATAACAAATAAATATGTTACAGGCGAACCGGTCTCGGGCGTGTACTACCTTGATTGGGAGGGGAACGGAGAGAAGGAATTGATATTCGCGTCCGGGGAGTATATTTATGCAGTCAGCAAGACGGGAGAACTGGAGGAGAAGACAGGGACGGGATTCCATATCACAGGCCTTATCGCAGAAGACTCTGGGAAGGAGGACAAAATAGATCTCATAGCGCATTCTAACGAGAGATTATCCGCGTATGCCAAGAAGAAGGAGACGCAAACTGAATCCGACGCCAGGAACAGTTATCTTTCCGCCGTGGGCTTCCTGGAGATGGGCAGATACGGCGAAGCCGAGAGGAGCGCGCAGGAGGCACTCGGGATATACGTCAAAACCGGCGACACCGCAAACATCAACGCCTGCCAGACGCTTATTTCCAAGATATCCGCGGAGAAGAAAAAAGAAAAGACCGAAGCCGCAGAAAAAGATTATCAGGAGGCGGAGAGCTATTTTCTTGCGCAGGATTACGCTCTGGCCAGGCAATACGCAAACAAGGCGTCAAGAGAGTATATGGAATTAGAGGACTTGGAGGGGGTATCAAAGTCCGGCGAGCTTTCTAACAGGATCAATGCCGTGTCCTCGGAGGATGCAAATCAGGAGAACATACGCGAGATACTGGACTCTGCAAAGAAAATAAACGTATTCCCCATACTGTCCGTGTTCCTCTTAATAGCAATAGTATTGATGCTCGCATTATTGATCGGAAAGAAAAATGAAAAACAATAAAATAAGGATTATTTACCTGTTAGCGGTTTTAGCATTATTGCTGCACGTATCCGCCGGCGCATGGGCGATCACTAATACCAAGCCGGTAGCGGACGCCAATTATATAGAAGCGGAGAAAGCATACAACCGGACTGAATACATAAACGCCAGCGACGCTGCCAATAGAGCCCTCAGGTATTATCTGGACGGCGGATACATGGACGGCGTCATGAAGACCAATGAGCTAATCGGCAAGATAGACGAAGGGCTGAAAAAATTCGGGGAGAACTTCTATAAGGAAGGCTTAAAATATTTCAACAACGGGGATTACGACAAAGCAATAGAGAACGCGCAAAAGGCCAGAAGCTACTATGAGGCAATAAAAGCAGACAGCACGGAGGTGCAGAAATGCGATCAATTAATTAGCAAAGCGGAGATTAATAAAAAAGAAGGTAACGTCAAGAGAGCAGATACAGTTTATACGAATGCTGTGAAGTTCTATGAATCGGGAGACTACAAGAACTCCCGCCAGATGGCATCAGAGGCTCTCATTGTATACAACCAGTCCAGCTACCAGGAGGGCATACTCAAGTGCAATGCCTTGATAATGGAGATAGACAGGAGGATCCAGCAGATAAGGGCTGCTGCGGATGTCAACGACCTAAAAGCCAACGAGGCATATAAGAGGCTGAATGAAAACAAGAACTTTGAGGACTACAAAGAGGTAATAACATACGCAACGGAAGCCAAGAAATTATACGCTCAGGTCGGATATGAACCGGGCTACAACCACTCGGTAGAACTCATAACCGATGCCAACAATATCATGTACGGCATGGAAGAAGCCTTCAAGCTCAAGGCGGACGCCAAATTCAACGAAGGCAGGAACGCCTATCTACTGGGGAGAGGGAGCCCAGACGAGAAAGACAAAAGGAACTACTTTGAGAATGCAAGCAAAGCATATACCGAAGCCAAGGCCATTTACTATCAGTTATTGAACTGGGCCAAGGACATACAGAATCCAGATAAGGAGAATTATTATTCTGATCTGGTCAATCAATGCAGCGGCAGGGTAGGGGAGGTACAGAAAGAAATCGAGAGCATAAACCTCGGGAAAAAAGCAGAAGAACTTTATATGGATGGTTACACGCTATTCACGAAGGGCGACTGTATCAACGCCAGTTCGCCCGCAACAGATGCCAAAACGCTTTTCTCCAGGGTGAACGACATATCAGGCGTCTTCAAGGCGGATACCCTTATATACCAGATAAACGACTGCAACGTCAAGATCGCCGAAGCGGAGGCATTTTTAAAGAACGTCAGCAAGTATTACAACATCGCAGATTATGGGAACGCAACAAGCGAACTTGAAAAGGCCACAAAGATATACGAGAAGATAAAGAACCAAAACGGCATAAACAGCTGCACGCAATTAAAGCAGAAAATATCGGACAGCATATCGGCCAAGAAAAACGCAGACCTGCTTTTAGCTCAGGCACAAATAGACTACGAGAAAAGAAAATTCGAGGACTCCAGGCAGGGTGCGGAAAAGGCGAAGAAGACATACACCGAAATAAACTATTTAGCGGGCATAGGGAATGCAACCGCGCTCATAAAGAATAACAACGACCTTGAAAGAAAGCTCAACGAGCAGGCCCAGATAAACATGTTTATCACGGCAGGCGCAATCGTTGCAGCAATAGTCCTGGTCGTGATCGGCACATGGGTCCGCAGGATGCAGAGGGATAAAAAGGAGAAAGAGAATCAGCTATCCGAGAAGAGGACACTGGAAGAAGCCATGAGAAGAAAGCAGAATGAAGAAAGGCTCGCCGAGGAAGCAAAGCTAAAGGAGCTAGACGAAGAGCGCAGAAGGCTTAAGGAGATGATAGCAGAGGAGATGAGAAAGATAGAGGTAGAAAAAAGGGGACGCGAGCTTTAACGTCTTTGGACAGTACTGCGTTTATTTCTTTTTCTATATATCTTTCTTTTTCTGATTTTTCCAGGATTATAATCCTGCCCGACCGCGTGGTTTTCAACCACCCGGTTCATGGCCTGACCCTCCCCGGGTGCTTGCACCTATGGTGCATGAGCGACGATCGCTCACACTCGCTTCGCCCGGCAGCACTGACGGAATTATTTTGGACCGCCCAGGATGATGTTTTATAAACGACCCTCTCTCCACTTAAGGATTTTCCAAGATTAAAACCCTGAATTCCATACTTTAGATTAGAATGAAAAAGGACGTCTTTGAGGTATTCAAGAGGAGGGGCATAGTCTACCCGTCATTCGAGATATACGGGGGGCTTTCCGGATTCTACGACTACGGACCGATAGGCGCAAGAATCAAACAGAACGTAGAAAACCTCATCAGGGAGTATTACGTCATCGGCGAAGGCTGCATGGAAGTGGAATGCCCGACCATCTCTCCAGAGAATGTGTGGATCGCTTCAGGCCATGTGAAGAGCTTCTCGGACATGTTGACCGAGTGCACCAAATGCGGGGAGTCCTACAGGGCTGATCACATAATAGAGAATCACAAGAATATTTCCTGCGCGGGGAAAAGCCCGGAGGAATTACACCAGATAATCTTTGACGAGAAAATCAGATGCCCCAAATGCAAAGGAGAATTGGGGAATGTCTACAACTACAACCTCATGTTCAAGACGGAAACAGGCAACCCGGGAAAGGTCGCCTACCTGCGGCCTGAGACCGCGCAGACTACGTATCTTGCCTTCCGCAGGCTCTGGGAGATAGCAAGAAAGAAATTGCCTTTCGGAGTATTGCAGATAGGCCACTCCTTCAGGAACGAGATATCCCCAAGGCAGGGGATGATACGCCTCAGGGAATTCAACCAGGCGGAACTACAGTACTTCACTGACCCGGAGAACAAGAAGGCAGAGAACCTGGCGGCGGTAGCCGATATAAAGGTGAAGATGTTCACGAAGGATGAAAAAGAGATCGTTACGACAATAGGAGAAGCCGTTTCTTCCGGGATAATAAAGATAGAACTCATCGCCTACTTCCTTGGAAGGTCCATTCAGCTCTTCACAGAGATGGGCATAAACAGGGATGCATTGCAGCTGCGCCAGCACATGGACGATGAGCGGGCCTTTTATTCTTCCGACACGTGGGACGTTGAGTACATGAGCGAGAACATGGGAAAGATAGAGATCCTCGGAATATCCGACAGGACGGACTATGATCTTTCGGCGCATATGAAGCTCTCGGGAGAAGACATGTCGGTCAATATCGAGGGAAGAAAGTTCGTCCCCCACATAGTGGAGGTCGCCTACGGGATAGACCGGCCTATATACTGCCTCCTGGAATCCTGCTATGCCGAAGAAGCGGACAGGACCATAATGAAGTTCCCGCATAAGGTCGCACCATACCTTGCGGCGGTCTTCCCGCTCGTTAACAAGGACGGAGTGGACGATAAAGCAAAAGAAGTCTTCGACCTGCTCAGAAAGAAGAGGACATACGTCTTATACGACTACTCGGGGAGCATCGGCAGGCGCTACGCGCGGGCGGACGAAATAGGCGTCCCGTATTGCATTACCATAGACTACGACACGATAAAAGACAGTACAGTAACAGTAAGGAACAGGGATACGAAAGAACAGAAGAGAGTAAAGATAGAGGAGCTCACAGGAGCTCTCATCTGATATTTTTCAATTATCCGGTTTCCATTACGGGCATCCTACGAAATTTCCGCCTTCATCGCAGCAGTCACAGGGAGATATCAGTTCCACGACGGGGGGATTGTCGATTAATGCGCATTTCCATTCGGCGCTGATGCAGTTGTTTTCCTCGTTAAGCTCGCTTACTTCCCCGTCGGAGTCTACGCAGACACTAACAGTGAAACCCTCGCCGGGGCACGGAACCGGGTAGTTCTGGCCGGATGATTCTACGCGCGGACCTGTACCGTTACCGATAGACACGACCGTAGGATTGGTTGTAACACCGTTAACGGATATGGATGAATGACTCTGCCCTGCAACGTTATCCCCCGGGTTGCTTATCACGTATTTTATCGGCCCGGATGGGTTGCTTGCCGGGGGAGTTGTAGGTCTTACTTTGACCCCTCCGACGTCAACGTATAGGTCATCTATCGTCAGGTCCGCTTGCGGCGGAATCGTTGTTGTTGTCACGCTGCCTTCTTCCACTGGCCCCCTGACGGTTCCCTTGCTTACATACGCTGCCCCGGAGGCAACATCTATATAGCTTATCGTCACTTCGGCGATATAGCCGCTTCCTCTTACGAATTTATCGGAAAGCGACGGCGAATCGGAGCAAGTCATTATTATTATAGCGCTTCGCCCGGGTTCCATAAGAACAGTACCTGCGCTGTCGCATGACACTTCGTCTAACGCCACGTGCATCCCTATTATCTGTACCTTGTCGCCCGCCCAGTTCTCCACCCTGGAGACTACCTGGTTGGAATCCATATAGACCCCCCAGTCGACAGGCATCAATTGCGAGAATCCATACTTCGTCTTTTCAACGGGAGCAGGCATGAATAGCCCCATCTGGGACATGAGTATCACCGCACCGATGCCCACGACAAAAATCCAGCCATATGTCATCACCATATCCACTCCTGACTGACCCCGCCGATTATTGCAATTCATTTTAGATGTGAAATTATACTTTGATTAGAAATAGGAGTTACTACTATTTATAGTTTAGGTATTCAATGATAGATGTATATCTCATCAAAAAGCTTCTCCTGGCGCAGCTTAAGCCTCTGGTTGTTGGAAAGATGCAGCAGCGAAATGAGCGTCGAAACAATCTCTTCCCGGCTCTGCACAAGTTCCGAGAACATAACCGAATCCCTGCTTGCAAGTATCAAAATCACCCGCTCGTATGTTTCTTCTATCAGGAACTTTATCTCAGTACGCATGGCTATTACAAGGTTTCTTTCCACGGGTCTTTCAGGCAGCCTGCTCTTGATAGCCTTATCCTCCAGGACCTCCTGGATCGCGGCTATAAGCTCCAGAGCAGTTATGCGTCTTTTTAGGACTCTGTTAGGCTTCACAAGAATATCCAAAGCTCCGCCTACGTTCCCTCCATTGCCCGCACCTATCAGGCTGCCCATGCTGGAATCCTGCGAATCGATGCCGTCCAATGAAGGGTCCGAATCGTCCATAAAGTCCTCGGTAGAAAACGTCTGTTCTCCTCCTGCAAAGCCCACGAACTGCGCCTTCATCCGGAGAAGAACGCTGCTTACGATAACGACGTTTGCGGGGATGCGAAAATTCATCTCCTCCATTTCTGACACCCGGGTAGAATAACGGCTTGCAAGAAGGGATATGTCGATGTCCCAGGGATCCAGGGTATTGATTATCTCATATAGTATGTCCCTCCAAAAAGAAGTGCCTATCTTCGCTTCCAAAGCCTCCTGCGATGCAACGGCTGACACCGCGGGAACAGGCCCACTCTCAAATACATCCATAACCAAAGACCCATAAAAAAAAGGGTAATTAAATAATCCCCCAATCAAGTATAAATACGCAAAATATCCGTACAGGACGCACTTTCCAGGGGAAAAAACAAGAAAATAAAGAATCAAATGCGACTAAACCGGGCAAGAATCCCCCGGATCACAGGTACAAGTCCCATACTTCCATATTACACCTGTAATAATGACCGTCAGATTTCAATACGATATTCCCGGTTTTATAGCATCCGCAATTATAACCGCAACCGGCAGGATCGCAGCAGTATCCGTTCTGGCACGATATGCCCCCGCTAGGGTTACACTGAGAGTCGCTCGTGCACGGCATACATTTATCAGCATACCACTCTTCCATCCAACAGATCTGATAGGTATTAGCCCCGCATGCTCCGGTATACTTCCTAGACTTCTTGTCGCCCCAGCATTTTGTGCCGTATCCGCACTCCATCATCATATTGCAGCATACCCCGTTGTTGCAGCTATAGAAATCAAGATCGCACGAACTCGGGCAGCTTCCATGGTTGCTATTACCAGTACTCACCGACCTCGAACAATCAGGCGCATTGGTGGTAGGAGTAACGACGATTGTCGTGGTCGTAGTCCATGAACCGCCGTTACACTTCCAATTGCTGTATAAGGCAGCATTCGCATAACACGCGCTGGAATAAACGCAGTCCGTGGAAGAATCACAGCATGCATCATCAGCCCCGTCAGTCGTGCACCCCGAAGAGCAGACCCTTGTCCTCTTATTCTCGCCCGCATCGTCGCTACAGCAAGTTGTTCCCGCAACCTCCCCACCGATACCCCAATAACCCGAGGCCGCCTTTATACACTGGCATGCAGCGCTGCCCCCGTCCCCGTCCCCGAGAGTTGACCCGGAACGATCACAGCTTCCGCCGCCGTCGCAGTAGCCCTGGGTCCAGTAAGGCGTGCCGCCGTTACCGTACGCATTGTCGGTGTTTTGCGCGTTGGTACAGCCGTATGCTGCATTACATACCCCGGCCACCTCACTCCCGCCGCTGCAGATATTCGCCGCCGCAACAACAGCGGATCCCCCGCCGGAGTTACAAGCGCCCGCACCATTACAATTACCATTCGGACCGGTCTTAACGCAGCTTCCGGAACAACCATTCCAAGAAGCAGCACACTCGTTCTGATAATCGCTTCCGCTGGCAGTGTTAACGCAGTTTCCAACGCCATTACAGGACTGGCAGACACTCCCGCAATCTGTTCCCGTTGCATACGCCGAATTACCACAAGCATAACTGCTACAAGTAGCATCCCCGCAAGCGCCAAATGTATCGGGACAAGTCTGACAGCTATAAGAAGTACTAGAACCGGAACAACCACACGAAGCAACAGTCCCGGAACAACGAGCATTATCCCCACGACATGCCCCTGCACCATTACACTCATCACAGTTACCGGCACAATCACCATAAGTATCCGCATCAGCCGCAACATAAGAACAACCAAAAGAAGAACCACTACAACCCTGACAAGTACCACAACCCTGCTTACCCGCAGAAAGATACTGGCAAGCGCTCGCACCATTACAATTCGCACCGGCGCAAGCGCCAAAAGACCCGGGACACTCACCATACGTATCCGACCCCGAAGCAACCTGAGCACAAGCAAAACCAGAACCACTACAACCCTGACAAGTACCACAACCCTGCTTACCCGCAGCCAAATAACCACAAGCACCCGCACCATTACAACTGGCACCGGCACAAGTACCATACGACCCGGGGCACTCGTTCTGATAATCGCCCCCGCTGGCAGTATCTATACACGCGCCCGCACCATTACAGGACTCACAGACACTTCCGCAATCGGTTCCCGTTGCATACGCTGAATTACCACAAGCATAACTACTACAAGTAGCTTCTCCACACGCCCCGAAAGTATCGGCACAACTCAGACAACTATAAGAAGTACCCGAACCGGAACAACCACACGAAGCAACAGTACCAGAACAACGAGCATTATCCCCACGACAT
>JBAQYF010000007.1:0-61207 GCA_049299895.1 Candidatus Altarchaeia archaeon
AGTTCACTTAAAACCTTCAATTTAAAGTCCCGAGTGAACCTCCTACGTGACTCCATTTATGCACCCCTTAAAATTATTTTCCCCTACAAAAACTTAACTACCTGTCCACTTTAAGGGGCGCACTCCATCTTTGAAACTTTGTGTCATAATTTTTGCTCAGACAAGTTGACGGATATGTGATTAGTTCTTCTGCTAATTACATCTTCACGCGGTCTATCTGATAGTACGTTATATCCCCTTCTTCGTCGATAACTGCGTATATCAGCGCTTTGTTCACCGTCTGGCATGCGCGCACGAGTCCTGCCATCTGCGGGAAGGCGCATGTGTATTCTTCAGGGATCACATTCACGAGATACTTGGAGTGCGAGGTCTTCACCTGTCCCCCTCTTTCATATACTCTGAAGTCTGCGCCGAATTTCAGGCCCGTTCTTACGAGCAGGCCGCGGCCTCTAAGATCTGAGTAGACGCGGTATTTGGCGTAGAAGTTCTTTTCAACCTTGTTTCCCGCTCTTATTAGTTCGTCGAATGCGAGGGCCCTTTTGCCGTCCACGACGTCCATCTTGCCGGTCTCGACCAGGAACATTGCCTCTATCAGCGACAGCTCGTGGCGTTTTCCGGATTCTTCGCCGAAGCCTCTGTCCTTGAGGAACGATCGCAGGTCATTGTCGCCTACTATCACTTTTGTTCCCGAGAGTATGCCCGATGGAGTGGTGGTGGGTTTCGTCATTTTTCGTATTAGGATTATAATGGCATCTTATCTTAAAACATTAAGCATGAATCCGTATCTATTACCGGGGGACTTTGGGAGACTGTTATGTTAACTCTTGGGATCGAGGGGACGGCGCATACGCTTGGTATCGGCGTCGTGGAATCCAAAAAGAAGGTGCTGGCAGACGTACGCAGGACGTATGTTCCGAAGGCGGGGATACACCCCAGGGAGGCGGCCCAGTACATGGGGGACGTATTCGGCGAAGCTGTTTCATCGGCTTTGTCGGATGCGGACGTAGACTTTGGGGATATCGGTCTTTTGTCCTTTTCGCAGGGTCCCGGTCTCGGGCCGTGTCTTAGGACCGTTGCCACCGGCGCAAGGGCGCTTTCAATGCATCACCATATCCCTATTCTGGGCGTGAATCACTGCGTTGCGCACATAGAGATCGGTCGCGTATTTTGCGGGCTCAAAGACCCCCTGGTCTTGTATGCCTCGGGCGGGAATACCCAGGTATTGATGCTGCGCGAGCAGCGTTATAAGATATTCGGCGAGACCCTTGATGTGGGTGCAGGGAACATGCTGGACAAATTCGGGAGGGAGACCGGTCTTGCTCATCCTGCGGGTCCTAAGATAGAGGCGCTTGCAAGGGAGGGGAAAAATTATATCGAGCTTCCCTATGCCGTCAAGGGAACGGATCTGTCTTTTTCGGGGATACTGACTGCGGCGGTCAATGCTTATAACTCCAAAGAACATACGCTTGAGGATGTTTGTTTTTCGCTTCAGGAGACCAGCTTTTCCATGCTTACCGAGGTCACGGAGCGGGCTATTGCCCATCTGAAGGCAAAGGAGGTTCTTTTGACCGGCGGGGTCGCTAATAATTCCCGCCTGCAGGCGATGGTCGAAGAGATGTGCAGGGAGCACGGGGCAAATTTCGGCGTCCCTAAAGGTTATTGCAGCGACAACGGGGTCATGATAGCAGTACTTGGGGCGCTCATGCATGAGGCCGGCGTGCGTCAGAATATAGAGGATACCCTTGTCCGGCAGAAATACAGGACCGACGCAGTGGAAGTGACCTGGTCCGTGGGCTGAGGAAGCGTTTAGATGCGTATATTTAAGGTCGAGATTCGTTATAAATATTGTGTATTTCGCAAGTGGATCAATACTTTCTAATAAAAAAATTCTAACGCCTACTGTGATCTGTCGGCGTAGCCTTTTTGCATAATCAAATTTTCGATGATGGAAGACGGGATAAGAGTATCACCCCCTGCGGGGAACCGGGAAGCGCCTAAGCCTGCGAAGAAGAGCCTGAAGGATATGCGTTCATGGGACGACTTTGAGCATACCGACGAACTGGAAGTTCCGCAGAAGCTTGTGGACCAGGTGATCGGCCAGGACAAAGCGGTCGAAGTGATAAAGAAAGCTGCGAAGCAGCGCAGGAACGTTCTACTCATAGGTGAGCCCGGGACGGGCAAGTCTATGCTGGCAAACGCCATGACGGAATTGCTTCCTCCGAGCGAGCTTGTTGACATACTCGCATATCCGAATTACGAAGACGAGAATAATCCGAAGATCCGTACCGTTCCTGCAGGTGAGGGGGCAAAGATAGTCAAGGCCAGCCGGGACAAGGAAGCCTCCGAGGAGAATTCAAAGAAGCCTAATACCGGCCTGATAATCGCCGTATTTCTGATTCTGCCTATGCTGGTTTATGCGGGCATCCTTCTGGGGAAGATGTATTTTCACGACGAAAAGACCCCGGTAGATGCGATGCCATTTGTTTTGATAATGGGCCTTGGGGCTATGTTCCTGCTTTTCTCGGGCATGAATTTCAGGGGCATGATGATGGGAGGGAACAAATCGAACGTTCCAAGGCTCATAGTGGACAACTCCTCCAAGAAGCTTGCACCGTTCTTCGACGGGACAGGTGCCCATGCAGGGGCACTTCTCGGAGACATAAAGCACGACCCATTGCAGAGCGGAGGGCTGGGAACCCCGGCGCATTTGAGGGTGGTTTCCGGATTGATACACAAAACCAATAAAGGCGTTCTATTCATTGACGAGATAGGAACTCTTGGGAAATCCCAGCAGGATCTTTTGACTGCGTTGCAGGAAAAGCAGCTGCCCATAACCGGCAGGAGCGAGATGAGTTCCGGAGCGATGGTCATGACCGATCCCGTTCCCTGTGAATTCATACTGGTTGCCGCGGGCAACTATAACGTCATGGAGCACATGCATCCTGCGCTGCGTTCCAGGATAAGGGGTTACGGTTATGAGATTTACATGGAAGACCTCATGGAGGATACCGACCATAACCGCAAGAAGATAGTGCAGTTCGT
Organism: Candidatus Altarchaeia archaeon; assembly: GCA_049299895.1. Taxonomy (GTDB): domain Archaea; phylum Altiarchaeota; class Altiarchaeia; order IMC4; family QMZM01; genus CAIYYO01. The sequence goes on from JBAQYF010000007.1 coordinate 3,043, forward strand.
CGCACAGGAAGTCGAAAGAGACGGAAAGATTTCCCACTTCACGAAAGGCGCGTGCGAAGAGATAATACTGGAAGCAAAAAGGCGCGCCGGGATGAAAAACAAGCTGACGCTCAAATTCAGAGACCTCGGCGGCCTGATACGTGCTGCCGGAGACATCGGATCAGAGAAAAAGCATAAATATGTCTCCAGGGACGACGTCGTTGACGGAAAGCGCTCCGCAAGGACTCTTGAGCAGCAGATGGGCGACATATATACTGTTAGAAGAAAGGAATATAATGTCCTGATCACGGAAGGCCAGAAGGTCGGCCGGGTGAACGGTCTTGCAGTCCGGGGAGATGCCGGAACGGTTCTGCCGATAGAAGCAGAGGTTGCGGTCGGCGGGGAAAAGTCCCAGATAATAGCCACCGGAAAGCTTGGAGACATCGCAAAAGAGGCCGTATTGAACGTTTCCGCGGTCATAATGAAGGCCTACGGCGAGGACATAAAAGAAAAGTATGATATTTTCGTCCAGTTCCTGCAGACATACGAGGGCGTGGAAGGGGACTCTGCCAGCGTAAGCGTGGCTGTAGCGGTTATTTCGGCTTTGAAGAACGTTCCAATCGATCAGAGCGTGGCTATGACCGGTTCCCTGACGGTGCGCGGAGAAGTCCTCCCGGTCGGCGGCGTTACTCCTAAGGTTGAAGCTGCGATTGAAGCCGGGATAAAGACAGTCATTATCCCCAAGAGCAATGAGAATGATATAATGCTGGAGAAACGGTATGAAGGCAAGATAAGGATAGTGACGGCCGAGACCATAGTGGACGTGCTGGAGAACTCATTCATAGGCGGCAAAGACATCATAAACAAGATGAGGACCAGCCTCCTTTCCATTCCGGCAGCCGTATAAGCGCATCTTTCCCTGGATTCTGCCTTATATTTCCCCAGTCTATTATTACTACATATTCGATATTCGGTGATAACATGGCCAGAAACAAAACATCAGGCAAGAAGGCAATACTCGTAAAGGAGGACAACAAGCGGAAAAGAGCCCCCGTGTGGGTCTTTGCCAAGACCTCAAGGAAGGTCAGGGGAAGTCCTCAATCCAACAGGAACTGGAAGAACAGCAACCTGTTCTGATCCCGGATCTTTTTCTGTCTTATTTTTATCTGTGGGTATTGATCGTTGCCGCAATAGATTACTAATAGAATGCTTCAGTCTGTCCGGGATATTGTATGCTTATTCTTTGACGTATGGGTCGTGTACTGCCTTGCTTATTACATTAGTGAGATAGGGATATCCGTCTATTACTTTTACTTCTGCGACAATATCCGTCTGTATGGGGTAAGGGGAGGGGATGGTGCTTCTGAATATGCACATGTGGACGTTTGTTTTATCTGCTATGTCCAGTCCCAGTCCCGAACTCATCGGTTCCCCTGTTAACAGACTCATCTTTTCGCTTATCTTTTTGCCGCATGGGGACAAGCCCTGGTAAGCGAAACTGCATACTCCTTTTATCGATACCGTCCTGCCTGCGTATGCGGATGGATTGCTCATTATGTCTTTTAGGGTCACATCCTTTGCCGCCGTTTCTGCGCCTTTTACCCCCTCTTCTACGTCGGCGCACATTGAAAAGAAGAATGTTGCGAGACACAGGCAGGCAAGTGCCGTCTTATGATTCATTCTGTTCCCCAGTAGGGCTTCTTAACATATTTGTATGCACTCAGGGCCGCTATGCATCCTTCCCCGACTGCGGTGGATATCTGCAGGACTCCTCCAGTTACGTCTCCTGCGGCAAACACGCCTTCGACGTTCGTCTCCTGGTTCCTGTCGACCTTTATGTAATTCTTGTCGTCCAGTTTTACGCCTGCGTCCTTTGCCAGCTCGGAATGGGGCACTGTCCCGATGGATATGAAGACCCCGTCTACGGACAGTCTTTTAACCTGGTTGCCCGCCAGATCCCTTATCTGTATGGCGTTAACCAGTTTGTCGCCGAATATCTCGTCGATTCCCGTGTTGAGGAGTATCTCGACTCCTCTTTTGCGCAATTCCGCCTGTCTTGACTCTTCCGCCCGGAGGGCTTCTCTCCTGTGTATGAGGTAGACCTTTTTTGCAACGTCGCTCAAGTATAATGCGTCTGATATCGCAGAGTTCCCGCCGCCGACTATTGCGACGGTCCTTCCTTTGTAGAACGGCGCATCGCATGTGGAGCAGTAGCTTACGCCTCTCCCGGTGTATTCCTTTTCTCCTTTTACCTCCAGTTTCTTGTGTCCGCCGCCCACCGCGAGTATTATTGCTTTTCCTTCGTATGTGCCCTCGGAGGTTTCCACCTTCTTTACGTTCCCTTCAAGGTGCAGTTTCGTCGCCTCTGCGTTGACTATTTCTGCATTGACGCGTCTTACCTGTTCCTCCATTTTTTCGGATAATTCGCTTCCCGATATCTTGAGGAATCCGGGGTAGTTCTCTATCTTGTTTGTTAGGAGCATGTATCCGCCGAACGGGCCTTTCTCTATGAGGAGCGTCTTCATCTCTCTCTTTGCCGCGTATATTGCTGCAGTCATGCCTCCGGGCCCTCCCCCTATGATAATTGCGTCATACATGGTGTTTAATATACTAGACGGGAGATTAAAATCTTGTTGTTATCCGGATCGTTTTTTAACTATAAGAAAAGCAAAGCCTTCGTTACTCACGCGGTCTATCTTCAAGCCGCCGACCTCTTTGCCGGACAGTTTTCCCGAGATGTCCTCCCATGAAAATCCCTTGCCACGGGCGTCTTTGACGATGTTTATTATCTGTTCGACAGCCGAGTATTTCTGGTATATCTGGTCGCCTACTACTTGAAAATCCACACCCTCCTTTTCGAATCTTTCCATTAGTCCTTTCTGCTTGGATTCTATGTCTTCCAGTTTTGCCAGCTCTTTACGGTATTTTTTCTCCTTCTCGTCCTGCTCGCCTGAGAATTCCTCTTTGCTGAAATATTCGTCGACTGCTTCATTGAATGAGGGAAACGCCTTCTTTTCGTATTCCGCGAATATCTCCAGTTCCAGCGGGGCTACGTCCAGATGTTTTCCCTCAGCGTACACAATAACCGGCTGAGGCGGGCCGTTTTGTATCTTCTCCCTGACTGCGGAAAAGGAATCAAACAATGCGTCCATTTCACTGTTGGACAAGTCCTTTGCGGACCGGTCTTTGTCCATCCCGCAGAGCCTGCATACCTCTTCGGCGTAGGTCCCGCCCAGGCCCGCATCGGTAGCGAGGACTGAAACAAGTTTTTTCCCGGAGGCGGAAACGATGTTTCGCAGCGCGGGAAAATCTAATCCAAAAGGGTCCTTTGCGTCCGGCGGATACTCATATTTCTGGCCTACCCCGAGCTTTCTGTCCTTCCATTTCTGCCACTCCATCAGTCCAAGGATATTTCCCTCCTCGTTGCAGAGCATGATATTCCCCCTGCTGAAGAGCTCCGATAACAATGTGTACTTTTTTCCCTCTCTTTCGAGGATTATCTCTATGATGCGGTCGAATCCATGCTGCCTTATCTCCCTAATGTATGCGCCGCCAAGATGCTTGCGCAGCTGCATCGCAAACGAAGAAGGAGTCTCAGGTGCCTTCCTTGGAAAGCGGCTGATGCATAGGTAATCCGGTGCAAGGATCAAGTCCAGGGACCCTGCCCCGGGCGCATAGATCTTTAGTTTTAATTCCTTTTCACCCAGTTGATATGCTTTGTCTATCCTTGTAGACGAGAGCATGGCGTTCAGCTCCGATGCCAGGAAATGTATGTCCGCAGAATTAAGCTGTTTTTTCATATTGTCCTCTGTCTTTCCCTCTCTTTTTCCGCGAGCAGTATCCTTAAGTCCTCTTCAGCCTCCTTGTCTTCCGGGTAGATACTGATCGCTTTTCTGTATTCCTCTTCTGCCTCCCCGTATTTCTTCTGCTGCTGGAGGACTACCCCCAGGTTGGTATGAGCTTCTATATGGCTGACATGCAGACCAATCGCCGTTCTATATTCCTTCTCCGCGTCCTGGTAGCGGTCCTGCGCATGCAGCAGGGTGCCCAGGTTGTAGTGGTAGTCTGCCATCGAGGGGTCTAATTTCAACGCAGTTCTGTATTCTTTTTCTGCTTCCCCGTACTTTTTCTTGTTCTGGAGGAGCAGCCCCAGGTTGTTGTGCGCGGCGGACATCCCGGCGTCTGCATTCAATGCCTTGCGATATAAGTCCTCGGCCTCTTCGAACCTCTTAAGCTTTTGCAGTAGCAGGCCCAGGTTGTAATATGCATCCCCGGAATCCGGATCCAATTCAAGAGTCTTTTTGTATTCCGATTCGGCATCCTCGTAGCGTATCTGCTCATGCATGAGAGTCGCAAGGTTATAATGCGCGTCGGCATGCCCCGGATCGAGGATCAACGCCTTCTTGTACTCCTCTTCTGCGTCGTAGTATCTTATCTGCTCCTGGAGCAGGGCTGCAAGGTTAAAGTGGATGTCTGCATTGTTTGGATCCAGGTTCGCAGCTATCATGTACTCTTTTTCTGCGTCGTCGTATTTTCCCTCTTTTTGCAGTAGAAGCGCCAGATTGTTGTGGGCAGGAGAGTTATCGGGCGTCATATAGACGATCTTTTTGTATATCAGGATGGCCCTGCTTCTCGATTCCTGCTCGTTTTTTTCGGCGAGGGCCGCTGCTATGTCCGACATTACCGGGATATCCTCAAGGCCGGCTTCTGTGATGGCTTCTACTATTCTGCCTTCGAATGCCTTTCTGGAAAATTCGTCCATTATAAGAGAACTGGTTAGTGCATATATTTAAGCCGTGCAAGGATCGAGCCTACCAATCCTGCGATCATGAGGAAGGACAGGACCATTTCCAGCATGTCCGGAAGCTTTGTTCCTAGTATCAGGACGCCTGCTATAACCCCTACGAAGAAGCCGATTATTGCTCCTCCTACTACGTCTGTTTTGCTGTGGGCGCCTATCCTCAGTCTTGAGTATATGTATGTTATGGCTATTGGTATCATCAGGACCGAGAGGAGCGGTCCGAGGGGGTTTATGAAATAGCAGAAGGATACTGCTCCGCAGGATGCCAAACTGTGTAGTGAGGGGAATCCGTATCTAAAGACCTTTATCCCGTAGTCCTGCGTCGCATAGAAAGGCGTTGTACGCTGCGTTCTGAAGATTCCTTTCAGGACTATCCCGACGGCGAGAGCCAGCGCTACGTATAACAGGGTGGATGAAAAGATGTGTGTCAGTTTTGCCAGTTCTGTCCTGCTGTAGCTGACGTATCCTATGTAGAGGAACGCAAGTATCAGGTAAGGCAGGTCAGGGAACTTGTCGATTATGTGGTAGAACGTGTTGTATTCGCTCGCCTTGGGGAAGAAGTCCTTGAATTTGGGCGACGAGATCCTTTCATATTTTACGCCCTGGGGTCCGGAGTATTTGCACAGGTAATACGGGAAGTATACGTTGTAGTTGTATTTGACCTCTCCGCCGGTCATCTTTGAAAGGACGTCTGCGACTTCTTCCGGTTTGTATCTTAGCTGGTCCGGTTCATAAGTTTCGGAAGCACTCGTTACCTCCATGAAATACTCAAGGTTGTAGGGATGATCGAATGGCGGGACTTTGATCTGCGGGGAAACGAATTTGTTTGTTGTGGTAGTCATTCCCGGCCCCATCTCGCCCCGCCTGATAAGGGGTTCGGTCACCTCTGCTACTATGAAAGAGAAGATAGAAAAGAACTCTTTTATGAGCCCGCCTGTTTTTTTCTGATCGTAAACCATTACCAGGCCTTTTTTTGCAAGTATGTCAAGTGATTTGCCGCCCATGTGGTCCAGGGGGAGTGCTCCCTGTTCCATCAGTTCCAGCATGGTCTTTTTCGCGTCAAGAGGGAGCTCGAGGATCTTTTTCACGACGTCCGACTTCATGAGCTTTCCTTCGTCTATGTAATAGAGTTCTCCGCTGGTGAGATCAATGTATGCGTGTTCTCGTTTCTCCACCGTTTCCTGGATTTTTTTCACGGTAAAGAAACCGATGGGCATGTATCTCCTGTCTATTTCGTTTATGGTGTCTTTCAGCTTCAGTATGATGTTCGTCAGCTTGTTCTTCAGCTTGACGCGGAAATAATTGGTGACATACTGGTCGCCTATCTCCGAGACGAATGCCCTCTGTAGAGTCACGGATTCTATTTCGTATACTATGTCTGATAGCTCTTTTCGGTCTACGAGTCGCAGGGGCGTTCCCTGGGCGAATTCTTTAGCCTCTTTAGTGTAATAAGAATTTGTGAGGAATAAGGCATTCAGCGAACCGGAATCTATCATGTCGGAATAAAGGTCCTCTATGTCGTCTTTTTCTATCGCCGTGCTGCCCTTCTCTATCCTGACAAGGCTCTTTACCTCTTTTCCCAGCTTGTCCGTCGATATTACTACAAGGTCTCCCGGGGACTCTGCCGCAGACGAGATAAGGCTTTTCTGTTCGGCCTCGGAAACGCTCTTTAATTCCAGGGAAGATTCTTTCAGAAGCTTTGCCAGGACCTTTTTAAGCGTTTCAGGATCTATTCCCAAGAGCTTCTCCTTCTCCAGCTCATTCCAGAATTGGTCGAAATCATCATCCATGTCTGATGTTTTTATTAGGTTTTTGCAGGGAATAAACCGGCGTTATTAGACGGATGTTAACTCTTGGTCTGTGTCTCACTGCTGTCCTGCTGGTCGCCGGCGGATCCGAAATAGGATTTTATCTTCATCGGAGCCTGGCTCTTTGTCAGGATCTCCCCGAAGCTTTCGTATTTCCTCAAAGCAGGGTCCTTTACTACATAGAAGTAGTCATTGTATTTTTTCAATATCGGAAGCTTTGCCTCCATTGCTTCTATGTTGGCCTTCAGGGAAACGTCTGCTATAACCTCTACTGCGACAAGCTTTCCGTCGGCTGTTTCAAACGTTACGTCGGGAAGCTTTGTGTAGTGTATCAAGACCTTCTCAGTGTACTTCTTGACCTCCTCCAATAATAGATGCTGGGTGACGAAGTGTTCGTCGGTGTCGTCGGTCTCGTTCTTCACGATATACAATTCGCTGGTCCCCTCAAACGATTCCACGCGCGCTTCCGTAAAGCCGATGTCTTCCAGCGAATCAATCTGCTCGTTGGTCAGTTTCGTCTTGTTCTGGACCACATCCATTATATCCAGTTCCGGCTTCATCTCCCTGCTTATTCCAGGACCTCTCTTCTTGGTCATGGCGATCAATTCGTCCGGTTTCGTTGTGAGTATCTTGTGCTCGTCCGGCGAAGACTGTATGTGTATGGGCACACGCAGGTTCTCCGCTATAAGCAGGGCGCTCCCGACGGTCGCTATTCTAAGAAACCGGGTCTCCGCTTCGTTTAGCTTGAATTTCTCGCTTATGGCATCGATTACCGTCGTGTCCTGCTTCAGGAGTATCTTTGTTGCTGTGTTCGTCATGACGGCACGGCCGGCTCTCGACGTGAGGACGTCTTCTACGTCCTGCGTTATCATCGTCAAAGAGAGGTTGAATTTTCTGCAGGTCTTAACCAGCCTCAGGATGTATTCACCTTCTTCTCCCGCGGAGAATATGCTCCAGGCTTCGTCGATGACCAGCATCTTTCTCTTCCTGCTCTTCTTCATCTGGTTATAGACGTATTCCAGGATGAGGAACATTATAGGCCCTTTTCCTACGTCGGGTATGTCCTTTACGTCGAAGGTTATGACTCTGTTATCCAGTTCGATCTTTGTCTGCTGGTTCAAAAACTTCATGGGCCCGCTTACATATCCTTTAAGCCTGTTCACGATTGCCATTGCAGGCTTGTAGATAATGTCTTTTTCAGACCTTGTGAGCGGCATTATGTGGTCATACAAATTCTCAAGCATCGGAGGTTTCCTGGCCCAGGTCTTCGGGTCTTTGGTTATGCCCATGTCCTCGTATGTGCTGTCTATGGCGTCGTCAAGGATGGCTCTCTGTCCTTCGTTCAATTCTCCGAGGAGGACTCTGAAGAACGCCAGGAGCGATAGCTTCTTTTCTTCCAGCGGCTGGCCCATGAGGTCCAGTGGGTTGATTATGCTGTCCGAGTCGGGGGATATCCTGATGGTCTTGCCTTTGAAGGTAATTGCGAGGTCCGTGTACTCTGCTTGGGGGTCGATGATGTTGATGTCCACTCCTTCAAGGTACTCTCTCATGAGGAGCAGCTTGATGGTATACGATTTCCCTCCCCCGGACGTTCCCAGAACCAGTATGTTGGGATTCGACAACTCGAACATGTCGATGATGATAGGTATGCTGTTTACCTGGTTGAATCCTAAAAGTATGCCGGTTGCGTGGTGCTCGAGAGACGTTATCGCGAAAGGGAAGCAGGCGGAAGCAGCCGACGATGTTATCTCTCTTGTGATGCCCAATTCATCCATCTGGATCGGCAGAACGGATCTTAGCGCCTTGTACATCTGGAACGAAGGAACCTTCGGCGTGACCATTATGGAACTCATCTTGGACTTTATCAAACTGGATACTTTTTCAAGGTCCTTTTTGTCATGCGCCTTCGAATCGATGTACAGGCTCATGGTGAACATCTTTTCTGTTCCGTTCTGGATGGCTTCAAGCAGGGCTTTTGTGTCGTCGTGTTTCTGGACAAGCGCCTGGGGGACTAATTTACCCTCGGCTTTTAGGGCATAAAGGTCCGTCTTCTGCTTCTTTATCTCGTTTTCCAGAAGTTTCACAGTCGATTCAATGGAATACGGGGCGATGTGTATGGACAGGTCGAAGTCCAGGTTCATCTCGATGAGCCTTGTAAGCCAGCCGGGTTCTACAAGACGCGGATAGTTGATGGCGGCAATAATCCTGTGGAACTTGTCTATCTGGATATCATCCGTATGCTTTATGATGGTTGATGGAGAAGTCAGATATTCGATAAGCTTGTCTTCGTAATCCACATAGTTTCCGGCGTTATCCCCTTCATCAGAACCGGTTCCCTCGCCGGACGCTCCGGCTTCACCCGGCTCTCCTGGTTTACCCTGAGGCTTCTTCTTTTTCTTCCCGAAGAGCATGGTCGAGATACTCTCGGGTAGAAATGACGTTTTTGATGACGCCATCTACATGTCCTCCTTCACGTGATAATACTGCTTGGGCGCCTCAGACCACATCCGTCTGTACATGGTGATCGGTGAGATGAATTCTTCGTCGAGTTTGAAACTTTCCGTGAAATACGAGGCATACATGTTCAGTAACTGCTTGTTACCCAGCCTGTCTGCGATTATGCCAGATAGGGACAGGGTTTCTATCACCGCCCTGCAGCGGTCCTCCAGATTCAGTATGGTCTTTGTCTCGTCTCCGAACCTCTTGGCCGGGACTATGATATAGAACAATCGGTCGTTTATCTTATTCGTCTTGATGTAGTCGTACATGTACTCGGAGAAGTGCTCGTAGTACGCAAGGGACATTTTGTCGTCCCTCTGGACTATGCGTCTCTTCAAGGCCGAGAGATAGTCGCTCAAATCCAGGTTGACGGAACGCATGACTATCTGGCATGGGAAGTTCAGCGAGTTTATGAATTCCAGGAATCCGTAAATGACCGTGTCCTGGTCTTCCTTCCCCAGGACCCCGAAGTTGATAGGCTTTACTTTTACTACTCCAAGCACCCGGCCGTCCTTCAGGAATACGGCGTCTGCGCGGATGGATTTTATCTCCATTAGCTTTCTTGCGGCAGGAGAGATCCAGGAGCTTTCCTTCTTTTCCTTCATGAAAAAGATGTAATTGACAAGGTAGGTATCCAGGTTGAACATTATAAAACCGATTCCCAAGACGCCCACTATCATGACCAGGATTATCTGTATTATGAAATCCAGATTTGCGAAGAACAGGAGAAAGATTATCAGTATCGTCGTTATCAGGGCGTAAACTGACTGCTTGATAGTAAGAGGCCCGAAAAGTCTTTCCTCATACCTGATATCCGACGGGATCTTATACGGCATCTTATATTAAAAAAGTAATATTTAGAAATTAACACGAGCGGATATAAATATCCGCGGCGATTAAGCATGCCGGAAAAAACACGGCTTATTTCTGCCTGACATATTTTTCAAGCTTCCTTTTATTTTTTTTGGTGTTTTCACTCAATTTCCGGATTTTTCTCCTTATCCGGCCGGCTCGTGCAAGCAGGGTTTATGTCAGAAAACATCAGGAAAAATCCCGTGAGTATCCAAAGAATACGAACCCTGCAGTGTCAATAAAAAAATAAGAAAATAAAAGAAATAAAAGGGTTTATACGCCCTCAAATCATGTGAGTTGATGTTTCACAGTACGGGCAATTGCCTGTCATCCACTTTGACGGGTCAATAGATGCCATGCTTCCCATTATTCCATTTATTACAATGGATACAATGTAAACTGCTATTACAACAATTATTATCCCCACAAACGCGCTTATGATCGTTGTTTTTGCGGCTTGCCTTGCTCCGGGGTCGTCTCCTGAGGTTGTCCATCTAAGGCCGGCCATTACTATGACTAGAGCGGCTACTGCACCGACTACCAGGAATACCAGGCTTGCGATTTTACATAGAGCGCAGCTTATTTTTTGACCTGCTAGTGTTATCCCTGTTCCAGTAGACGTTCCCGTCCCCTGTGCTAAGACCATTGGTACCTGTGTGGCAATTAAAATAGCCAATGCTAAAAGAATAGCCTGTTTTTTGTTCGACAATATTTGGTTAATTATTTTTTTATTCATTTTTTTCACCGGATTTTTTTATATTATACTGACACAACTTATTATGTCCTTCATTCGTTTATATATTATAGACCATAAATTATTAAATATCCCCCTTTTATGTCTATTAATATAAATTATTAATCAATCCATATATAAATACTTAGGGGTTGAAAACCCGCAAGTTTGAACAAAATGAACCTTAAACTCAAAGAGGACATAAGCAAAAAAGACATAATGACCTTTGGATTGATAGTCCTTTTCCTTATTATCTGGACCCTCCTGACCTTTTTTGTCTTCTTGAAATGATACAAGCCTGAAGGCTTTCCGAACCAGGTTGTTTCGGTGAACAGATGATATCCGTGGTAATACCCGTATACAATGAGGGAAACAGGGTAATAGTCGCCTACAAAACCCTCACCGAATACCTGCAAAAGAACCATCCCGACTACGAACTGATATTCGTGGACGACGGAAGCAAAGAACCCCTCGAAAGATTACTGCTTCTTTTAACGCACGACGGCCACACGAGGGTCTTAACCAACGAACAAAACAAAGGCAAAGGCTACAGCGTCAGAAGAGGCGTTTTGGCATCCCGGGGCGAATATGTGCTTTACACGGACGCCGACCAGTCAACGCCCATAGAAGAGATGGAAAAATTGATGGCCTCCCTGGAAGAAGGATACGATCTAGTTATTGGCTCAAGGGCAATGCCCTCCTCGCAGATCCGCCTACACCAACCCGTTCACAGGGAATCCTCGGGCAAGGCTTTCAATATACTCCTCCGGACAATCCTGGGGCTTAAGATAAAGGATACGCAATGCGGCTTCAAGGCCTTCCGGAGGGATGCGGCGCAGGACATTTTCAAAAGACAGACACTCGACGGATTCTGCTTTGATGCTGAAATCCTGCTGATAGCTAAAGAAAGGGGTTATAAGATCATTGAAATACCCGTTGTCTGGTTGAACTCAGAAAGGACCAGCGTGAACCTGCTGAAACAATCCATCCGGATGTTCCTTGACCTGTTAACTATAAAGATAAATAGCCTGAAAGGAAAATATTCCTAAAACACCGAATCGATCTCAACATGACTCTCAACAGAAACTCTGCGGCTTTTTTCCTATTGATAGAGGCCGTCACCGTTATCCTGCTGCTCTTCCCTTTTTTCCAGTACAACAACCTCTACTCTGGAGATATGCCGGGTCATTATCTGTCCTCCTGGTACATCAAGGATTACCTGTTTCCCCGTGCGTTCGGTTGGAATCCTTTCGCATTTGCAGGATACCCCCAGGGACAGTTCTATCCCTTTCTCTTCCATTACCTGTCTGCGATCCTGGGCATGTTCGCCGGCCTGGAAACAGGATTCAAGCTGGTGGTATGCGCATCGATACTGGCCGCCCCGGCCTCTTTTTATTATTTCAGCAGGAAATTCGGATTAAACGGTTTTGAGTCGGGCATATGCATGCTGCTCATGTGGTTCGTCATGTTCGTCCCCGATAGATATATCGGAGGAAATTTTCTCTCCACGTTCGGGACCGGCCTGGTAACCAACATGCTCGCAATACCCCTGCTTTTTTTCTACTACGGAAAACTTGCAGATTCGTTTAAGACCGGAAAATACGTTGTTCCCGGCATACTTCTTGCATTGATCATCCTGACACACATCTTCATTGCGCTCACGGCCCTGATATTTCTCGCATCGTTTTACGTAAAAAAACCCTCAAAGAAAGAGAACATGTTCCTGGTAAAACACGGAATGCTCTCCTTTTTATTGTGTGCCTTCTGGACCCTCCCGTTTCTGGACAAGCTGGGATACTCTTCTCTCACGTCGATGCCTACCGAGTCAGTCACTGCCTTTATTGCTATCTCCTTTATGCTCTTTGCATTTATTTTCTTCACGGTCGCCCGATGCAGCGATAATTTTAGGCCTGTCGTAAACGCGCTGGGCATAATGGTCCTGTTTATCTTTTTAGGAAACCAGCTTGGAATAAACCTGCATTATTACCGTTTTTTTATGCCTGTTCTTCTCCTGATGCCCGTATGTCTGATCAGTGTATTCAAGACCCGGTTGAACGCCCTTAACGCGCTTCTGGCAGCGCCTGTCATTGTCTCCGCCGGGTTGATATTGTGCTTATCCTCCCTGTCGTTCATCTCGTACATACCCCCCTACGGCGACCTAAAAACATATGCCGTGGATCCCGGGGGACCAAAAGACATCGATATACACTTTGAAAAGGTTTCAGGGAGGATCATGCCTGTTGCGCTCGCAGGAACGACGCCCGCTCCCTATTCCCTGGATAACATGGTCCCCATGAACACGGGTAACTGGGTAACGTGGGGCCTTTTCATAGACTCCAGCCTGCAGAAATGCGCAATCAACCAGATAATCTCCGAATTTGATCCATATGCCTTCAGGTCGTGCGGCATAGGGGATGCAGGCTATGACGGCGTATCCGGATCTCTTTCCGGGAAGCTTGATTTGTTTGATATTAATTACGTTCTCATGAGCAATGAAACCGGCTGGTACGATAAAGTGCTTTGCAGTAATCTTTCTTTCACCGAATTAGATTATGGGATGCTGGGAGACGTAGCCCTTTCAGACATGCTGGTCCCAAGCAACGACTATGAGGAAGGAAATATCGTGCGTGCGTTGTCCTCTGATAATTCTTCCATAATCGTTCTATTTGACAATAGAACCGCTGAAACGACCCGCATACAAAATAAGAAGTGCGAGTCCGGCTCTGTGTCTTTTGAATTGGCGGCAGGCCATAATGCGCGCATTTTCCTCTCGTCGGATTACCGATATTGGAGGGCATATGCCGGAGGCAAGGAGGTCGTAGTCCATGACGGCAGCAGCCTTCTGTCCTTTAAGGGCAACGATACAATCGAGTTGAAATACCGGGAGAATCCCTTAAGGAACCTGAAGGAGGCAGGCTATAAGGATATCCCGGCAGGCTACAAAAATCAGACCTTTATATTATACCAAGTCGGGAACTCTTCTATCGCCGAGGTCCTTGATTATTCCCCGCAAACCGTTTATGAGAACTGGGACGATACTGTCTGGAAATGGTTCGACTCAGAAAACATCTCCCGGGTGCTTGTACGTTCCCGGGCAAAACTTCCCGGGGGTATAGGAGAGCCCGGTCAAACAGTCGATGTTCTTGATATTTCGCGCAGTGGAGAATACATGAAGTTTTCCGTTCCCGGAGAAAAGCCCGTGCCGTTATACATAAAGGTCTCATACTTCCCGAACTGGAAAGCATACGTCAATGGAAAACCGGCCGAGGTATACCCTGCGTCGCCCTATATGATGCTCGTTTATGGAAACGGCATCGTGGAGCTGAAGTATGAACCCGTTATAAGCGATTATCTGGGGGCCCTGCTCAGTGTATCAGGCGTCATCTGGCTGCTCTTTGCTTTCATTATCCCTAAATGCGAAGTTTAAGGAATAATGTATTCCAGTCTCGGGTTTTCAACTATCAGAAAACCCGAAGATTTTGTTTGGAATCTTATGGTTATATTACACCCCTCCTCGGAGGGCATGCAGCCTCTGCATCCGCATTCCCTGGAAACCCTGCTTATTTCATCCGATATCCCCGGCCGGGTGTTATTATCCGACAGGATAATTCTCCCAGTCGCTGCAGGATTGCTGTACTCCGATATCTGATCTATGCCCATATCCATCTCAAGATCCAATATATGAGTGTCATATGCCACTTTCCAGTAGTATAAACGCGGAGTTCTCTGGAAGCTTAAGGTGATCAACTCCGCGCGTATGATAATAGCCCACGCGTTTCCTACGCATTCTGTTATGTCGTAGCCTTCGAGCGCTTCTTCGGGGGATATCTCGCATAGCGTTGTATTATCGAGTGAATTCAGAACTGCAAATTTGACGGAACTGCCAAGCGGCGTCGTGGCATTGGCATAAAATTTCTTCCAGGAAACCAGATTATCCGGGTGTATTACAACAGAAGTTATATTCACGTTAATCAAAGACATGCCCTGTATTTCCTTTGCCTCCCCGTATAATGTTCCCTCCTTGCCCGGCTGTCCGCTCATTGAGGATTTCGCACTTTTACCCCCCTCACCCCCTTTAGCAGATACTGTGCCTTCGCCGCTTTTCTTGTCGTACGTAATGGATATGCGGCCCCCTCCCCCGCCTCCGCCCCCGGCATTAGATATCGACGACTCTGTTTTTTGGCGTTTATCGCCCCCCTTCCCTCCATTTGCGTTTAATTCCCCGTTAAAGATAAAGGTGCCCGCTATTATTCTTATGCTTCCTCCCGATCCGCCTCCTCCCCCCGCGCTTCCTTCGCTTTCCAAGGAGTCCACGCCGTTGGCCCCGTTTGAAGAAATCGTTCCCTCTAAAACTATTTTATTGGCATCTATCCTTAATGCTCCTCCTCCCCTGCCGCCTGTCCCGGGGAGACCGCTTCCGTCATATCCCTGCGCTCCCCCTCCATGGGCGCCTGTTAATCCGATCTCCCCCGGTTCCGTTTTCGAACCGAAAGACAAAGCCCCTTCACCCCCTATAAGGTAACCGTCATCCCCTCCTTTCCCCCCGTCTCCGCCGTATGCTCCGCCCCCTCCGCCGGATGCCTGGGAGAGTGTATTCGTACCTCTTTTAGTATAATCCGGGTCTTTGACGTCGTTTTTTCCGTCGGCGCTTATTGATGCGCCCGGCTCAACCCAGAGAGTTCCTCTCACTATGAGATTCAGCCTTTTGCTGCTTCCGGTCTCCAGTGTTCCGCCCCTCTTTATCACCACGTCGTCGAAGACATTGGTTCCTTCCAGTGTTACAACCCTGTCTACTACGAGTTTCCTGATGTTTATGAATGCGTAATGCTCCGTTTCATTTACGTCTATGCTGTCATGCAGATATGTTTTATTCAGATCATAGAACTCGTCGGTCCAGGTCTCTTCAGGCGGATGCTCCAGTTCAAGCACGGTTTTTGTTATGCGCGCATTCCTTGGTATCTCTAAGCGTACGTCGGAATTAAAACCCCCGTCCAACATGAATGAAATATTCATCCGGGTCTCTCCATCGGAAAATTCTGTTATCACATGTTCAGACGTGTTGACCTGGCCGGTTCCATCGCATTCAACAGGTAATAAACCCTCCTGGATGATCAATCCCCACAGGGGTGAGGATACTATTGCAATAACCAGGGCGATGAGCGGGTATTTTATCCGGTCTCCTATCATGTCCTTTTCTAGGAGATCGGTTTCGCGCTTGTACCTTATTATCTGGTACAATGTCAAAAGAAGGAATATGACGGCAAAAGCAATCCATCCATTGCCGATGATCGTGCAAAGAAGATTTTCTGTCATAATAATATATTAGACTGGATTAAAATCTATTCGTATAAAATGCTCTGCAGTATAATCACTCCGTCGTAAAATACGCAATTATAAGATACGGCCCCCCAGTAAGTCTCTTCAGAACGCTTAATGCGGCGTAATTGTGTTTGATGGCGATTTTTATTTTTAACGAATTATTGCCCCTTCTGGCAGCCTCCAGCACAAGCGGATGCTCTTCTATCAGTCTTGCGTCCTGATCCGTGACGGCCTCTTTTGATTCGATGATTATCGTCTGATTGTGGCCGATAAGCCCCCACATCTCGCCTTCAGTGACTATGTCTATTGGCTTGTGTTCTGTCCGGCCGGAGTCGATGGAATTTACGGTCTTTTTGATGTCCCTGAACGTCCTGTCTTCCTCTGTTTTGTAGACTCCGAAAACATAGCTTTCTCCGATATACTCCGGTTCCAGGAGTATTCCCTTTTCCTTGAACAGATATATTATCTGTTCTTCGCCGAGGTTCGCAAATCCTTCCGAGCTTGCCGTCGCATTCCATTCTTTTTCCGGGATGAATTTGTAATACTCCAGGCTGGAATAAATCTCTATTCCCAGGGGAATCAAAGCGATTATTAAAAAGACCAGGGCCAGGTATATTCCCAGATAACTGTTTGTTTTCTCCTCTGCGATCCCCTGCCTTGCGGCATATGCCCTGAGCGTTTTTAACTGTTTTATGTTGCTTTGTTTGATGGCATCGTCAAATATCCTGTTTTTCTTTTGCAGGGCTAACAGGAGGACGGATGAATACATGATGTTATTCACCGACGTTCCAATCGAAAAATACTCTTGATTGAAGAACAATTGCCATAAGACACACATCAAAGCAAGGGGTATCAGGGAGGCGACATAGATCAGGAATATCTTTTTTAGGTCGTTCTTTTTCAGATAATAGACGATGTATGCCAGGAATGCGCCCATACTGGTGACCGTGATGTATGTGAAGAATCCCCCGTCTATTGATGTAACGAAGATTCCATACGCGGGGAGCGATAATAAGATATAGTCGACGGGGTCTTTTGCAAACAGGATGCCGATCCTTATCCAGCAATAAAATGCTGCGAGGTATAACAGAGAAGACAGGTAATAGACTTCTACCGGGATGAATTCCGTGAGGCTTGCGAAATGTATTCTCATTATTCCCGATATTCCGATTGATTCAAATATGAAACCAACCGTCGGTTTCAGGAGATGGTGGTGCGCTAAAACATTTAGGTTGGCCGTGAATTCCCCCCGGTTAAATTCCATATAATTCACTTTCAGAGGCACGTCATATTCAGCGCATAGCCGGGAGAAAACGGCAAATCCCAGCAAGTAAAGCAGTGACAGCAGAACAAGATAGGCCGACACATACCTGACGAATGTCTTATTTTTTGTTTTGTTCTGCTGGAAGAAATATGATGCCAGCAGGGGGGCTAAGCCAAAGAGGAAGAACATATACATTTTTTGGCCGCTCGTACCCCCTGAAAAAATGGATATGAAAACCTGGACGTATCCGGCAAACTCATTGGAAAAAAAACTCGCCAGAAAAAGGAAGCCAAATAGCAGCGTAAGGACTTCCCTTCTGTGTTTCAGCTCCGTGTCTTTCAATTTTCTACGGCTAATCAAATCATTAATTATGATATACTATTTGGAACGTGTTCTATAAACCATATGTTGTCTCCCGGGAGCGGTATTCATATAATGGACGGCTTATCTGCGGGCTTTTTTTCTGGCCAGGCATATCAACGAGACCCCAAAAGGCATCGCTCCAAGTGCTGCAAGGCGGCTTTCCAATACGTAAAATGGGGGCAGGATACTATTCAACAGGCCTATATCCGTTCCTGCAGTGCTTGTTCTCCGGGGATTTATTATCTGCCTCATCAGTGCGACCGGAAAAATCAATGAGTTGTAGTAACTTATGAATACTACCTCAAAATTATTTTTTTCAAATTCTTCTCTCAAACCCTTTTTTTCGTATCTTCTCTTATGTTGGAGTATCACATCGTGGTTCGACCAGAGAAAAGGATGCGCGGGAACAGTAGCCAGGATGTATCCTCCGTCAGTTAAAAAATCTCCCAGCCGCCCGACGGTTTTTCCGGCATCCTGCAAATGCTCCAGGACGTCAAAACACGTTATAAGGTCGAATCTGTCGTTAAGGATATCTTTCGCATCGTCTTTGAGTATGTCCACCAGTCTTATGTCCAGCCCTCTTTTTTTGCATAGATAATAGCTGTCCTGCGATATGTCTACCCCGGTTACTTTGCCGTATTTTCTGAGCTCTTCAATGTTTCGTCCAGTGCCGCAGCCGAAATCAAGTATGTCCAGGTCTTTGCATGATCTGAAAAACCGGTTTAGGACCGACAGATACATGGTCCGTCTACCCTTGAACCACCAGTGTCTTTCCTCGGCCGTGTACATGTCGTAATATTCCTGCTTGTCCATTCTAAAGCCTGATTATCCTGTTACGTACTATATGCCCGGTCCTTTTTTTTGGGGCGTTATCCAAAAGAAGGCTAATATCTACTGGATTGTACGGATATTTATCTCTTTTCAGAGTGGCCCAGTATGCGGCAGGCTTGGCGGATTACATATAACCAAAAGAAAACAGAATACCTGTTAGGCGCTGCGGAGAAATATCGCCCCGGTCGGTTATTAAAAGATCCCTATTTCTTCCCAAGCAGTTCCTTTAGGCTGTCAGGATGCAGGGTCGACTCATATTTGATTATGTCGTATATCGGGTAAGTCTTCATCTGGTATGCCTCCAGTTTCGCTAAAAATTCCTCTATTCCCTGGTTCTGTTTTTTCTCGGGTACTATAAAATTAACAAGGATCTTTCCGTCGAATGTCCTGTATATCTTTCTTGCTTCGTCGAGTTTTGCTATCTTCCTTGCGATCTCTTTTGACTCGGACGGGGGCGCATCGACTATGACATATCCCATTTGCAGGCCTATTTCATGCGGGTGTAGAACTGCTGCGAATTTTTTGATTATGCCTTTTTTGATCAGCCTCTCGGCTCTGGTGAATATGGTTGTGTGAGGAACGCCCAAGTTCTTTCCCATCTGCCGAAAGCTCATTCGTGCGTCTTCCTGTAAATATTTTATAATCTCTAGGTCGAGTTCGTCTATTTTCATTTTATGGCCTTTTTTTCCCTGGCTGAATATTCTGGCTGTATTAAATATAGGATAATTACATTTATATATTGGTAAACAATATATAAAAAACAAAACAAAATTTGGATATATATTTATGTATATTCAATGCTTATAAATGGGGCGGAAACGGGGAATATGGAAAAAGAGAAGAAAACTGATTTAAACTGCTTATACTGCCTTGCTTGCTTTCAGAGTGTCCAGATCGCTTATATAAAGGTCTCTTATGTCTTTCATTCCCAGTTTTAACGCTACTACTCTGTCTAGTCCCAAGCCCCATGCCAGGACCGGGCAGTCGAATCCGAGCAGGGGTTCTACCACTTCCGGTCTGAAGATCCCTGCGCCTCCGAGTTCCACCCATTCCCCGCGTTCCTCAAGGTATACTTCCGGTTCCACGCTCATCTCGGTATATGGGAAGTATCCGGGCCTGAATCTGACTTTTGAACCCATCCGGTCGTAGAACTCTTTTAATATGCCCAGGAGGTTTCTAAAATTGGCGTTTTCGTCCACGACGATCCCTTCTACCTGGTAGAATTCCGGCAGGTGCTTGTAATCGACGGCTTCGTTCCGGAAGACCTTGCCGACGCAGAATACTTTGGATGGAAGGTCCTCTCTTTTCAGAGTTGAGAGGTAGCGGCATGTTACGGCTGTCGTGTGCGTCCTGAGAACGACTTTTCTTGCAACGTCCTCGCTCCAGTTATATCCCCAGCCTGTGGAGCCAGTATTTCCGCCGTTCTCATGTGCCCTTTTAACCGGGTCCTTGTATTTCGCGTAATCAGGTATCTCTACTTTCTTAGGGGTCTTCAGGTAGAACGTGTCATGCATATCCCTTGCAGGGTGATCCTGCGGCTGGAACAACGCATCGAAATTCCAGAAGGCGCTCTGGACCATGTTCCCGCGTATCTCCGAAAAACCCATGTCAGTGAACATGCCCCGGATCTCTCCGATAAGCCTCTGCAGAGGGTGTCTCTTAGCCGGGTACTCGGGTTTTACATAGATCCCCGGATCGTATGGGCGGAATTTCTTTCCCTTCCATTCGCCGGAACGCAGCATTTCAGGAGTAAGCTGGGAAACGGTCTCCTCGATCTGCGTTTTGCCGAGCGCGATCCCCTCGGGCGTTGGAATGATCCAGATGTTCTTCCTCTCTGATACCTTTATCACTTCCTTACGTTTTTTCAGGAGGTCTAGGCCAGCTTTTAATTCGGGAGAGAGGTCTGATGAATTGACCTTTCCCTCTGTCTTTATCTTTTCCAGCAGCTTCTCATCGGCAGTTTTATCTCTGTTCATTACCTTAATCAACCCTTTCTCCAGTATTGCTTGTTTCTTTCTGTTAAGCCATCCCAGGGATATATTTATCTCGGATTCGTTGAACTTTTTCTTCAGATCCGCGAGGCTTATTTCGGCGCCTGCTGCCTCTATTATCCTTCTCTCGGGCAAGCCGGTTTCTGCGTAAATTACTCCTTCTTTGTCGAGAACTATCTCCTCGGTGATTTTCTCTTCGATCTTTACCAGGTTCTTTGTGCCAAGCCATGAAGACGCCCGCATAACTGCATCAAGGGGCATCTGTCCCATCTTTGCTATCTCGTCGGGCGTAGACTTCCTGTCCAGGTCTCTTAAGATCTTTACTTCGTGCGGATGCAATTCATAATCCATGGCCTTAATTATTAATACTACGTTAAATTATTTCGGATAATGAACATATGAAAGAAAAAACGGTAAAAGAACCGGGAAAAAACGTCAAATTCTACAGTATAAAAGACGAGATACGCATACTGGGAATAGACGATGGGCCCTTCGACCTGCACGCGGGAGGAAAAGCACTCCTCGTCGGAGTGGTATACCGCGGAGGAAAATTCCTCGACGGCGTTCTGAGAACGAAAGTCACAATCGACGGAACGGACTCGACAGAAAAAGTCGCGGAAATGGTCTGCAAGAGCAAATACAAAGACATACGCGTCATAATGATAGACGGCCTAGGCTTTGCCGGATTCAATCTCGTCGACCTGGAGGAACTGTTCGAGAGAACCGGTCTCCCGGTGATCGCCGTGGTCCGGGACATGCCTGATTTTTCCGCGATAGAAGACGCTCTGGACAATACAGAACATAAGGAATATTATCTGTCGTGCATCAAGAAGGCCGGTCGTCCAACGAAAGTTGTGACGAAAGACAAGAAACACATCTATATACAATATAGAGGGATAGCATTTGCCGACGCTGAGAAGATAGTCAAATTATCGTCTACGAGAAGCCTTATCCCCGAGCCCATCCGGGTAGCGCATCTGATTGCTTCAGGCATCGTCCTCGGGGAGTCGCGCGGCGGCGCTTAGTTTGTTTATCTTATTTTGGCTCTTGCGAAACAGGCCTGTCAGCGTGCATGCTTCCCTCCCGGATATGAAGCTTCGTCCTATCACGTTCCTGAAGGTTTTTTTAGCTATCCTGCGCTCGTAGTCGTGCTGTAATATCGTGTCCGTCAGCGTGTCGTATTTTTCGAGCAGAACGTCTTTTTCTATTTTCTCCACTCTGCGCATCTTTTTGAGAGTATCCGCCTGTTTTCTCATCTCCTGACGCGTCAGTTCGTAGAGGACGACAGCGACAGAATGAGACAGGTTCATCGACTTGTATTCCTCATGCGTGGGTATCGTCACCAGCATGTCGCATAGCGCTATTTCCTCGTTCGAGAGGCCGTGGTCTTCGCGGCCGAATACGAGGGCGATTTTTGAGTCCGTGTCAAAGGACGCCCCGAGATCCTCCGGGAAAATGGGCGTCCTCGTGGAATTGGAGTCCGTCGCGACCACTGCGGTCATGCCGACCAGAAAATCATAATCATTCTTCAGCCTGGAAAAGTCATCGACTACTCTTGCATGCTCCATTAGACCCCTTGCATGGACTGCCATCATGCGCGCCTCGGCGTCAAAATCCGGGGGATTCACCAGGACAAGGTCCTTTATCCCGAAGTTCATAACAAGCCGGGCAACGCTGCCAATGTTCCCGCCGTACAGAGGCTCTACCAGGACTACTGAAAATTCAGGCATTTTCTATATACTATATTACTATAATATGTATCTCGCGCAAAAATCTGGAATCTTTTTCTATCCATAATCCTTTATCCATAATGCCGGTCGCAAAAACACAAAGATGCAACTCATAGGAACCATTTCAGGAGACGTCTCGCCAAGCAACTTCAACATACTCCTCTCGGCTTCGGGAGTAGGGAGAGGCGCATTCGTCCAGATAAACCACGAGGAATACGGATGGGTCCTTGCCAAGGTAAGCGATCTGAAGCGGTCCCTTTCCAACTCGGGCGAGGAGATAGCCCTCGCAAAAGCGTATACCATCGGCTATAAACAGGACGGCGTAGTGAAATTCCCAAAGACCCCTTTCAAACCAAACGACCGCGTATACTCCGCGGACGGCGAAATAATAATAAACGTAATCGGCCTGCGCAAGAACAAAACAGGGAACATATACCTGGGGGTACTCGACGGCTCCAGGATACCCGTATACATCGATCTGAACAAGACCATCAGAAAACACGTATCAGTTCTCGCCATGACCGGAGCCGGGAAAAGTTATACCGTCTGCGTTATACTGGAAGAACTACTCAAGAACGACATACCAATCGTGATAATAGATCCCCACCGCGAGTATTCCAGCCTGCGCTATGAGAACGACGACTACGAACCGATGCTGGCCTACGGAGTAAAACCTGCATCATATGCGTCGAAGATAACTGAATACACAACCAGCCCTCTCACCAATCCTGACGCAGAAAAGCTCACATTAAAGATGCGTTTCTCCATGGATGAGATAACAGAGATACTCCCAGTAAAACTTGCAGACAAGCAGAAAATCATACTCTACAACGCCCTGCACCACCTGGAAGGGCAGGAATACGGGATAAACGATCTCATCAACGTGGTCCGCATGGAGAAAGGCAAAGACAAATGGAAAGTAATCAACGTCCTGGAAACCCTTGCCGCATGCGGTCTATTCGACGAAAAACCGGTATCCGAAAAAGACCTGGTAAAACCGGGACACGCGTCCATAATCGATCTCAAAGGCTCCGAACCATGGGTGCAGCAGCTTGTGGTAACGCGCATAGCAAAGGAACTATTCGCCGCAATGAAACTAAACCAACTCCCGGCGTTCTTCTTTTTGGTCGAGGAGGCGCACAACTTCTGTCCCGAGCGGGGCTTCGGAGAGGCGACGTCCTCAGAGATACTTAGAACGATAGCATCAGAGGGCCGAAAGTTCGGCCTGCACATGTGCGTCGTCAGCCAGAGACCCGCGCGCGTAGACAAGAACGTCCTGTCGCAGTGCAACACACAGATCATACTCAAAGTAACGAACCCGAACGACCTGCGGGCGATAGGCCAGTCAATAGAAGGCTTTACCTCAGGTATGGAAAGTGACATAAAACAGTTGTCCGTCGGGCAGGCGCTTGTCGTGGGAGAGTGCGTGGAGCAGCCGATCGTAGTAAACATAAGGGCGCGCGAGAGCAAGCACATCGGCGCTGTGGAGGCAAAAGGGAAGAACGTTGATGCTGAGAAAAAGCCGGTGCCCGCTGGAAAGGTCAAGCCCATCTTCGAGGAAGGAAAAGAATTCCAAGTCCAGGAAGCTGCGCCCAGGGATAAAAAGGAGATAATCAAGAAGATCAAGCCGGTCTTCATCAAAGAAAAAGAGCCAACGGAACAAAAAGAGACAAAGGATGCTAAACAGAAGGACGAGGGCAAAGACAAAGAGAAGAAAGATGCCGCCTCGGCGGCACCCAAGAAAAAATCCTTCTCCGACCGGATAGTGGGAATATTTCTGAAAGATGAGGAAGAGATGACGAAGAAATAAGATTTTATGACAAAACGTTCTTTCCATTTGTTTGTCCCGATTATTGTGGCCGCTGCTCTTTTCGGTTTAAGCGCTCCGCTGGCTAAAATACTGCTAGGAGAAATATCCGGTGTCATGCTGGCCTCGTTGTTATACCTTGGAAGCGGCGTGGGCCTATTGTTTTTCAGGGGCGCGTTTTACGGTAAAACGTCCGGCCAAAGGGAGGCGGGCATAGGGAGAAAAGATCTTATCTATCTTTCAGGAGGTATCTTCGCCGGAGGAGTTGCCGCGCCAATAGCACTACTTTCCGGACTTGGAAGCTCGCCTGCTTCAGTCGCTTCCCTCATGATGAACTTCGAGGGCGTTGCAACCGCGATAATAGCTGCTCTATTTTTCAAGGAAGCGATCGGCAGAAGGTCCTGGACTGCGATTATGCTCGTCTTTCTCGGAAGCACGATACTTACCTTCCAACCGGGGCAATGGACCGTTTCACTGGGGGCGCTGAGCATTTTATCAGCATGCGTGTTTTGGGGTATAGACAATAATTTCACCAGAAACATCTCTTCGAAAGATCCGGTAGAGATTGTCACAATCAAAGGACTATGTGCCGGGACCTTTTCTTTGATCTTTGCATTACTTCTGGGAGACAATATCCCCGGGATGTACGCAATTCTGAGCGCGCTCCTGCTGGGGTTTTTCAGTTACGGACTCAGCACGGTTCTGTTTGTATATTCTTTGCGCAATCTAGGGGCTGCTAGGACCGGGGCTTTTTTCGGCGCAGCTCCCTTTATCGGAGCATTCGCATCATTTCTGATCCTGCGCGAGGAACTGAGTGTGCTCTTTATTACTGCCCTGCCATTGATGCTTGCGGGGATGTGCCTGCTTTTTTCAGAGAACCACGAGCATGTCCACACACATTACGTCGGAGGGCAGGAACTGATACATAAGCACCCTCACCTACCAGATACGCAGCACCGGCATAAGCATTAAGAAAAAAGTTATCAGCAAGATTTCTCCCCTTCCAGTTTCTTTATCTCCATAGTCAGCGTCGGTAACAGCACCGCGGGATCCGTTACCAGTCCGAGCGCCTGCGTCGTTCCCCTGTCCTGCAGTCTTGTGACTACATACGGGTTTATGTCTATTGCGACCGTCTTCACTTTCGAGGGCAGCATGTTCCCGACAGCTATCCCGTGCAACATTGATGCGCATATTATGCACATGTCTGCTTTCTGCACGTATTTTCTCATCTCGTCCTGGGCGACCATGACGTCCGATATCGTATCAGGCAAAGGTCCGTCGTCTCTGAGCGATCCTCCTATCACGAACGGCACGTTGTTCTTCACGCATTCGTATAGTACGCCGCTTTTCAGGACTCCTTTTTCGATGGCCTGCCTGACGCTGCCTGCTTTTCTTATCTCGTTTATCGCGATGAGGTGGCTTTTGTATCCTCTCTTCAGGACTTTGCCCGTCTTTTTATCCATGCCGAGGGTTGTTCCGAACAGTTGTTTTTCGACGTCCATCACGGAAAATCCGTTCCCTGTGAAGAGCGCCTGCACATAGCCCATCCTTATCAGTTCCTGGAATGATTCATCCGCTCCGGTGTGAGCCATCGCGGTTCCCATGACGTAGATTATGGACCCTTTCTTGTCCTTTATCTTCTTCATCTCGCGGGCCAGGTCTTTGATGTAGTTGTTTATCGGCTTTTCAGGCGAAATCTCACTTGACATGAATCCGAACATGTCTGTCGGAGTACGCGATCTCTGGGGCGGCTCTATTCTCACGCCGTCGAAGCCTACGATTATCATGTCTCCCTTTTTGACTACTCCCTGTCTCCTGCAGTAGGCGTTCCCCTTTTCAAGTACGACTATGCAGTCCATCTCTATGTCTTTTACTTCCTTCCATTTCCCTCCCTGGAAGACGAACGTGGGATGGTGGGTCGTTCCGTAGAAATTGTCCGGGAGGACTCCGTCTGCAGGAGCGGGCTCGGATCTGACCTCTTTTTTGGGTAGGAGCGCTCCGAGTTTCTCCAGTTCGTCGAACAATTCAGCCGGCCCCTTTACCTCTATCTTGCAGTAGCTGGCGTCTGTTTTGGTCTTTCCGACGTCTAATTGCAGTATCTCAAAGCTTCCCTTCATGTCCATAATGGTGTCCAGGACCCTTGGAAGAATCAAAGAATCAATAATATGCCCTTTTAGCTCAATTTCTCCAGTGATTGTCATCTTGTACTTTTATAGTTTTCTAATTACTATAATATATCATTTTTGTATTAGTGGCATAAATTTCCCAGAAGACAAATAATAAAATAACAGACCTTATTTAAAATGAAAGTAATCGTGACCACGGGAGGAGTCTTAAGCGGCCTCGGCAAAGGCGTTACCACAGCATCTATCGGACGAATACTCAAAGACCGGGGCTATAACGTCATACCAGTCAAGATAGACGGATACGTCAACGTCGACCCCGGGACGATGAACCCATACGAGCACGGGGAAGTATACGTCCTCGACGACGGGAGCGAGACGGACCTGGACCTTGGACACTATGAACGGTTCCTCAACACCAATCTGACCGGCGACTCTAACATGACAACCGGGAGCGTCTACAAGACAGTCATTGAAAAAGAGCGCCGCGGAGACTATTTAGGAAAGACCGTGCAGATAATACCTCACATAACCGATGAGATAAAGCGTCGCCTGAGAAAATTCAAGGACGCAGACGTGGTCCTGATAGAAGTCGGGGGAACAGTAGGAGACATGGAGAACATGGTTTTCATCGAAGCCCTAAGACAGTTGTCCAGGGAGAACGAGAACAAGTTCCTATTCGTCCATTTGTCATATGTTCCCATAATCCCCTCAGGAGAGCAGAAAACAAAGCCTACGCAGCACTCTGTAAAGGAGCTCCTGAGCCTGGGAATACAGCCCAACATCATAATAGGAAGATGCGAGAAACGCCTAGGCGAGAAAACAAGAGAAAAAATAGCCCTGTTCTGCGGAGTAAAGACGGAAGAAGTGTTAAGCGACCCGGACATAGAAGACATATACGATCTTCCGAGCATTTTCCAGGACCAGAACATACACGATATCATAATCCAGAAACTGTGCCTTGAAGAAAAGCCCGTACGCGACAACCAGTGGGAAGACAACGTCAAGAGGACGCACTCCTGCAAAAAGGAAGTCACTATCGGCATATTCGGCAAATACACCGGCCTAGAGGATGCGTATCTTTCCATAAAGGAATCATTCAAGCATGCCGGCGCGGCAAACAACTGCAAGGTGAAGCTTAAATGGGTGGAGTCCGAGGAGATAACCCCTGAAGACTTTGCGTCGCTTGACGGAATCCTTGTTCCCGGCGGCTTCGGCTCGCGGGGAGTGGAAGGAAAGATATCTGCGATACAATACGCAAGAGAGCACAAAGTGCCGTTCCTGGGTATATGCTTCGGGATGCAGCTTGCTGTCGTCGAATATGCGAGGAACGTATGCAACCTGAAAGGCGCAAACACTACCGAGGTCGAGGAAGGGACCAAATATCCAGTAATAGACCTCATACCCGAGCAGAAAGGCATCTCCAAGAAGGGCGCAACGATGCGGTTAGGTGCATACGAATGCGACATAAGCAAAGGGTCTGTCGCTCACAGGCTTTATGCGCAGGACAAAGTATCCGAGAGGCATCGGCATCGCTGGGAAGTGAATCCCGATTACATAAGCGTTCTGGAGAAGAGCGGGATGAAGTTCTCCGGGAACTGTCCCGGGAAGAATCTGATGGAAATAGTGGAGCTCCCAGACCACCCGTACTATGTGGGCTGCCAGTTCCACCCTGAATTCAAGTCCCGGCCGGAAAAACCGGCTCCTTTGTTTGTAGGTCTTGTAGAAGCTGCGTTAAAATGCAGGAAAAGTTGAACTATATTCTGATTTATTAAGCTAGAATGCGCTATATAATATACATCCAAACCCATGAATACCTTCTAAACTGTGTTCCGATAAGTTGAAGACCTGCATGAGGCGGCCTTCTTTGGCATTGTTACCTTATCATTGGCCCTAAAAGGCCGAAAACCGGCCCATTGAAGCAAACCATGATACATCGGCTACAAAAAAATGATTTATAAATAAGTACCCCTTTGTATTTTACCCATTTGCTTTTATACTAAGATAATGATATTATAATCCAATCAAAATCCAACGATTCCACATAGGAAGAGCGAGTGATCAAAAATGAGAGAATGCAAGTCATGCGGTGGGACAAACTTTGTTTCCGACTACGAGCGCGGAGAAGTTTATTGCAGAAAATGCGGTCTAGTCTTAGAGGATACTCTATTTGACTTTGGCCCGGAATGGAGAGCGTTTGACAGAGAACAGCTGGACAAGAGGGCAAGAACGGGCGGGCTCCTAAGATACGCAAAGCTTGGAAAAGGCCTTACTACCGAGATAGACAAATACGACAGGGACATAAAAGGAAAAGCCATCCCAGCCGAGAGAAAGGCCAAATTCTACAGGCTCAGAAAATGGCAGACCAGGTCCAAGATGGCAACCTCCCTCCAGAGGAACCTGTCAAAGGCCTTGCCCGAACTCGACAGGATGTGCTCATACCTGAAGATCCCCGGAAACGTCAAGGAAGAATGCGCCCTGCTCTATAGGAAGTGCGCCGAGAAAGGGATAGTGAAAGGACGCTCCATAGAAAGCATGGTAGCTGCGATAATCTACCTGGTCACAAGAAAGAACAAGATCCCAAGGACCCTGGAAGAGCTTGAGACCGCTTCAGGCGTTAAAAAGAAATTGATCTCGGGAAGTTTCAGGAAAATAGTGCACGAGATGAAGATAAAGATGCCCGTGACTACTGCGGCAGACTATGTTCCCTCGCTTGCAGTAAGGCTTGAAGCGTCGGGAGAGACCATGGCCAAGGCAATAGAACTGGTGGACAAGGCCAAGGAAACAAGCGTCACAACCGGTAAGGTGCCCATAAGCGTGGCCATTGCCGCCCTGTATCTTGCAGCGGACATAACAAAAGACGGCAAGATGAAAAGGGACGTAAAGTTCCCCGGTATCTCCAAGAACACTATCCAGAGCAGGTACGACGAGATACTAAGAAAGGTCGTAGGCAAAGAAACCATGGTTGCTACGCCCATGGCGGCCCTCGCCTGAGGACTGAATTTTTCTCTTTCTAATTTATTATTATCCGTATGGATGAATCGATAATCTCCAAAGACCTGGTTACTATAGACAAAGACAGTCACCTGCACGCGGCTCTTGAAATAATGCAGAAGCGTCACATATCCCGTCTCATCGTTACAGAAGGAGGAAATATTGTGGGTATACTGGCCGAGGAGGATATCGCAAATCGACTCGCCGACGGCAAGGAAAGAAAACTCAAGGCCGAACACATCCACATAAGCGGGGCCATGACAAAGGACCCGGTGTCAATAGACGTCGGCGCCTCCCTGCGCGATGCCGCGAAAATAATGCTGGAAAAAAAGTTCTCGTCGCTCCTGGTCAAAAAAGAAGGGGCAGTGATCGGCCTCATAACGAAGACCGACCTTGTGAAGACCCTGTGCTCATCCAAAAAAGAGGTTAAAGAATTCTGCACCCCTAATCCCGTCACGGTAAAACCCGAGGAAACCATCGTCTCAGTGCGAAAAACGATGCTGGCGCGTAACATCCACCGGGCTCCCGTCATGGACAACGGCGCCCTCGTGGGGATGCTGACTGAAAGAGACATTGCCAAAGGACTTGACACCTTCCGCAAGGCAATAGACAAATACCCCCAGGCAGACATAAAGAGGCTCACTGTAAACCTGGTGATGCGGCCTGCGCCGATAACGGTCAAACCCGATACCTCCATAGGAAAAGCAGCCGGCATAATGATCGAGAAAAAGATATCGGGCCTGCCGGTCGTAAATGAAAAGATGGGGATCATCACCAAAACGGATCTCATCAAAGGGATAGCCGCAGGAAAGCTGCCTTGATCAGGCTTCTTCGGCGGCTTCCTCTTCCACCAGTACTTTGGCGTTGTCCAGAGGGATATCAACTATGTCCCCCTCCTTGAAGGGTCCGTAATGCACCATGTCCGAGCCTATTACAGAAGGGAACGGGATCAGGAACCTGACCCTGACTTTTTTTATCTGAGTGTTTACGGCAGTATTCTCCTCCTCTTTCTCCCCTGCTGGTTCGCCTGAAAGGACCTCTTTATAATCCTCAAGCTCTTTTGCGATCTTCCCGTAGAACTTCTTTTCCGCAGGCACCATATTAGCTGGCTCCTTCTGACCGGAACGCAACGCGGCGAAGACTATCTTGTTCCTGCGCCTCTCGAATATCTCATACACCCTTTTTGAGATGTGCTCCCGGTGCTCTGCTTCGATCTTCGCGAGGAGGTCTGCTGCGTCGTAGTAGAAACAGTCGTCTATCTTCTGCAGTTCAGTTGCAGCCTTCTCATTCATGTAGATCTTCTGGATGTCTGCATAATTTATCATCCCAAACCACCTTTTTCTCCCTAAATTATTAATAGTTCAAAAGACTAATAACCAAAACAAGATGAAAGAACTCACCTTTGGGAACAAGTCCGTAACGCCAGACGTGCGCAGGCTAAGCGACATAAAAGACGTGGTCTACGACAAGGAATTCCTGGAACTCTCAAAAGACTCCGATCTGTATTACATGTACCGAGACCTTGCCCTGAGCAAAAAAGACAGGGACGCAATGCAGAAGGAAGACTTGCGATACGACATCACGATAATACCCCCCGGCATGCTGGGCGTAGAATACACAAAGACCCTGGGGCACTATCACCCGATCGTTCCAGGTACCGAACTGTCGTATACCGAGATATACGAGATACTGGAAGGAGAGGCTCATTACCTGCTCCAGAAGGAAGAGAACGGAAAAATAACAGACGCCGTCCTCGTAAAAGCGGGTAAGGGGGACAAGATAATAATGCCTCCGAATTACGGACACGTTACGATAAATCCGGGAAGAAAAGAGCTGAAGATGTCCAATCTCGTGAGCGGGAAATTCTCCTCAGTCTACCAGCCTTACAAAGACAAACACGGAGGGGCGTATTACGAGCTGCAGGGCGGATTCGTCGGAAATGAGAATTACGGGAAGCTTCCTCCCCTGCGCGTAGTCGCTGCAAAGAATATCCTGGAACTGGGCCTGAAAAAATCCGAAGAGATATACTCTCTTGTCAGAAAAGACCTAAAGAAACTGGGCTTTTTGAACCGGCCCCAGGACTACGACTGGCTAACGGGCCTTTACTAATCTTGCGCATGCCCCGCTGCAGGAATCGCAGAGCCTGACAGGCTTCATCCGGACGTCTTCCAGGCAGTTGGAAAAACGCATGAAACAGCGGTTCTCGCAGTGCGAAAGCCCTATGATATGGCCCACTTCATGCAAGGCTTCTTTTTGTATGAGATCCTCTGATTTAAGCCGGTACGCTGAAAGGACCGCTCCGTAATTTTTTGCCGCATAGCCGAAAACAAAACTTGTATTCTTTGTGTAGATGTCTTTATCCACGATCCACAGTGCGTTTTCCGCCTGCTTCATTCTGCTCATATACTCCAGGAGAGACGCCGCATCATACTGTTTTCTCTGCGCGCTGTATGCGGGGGGGATCACTTCCAGCACCTCGTTCCTGAAGCAGCGCAAAGAGTAGACTTCTTCCAGCTCTTTGCATATGCCTCTGACATATTTTTCGCAGCTTTTCGCGTAGAATACCTGGATTGTCATAGTCTAAAAAAACACTCTAGTTAATTCTTTATGAAACAATTCCATAAATAACCTAACTCCAGAAGAAAAAAGAAATGAAAACACCGGACCTTAGGCCGACCACGGTGCCCCTATCCATATCCTATGCTAACAGGATCCTGGGAATGGATTTTTCAAGGGACGAGGCAAAGAAGTTCCTGGAAAAGATGAGACACGGAGCGGACCTGGACGCAAAGGACACAGACAGGATAAACGTAATAGTCGCATCCTACCGCACCGACATACTGCACCAGATGGACCTCGTGGAAGACATAGCCATCGCCTACGGATACGCAAACTTCGCGCCCCGGATGCCAAGGATAGCAACAATCGGCGCAAAAGACCCCCTTGAGACCTACTCGGACACCTGCAGGGAGCTTATGCTGGGCTTATCATTCCAGGAAGTGATGACCCTCATTATGACCAACAGAAAAGACCTCTTCACGCGCATGGACTGCCCCGAGGAACCGGTCGCAGAGGCGGAAAACCCCGTTTCATCGGAGCACTCCATAGCAAGGACCTGGCTTATGCCCTCCCTCTTATCTGTTCTGGAGAAGAACAAAAACAGGGAATATCCCCAGAGAGTATTCGAGATAGGCGACTGCATACTCGCAGACGGCGGAGAGCGGCGGAAGATAGCAGGCGTGATCGCCCACTCGAAAGTGAATTATTCAGAGATCAAAGCAGTAGTCTGCGGCCTGCTCGAAAGCCTCGGCGCAAAACCGGAGGTAACGGCGCTCTTGCATCCGAGTTACATCCCCGGAAGATGCGCTTCATGCGCCTCAGGATTCTTTGGGGAAATCAGCCCGAAAGTCTTGGAAGGGTTCGGGCTGGAAGTTCCCGTTGCGGGTTTTGAACTGGATATCAGGCTCATGGCCGGCAAGCCGATTTAATTAATCTAAACTGAAATGGAATCAGGGGAAAAATACAAGCTGAAAAAGCTCCTAAATGAGTTGAAGAACAAGCAGGGCAGGCATACGGAGCTCGTATCAGTGTACATCCCGAAAGGCTACAGCATGATAAACGTCTTAAACCAGCTTGGAGAAGAAGCGGGCACTGCGTCCAACATAAAATCCAAGACCACCATGAAGAACGTTACGGGCGCCCTGGAAAAGACCATACAGCACCTGCGGCTCTTCAAGCAGACGCCGCCCAACGGGCTTGCGGTATTCTGCGGGAACGTCTCTGAACGCGAAGGAGTGCAGGACCTAAAAGTGTGGTCTGTCGAACCATCCGAGCCGGTAACTGTAAGGCTGTACCGATGCGACAAGGAATTCATAACCGGGCCCCTGGAAGAACTGATAATGCCCAAAGACATATACGGCCTCATCGCAATAGACAACCGCGATTCAACAATAGCCGTGCTCAAGGGCGACCGGTATAACGTAATAACCAAACTTGCGAGCGGCTACCACGGAAAACACAGGGCGGGCGGGCAATCCCACAGCAGGTTCGAGCGGATCATAAAAAACCAGTCGCATGACTTCAAAGTGCGAACCGGAGAAGCTGCAACAAGCGTTTTTCTTCCGGTCGTAAAAGACCTTCGGGGAATAATCATCGGAGGACCCGCGGGAACAAAGGACGATTTTCCGGAATTCCTGCACCACGAACTACGCAAAAAAGTGATAGCTATCAAAGACATCACCTACACGGACGAATCAGGTATAAGGGAACTAATCGACAAGTCAAAAGACGTGTTATCCGAGGTACAGCTCGTACGCCAGAAGGTCTACATGCAGAGATTCATGAAGGAACTAGTCAACGACGGGGCATTTGCATACGGGAACGACGTAGACGCCGCAGTTTCCGCCGGAGCCGCAGAAACATTGCTCCTGTCGGAGAAACTGGATGAAAAAGTGATCGATAACCTCTATGAATCCGCCAAAGGAGTGGGGGCGAATGTAGAGATAATCTCGGATGACTTCGAGGAAGGGGTCCAGCTATGGTCCACGTTCGGCGGCAAAGCAGCCATATTGAGGTATAAAATATAAAATTTAGAATTAATACCCTTTATATAAACTAATATATACAATACATAATACCAGTAATCTACCCATGAAAATGTTCCGGACAAAACTGCAATATTTGGTCTTATTATCCGTACTGGTCCAGGCGGTATGCGCCGAGGACTGCGCCGTGAACCTGCAGGACACGCAAAAAGGGGTGCACGCCGTAATGGAAAACTGCAAGAACGTTGGTACTTTCTCTCTAGGAGGATTCTACAATGGCGAATGGGAAAAACTCACATATTTCTATCCCCAGCCTTGGGCCGGAACATTCATCACGATAAAGGTCGGAGACCTCTATTATACCAATTCCATCGATCCGAAAGACGGGATAAGGATGGACCAATACCTCAAAGAGTCCCCTACTGTGCAGGGCAACAAGATGATGGTGCGCTGGAAGCTCCCGGAGGGGATAGCAGTTGAGGAATCGCTCGAAACAATAGAAAACTCAACCCTCGTACACCTGAAGATAAAGAACGAAAACCCCACCCAGACATATAATGTCGGCGCAAGACTGCACCTGGACACGATGCTCGGAGACAACGACGGAGCGCCCATCTATGTCCCCGGGGACGGCCTGAAGGTGACTGAAAAGGAATACGCGGGTAAAGACCTCACATTCAAATACTGGAAAGCATACAACAGGCAGGATGCGCCAAACGTAGTCTCAACGGGAATACTATACGGCAAACTCACCTACCCAGACAAGATGGTGATAGCCAACTGGAAGCAGAGCAAGCAGACCATATGGGACTACCCGGTAGACGAGTCCAAATCAGTGCTCGGAGACTCGGCAGTGCTCCTGTACTTCAACCCCACATCCCTTGCCAGCGGCGAAACAAAAGAGATAATAACCGGATACGGAAGCGGCGACCCCGTAATGACCAAGCTATCGGAGATAACCGAGATAATACTAAACAACATCACAGGACAATACTGCATGGGCGAATACGTCATAATAAAAGTAGACACCGGCTCAAGGATGGACTTTGAAGGATCCCTGGCCCTCGAAGTAAGAGACAAAAAAGGAGAAACCGTCTACAGCAAAACGCTGCCCGCACTTACCATGAAGGCGGAATCAGTGAAGAGTAGCGAATTCACCTATACGATACCCGACAACGTCACATTCGAAGAATACACGGTAGACGCAAAGCTATACAACCCAGAAGGCACGGTGCTGGACGAAAAACAGATCAAATTCACGGTAGACGCCAACAGATGCGGCATAACCTCCAAAGTTGTCCCCCAGGGGCCGAACTGGCTCCTCATAGGCCTCATGCTGATAATAATACTAGTTATAATAGTATTCATAGCCTCCCGCAGGAAAGGAGAAATAGTCGTCACCAAGATAAAGGAAGGACCAAAGGTGATAATATCCGTCTACAACAACAGCGACCACGACATAACGAAAGGAGTGATCGAGGACCGCATAATCGACGGCGCGGAAGTGGACATACACACCCTCAATGTACGGCGCAGAGGCACGAAACTGTCCCTCGACATAGGGACCCTGAAGCCAGGCCAGAAGGTCTCAATGGAATACATGATCAAGCATGTGAACGTGGTTCCGAAAGCCCTTTTCAGATGGGAAGAAGGTGAGAAACTATCCCAGTAAAAAAGGGAAAGCTTTTTAAACAAGTTTGTATATATAGATAAGTCCAATATGTTATCCAAGTCGGTCCTTTAGGGTTGACATATGCAAAAATCCTTCCAAAGGAACATTAGCAGGCTATACTCCAGGACAACAGGTATTTATATAGCCTGCTTTTAAAATTAATAACAGATAGTTTATTTTTAAAGGGTATAGAGTAATATATAACCTAACCAATACCCTTTATTTCAAAAAAGAGAAAAAAATAAAACGAGGTGTTTGGTTCCCAAAACGAAAATTTAAAAATGGCAACGGGTAGGTTTTTTAACGGATATCTAAATAAAATAGGTAAAAATAAAAAAAGTAAAACCGTAAACAACGGAGGACTTCTAAAAATGAATACAACAAAATTGTTAACACTAGGGCTCATAATACTCGGGCTCTTCGGACTAAGCGGTATGACTACAGCAACAGTCACTATCGCTGATGGCAACGATGGCGTAAATTTTGCCGGTGAAGCGCTAACCGCGACCTGGACCGGCAGCTCGCTTAACACCTATGTATGGGTAACAAGCGACGCCAGCAACTTGAGCAACGTAAGCGCTTACTGCATCGGTACTCCCTCTGCAGGACTGAAGCTTTCATATGTGAGCAGCTATGTGCTGAACACGTCAATCAACTGTACCGGCGCAGGTACTTACTTTATCTATGTAAACAATACAAACAACGAAACTTCACCTGAGGCAAGTGCAAGCAATGAAAACACCTACTTCGGACTGAATACCTTCAACGTAACAGTATCACCCGACTACAACACATTCGGAGTTTTAGCAGGCGACAACGTAACTGTAACAATAGCAACTGCAGGACCGCTCCCCGGATCAACAAGAGTCGGTGCAACCTTTACAGTAGCAACCACTGAAACCGGTGCAACACCCGTAAAAGTATCAGCCGACTCAGCCAGCGGAAACGTCACCTATATAATACCCGTGACCTCAACTGCAGCAGTGAGCAACGTAACAGTCTCCAACGGAGCAGCTCAGGGAACAGGCAAATACGCAGTAAGAACCTTTAACATAAAGGCGTACGACAGGACAATATCCACAAACGAATCCGACAAAGTAGTTCTGGAAGCCCTTGACGCCACCGGGAACGCAGCCAACTATTCCTCGGCAAAAGGAGACCTGACATTCGCACTAGTAATATCCGGACTAGCAGACAACGTATGGAACGGCGGATCACAAACCCTGAACGTAGTATTCCCATCGGGAGCGAATACGAGCGTTATATCAACCAAGCTCGCAACAGGAACTACGACAGGAACAGCGACGATAACAGCAACATGCGCAAACCTCACACTGTCCGATGCAGCAAACTATTTAGTTATCGGAACAGGACAGAACGTGACGATAACCTCAACAAAGCTGAATGCAACTGTAACGACAACATTCAACGTCGACCAGAACGTCACCATCAATGGATGGATAAACAATGACACTGCAACAGTAAACATAAACATAACCAACGGAACCGCAGTAGTGAAGAACATAACAGGAATAACCCCTGCAGCAGGCGGCGCATGGACGACAACCTGGGACACAGCACTAACCACACTAGTTAACGTAGGGAACTACACAATACTAGCCTGGAAGAACGGTTCAGTGAACAACAGTGAGAATGCGACAGCAACAATAACGCTGACCGATGCGATAGCAGTAACCTCAACGACCAGCACTTACAACGGAACAAACCTGACAGATGCTGTATACGCAGACGGCACATTGACAATAAACGGCACCTCATCCAGAGTAACTGGAAAGCCCGTGCTAGTTAATGTCACCAACGCAGCAGGATACACAAGCATAAGCACGCCCTCTGTTACGAACGGAACATTCGGCACAACATGGACCGCAACAGTGACCGCTGCAGGAACCTACACAGTAACTGTAACAGACGGTCTTGTTATCGCATCCAAAACAATAACCGTGCTGAACAACCTGACTGCAGCAATACCTGCGAACGGACCGGTAGCTTCAACAGTAGCTTTGAAAGGAACCTCGACAAGAATTGATGCAACGAATGTATCCATAAACGTTACCGACGCTTCATCAATAAAGGTCCTGACAAACGCCCAGGCAACGATTACCTCAAGAAACTGGACCTACAACTGGGCCACCTACATGAACGGTAACACAAGCCAGGCAGCGCTAGTCGCAGGAGTTTACACAGTGACCGTATACGATGGAATAACGACAACCAGCGGGACAATAACCCTTGATACCGGCTCTATAAACGGAGTAACAGCAGCCCCCGCAAGCATATTCCTGGATGACACAGTGAATATTACAGGAACAAGCACATTCCCCATAGGAACAAACGTGTTCGTGAATGTGACAAACTGCGCAGGAGTGACAATAAACTCGACCACAGCGTCAGTATTAGCCGATCAGACATTCCTAGTACAGTGGGTTCCCTCGACTGCTTGGGCAAATATCGTAACAAACACAGCTATCAGAGCAGGCGTACCAGCAACTCTATGTGTAGCAGCAAACATAAGCACAAAGACCGGATCAACGAACTTTACAATAAAGGATGATCTGGCGCTGACTACCGCAACATCTGCTGTAACAGGAGACTTGGTCATACTGACAGGAACCTCAAGCAGGACGAATACAACAGGAATAACCATAACCGTAAGCTTGGCTAACTATGCAGTAACCCAGAATGCACAAGTATCCGGAGGAGTGTTCACAAACAACACCTATTATGCAACAACGACCGGTCTAATAGGAGGAGCAGCATTACCCGCAGGAACCTACACCATTAACGCAACAGACGGAGTAGTTTCTGTAATAAAGAACATAACAATAGTGGCAGACGGTGTGATAACGATAACCACACCAGTGCAGTTCCAGAACATTAGCATCGGCGACAACTACAATATAATAGGAACAAGCAACAGAGCTAACGGAACCGGAGTCAACATAACGATTGCCGGCCAGAACAATACAAAGACTAACGCGACGGTCAACACCCTCGGAGCATTCAACGCTACCTGGAACACAACCGGCTACGTATCTGGTTACTATTATATAACCGCACAAGCAGTTGTGAATGGAGCACTTGCAGAAAGCACGACAGTAGCTGCGTTCCTGACGAGCCAGACAACGACGACAACGACCACGACAACAACAACCTCGACTAGCATAAATGGAACAACCACAACGTCAACAACTCTCGGAACCATACCAGAGCACCCGACAATCACGCAAGTAATAAATGCGATTAACCTATGGGCTGCTGATGAGATGACCCTAGATGAATTGTTGATTTGGATACAGAGGTGGGCCTCATCTGCGTAAGTATTAGTAAAACTCTTAAGAGAAAAGACTTAAGAGATAATTATTTTTTTTTATTCTAAAAATCAAAATAAAATTTAGGAATCCATAAAATATGAAAACGTATGATTCAAAAAAAGAGGTTAAAAAATGGAATTAAAAAGCTTTAGCAATCTATTTGTAATTGGACTGGTTTTAATTATGATGCAGGGCGTTTTCGCCACTTCCGTCACAAGAAGTACGGATGTTTCGAGCGCCTCAGCAGGATCAACGATCACTGTGACTATAAATCTGGATGTTACTACAGATCTGATAGTCTATCAGCCTACAGAATTCATAGCTGACGGATATACTGTCAGTGACATAGCTGGCGGTTTCGTCCACACTGAGAAACAAGATCCCCACCGAATTGAGTGGTTACAGTTTTCTCAAGATGCTATATCTGATCAATCATACAGCTACAAGTTGCACATCCCTTCAAGTGCTTCAGGCACTCTATACTTTGATGGGACTGCGGTTTTGCAGAACTTGGGCAGTAACAGCACTAATGTTACTATCGGTGGTACATCTTCTATCCACATAGTAAGTGCGACTACGAGCACGACGACTACGACTCTGCCAGTTCCAGCGTATGCTGTAAGATCATTTTCTTCAACAACTGTCAGGCCCAGTGCAAGTTTCACTGTTCATGTGAATTTTGTCGTTAATCCTGACATGATGCCTACAGATGTTGGCATAATCGAAAATGTTCCCAATGGATGGACTATTTCCGATGTATCTGACAAAGGATTGATACTAGACGGAGATCAAATTACCTGGTTTTTCTCAACAACCGTGACTAACCTAACAAATCCGATAGAAAATGTTGACCTTACTTACACTGTAAAAGCCCCTAGCACGACAGGGACAGGAACTTTTTCAGGTACTGTTGATTACGGAACGGGTACAGATGCAATATCCGGCAATAACCACGTTACAGTACAGAAAAAGAGCAACAACAACAATGATGAATTCATTGTAACTCTCCCGGCGCAAGCGTACGCAAACAGTGCAGTAGAAATCAAGGTTACAGACAGCGACTCCAAAAAAGCAGTAGCCAAAGCAGGCGTTGACATATACCTTGGAACAAGCAGCTCTGGAAAGAAGGTTGCATACGGCATAACCAATGCAAACGGAACATTCACGTTTACCCCCGCAGAAGCAGGAAAATACACCGTTTACGTTGATATGTCCGATTATAAAGAAGCCAAGGAAACCCTAACCGTAAGCGCAGGAACTCCTACGACCACAACAACAGTTCCAGTGACCACAATACCCATAACGACCACGACAAAAGCCACAACGACAACCCAGGAGACAACAACAACCATAAAAGCGACGACAGCACCCACAACGACAGAGGTCCCTGTGACAACATTACCCTCTGAGACAACCACAACCTTAGAGGACGTTACTGATACAACAGTACCCACAGGAGGAGACGGCGGATCCAACATGCTATTGATCGGCATAATAGTGATTATAATAATTGCCGCAGTAGTCTTCTTCATGATGAAGGGGAAGAAGGGTAAGCCCGCTGAGAACGGAAAAAAGGGAAAAGAAGAAAAGGCCTTCAAAGCCTCTGAAGAAAAGAAGGAGTAAAATCCCTCTTTTATCCTTCTTTTTTTTGTTTTTTTCTTTTTTGTTTCTTTTTATTTAATCCGCTTCTTTTGTTCTTTTTATTTTATACTTATCCGTCTAATGAAAACTATGACAAAATTTCTGGCAGTTTTATCCATCTTTGCTCTTTGTTCTCGATGAACGTAAATGCATCAAAGATTATGTTGTAAGACCTTTACCAGATTTGTCCTCGGCCGAGTCCACTTTTGCTGTGACGCTTTACTTTAACGTTAACAAATATGACACCTCTATCCCCTCTGCGGTGGGTTTGACAGAATATTTCCCCGCCGGTGGACAGTCTCAAGCATATCCTCTGGAGGCGTTAATCAAGGTGACAGGATAGAATGGATATCCTCCTCCCTGACAAGCCCGGTACAAGACACGAACATAAGCTACGTACTAAGCGTACCAAGCGATGCAAACGGAATTATCCATTCAGCGGACAATTCAAATATTCCTCAACGTTGGGTGCAGTGAGCGAGAGTACGATCGGAGATAGCAGTGTCTTTGCAACGGACAAATGCGCGCTGATAGGCGACGCCTCACCGTGCGGAGTTGTCGGGATACCCGAAGTCATAGACGTGATAACCCAATGGTCTTCAGACGAAGCTACATTAGCAGATGTCATTTTTTCTCTTCTTTTCATTTTCCCGATTCATAAAATAAATATCCTGCGCTCTCTTCGCCTGATATTTAAGACCTCCGGCGTAAATCCTATTTAGTATAAAGCAAGGCGGAAAAATGAACGACACAGATGAGCTTTTTGAAAAAGTGGTAAAAGAAGGAGGTAAGACCCCTGAAGCCGTTCGGGAAATGATCGAAAAAAGAAAGGCCGCAACTCATGGTCTTCTGTCAGACTATGGAGCGCTCTACGCCGTCGCAAAAGAGCTCGGTCTGGGCATAGCAACCGAGAAGGTAACAGTCACAAAACTCTCCGAAGTCAAGCCGAAGGCGGCGTACAACGTTGCAGGGCGCGTAAAAAATATCTATCCCCCGAAGGAATTCGCAAAGAAAGACGGAGGCATGGGAAAGATAGCCAGCCTGGTCATCGCCGACGGTTCGGGAGAGGCAAGGATAGTTCTATGGGACAGCAATGCCGACACAGCCAACCGTGTCAAGAGAGGCGACGTTGTTTTGCTGAGGAACGGTTATGGAAAAGAGGGAATGGGAGGAACCGTGGAGATACAGGCCGGAGCCATGTCCAACATAATAGTGAATCCCAAGATAAACATAGACCTTCCGGAAGTAAAGGAAGACCGGATGAAGATAAAAGACCTTGCAAGAGGCATGTCTTCGGTAAACATGCTATGCAGGGTGTTAGTGTACTATCCTCCCGTGGAGTTCAAAAGATCGGACGGCTCGGAAGGCGTGAGGGCATCGTTCACAGGCGAGGACGAGACGGGGAAAGTGCGCGTATTGCTATGGGGCGATGCAGCCAAAAAGGAACTAGCCCCGGGAGACTATGTATACCTCGAAAACGCTTATACCAAGGAGTCCCTAAGTCATGACATCGAACTACACGTAGGCAACAAGAGCAATCTGTCAAAGACCGACGACGTTTTAGATCTTACGCCTTTGCCTCAGACACAGGACCTGAAAGTAAGTCTCATAAAACCGGACATGCAGGGTTTCTCGATAGTTGTCCGCGTGCTGCGAACGTATGAGCCTCGCGCGTATACGAATGGAACACTCGCATCCATAATAGTCGGCGACGACACCGGCACCATGCGCGCAGTCCTCTGGAACGAGAAATCAGACATAGTGAACGAGCTGAAAAAAGGGGACGCAATAAGGATCAAGAACGCCTACGCGAAGAACAGCCAGAGGGGAGAAGCCGAGATACACATAGGAAAATACGGCGAGATAATACAAAACGAAGACCTAGACATAGCGCCCCTGCGAGACATAGAGAGATCCCTCGTGAACGAAAAGAAGATAATCGACCTGCAGAACGACGAAAAACACGTCCACATAAACGGGAAGATAGCAGACATAGACGAAGGACGCAAACTGCTGTACATGACCTGCTCCACCTGCAACAAGCGCGTGCAGAACGCAGGAGGGATATGGTTCTGCGAAACGTGCAACGGAGACGTCGAACCCACGGCGAACCTAAAACTATCATTGTCGGTGGAAGACGAAACAGGAAGCATACGCGCGATCGCATTCAAGGAAAGCGCGGAAAAAGTCCTAGGCCTCGACATGGAAGAAGTGATGAACATAATCGGCGAAACCCAAGACGAGACGGAACCCATCCGCCAGGTAAAAGAAGGCCTCATAGGAAAACCGATAGCACTCACAGGCAGAGTGAAATACAGCGATTTTTCCGATCAACTGGAATTCATAGTAGAAGAAGTCGAAGTATAACTTCAGCCAATTTGGGGGGACATGTGCCCTCAAAAAGGCATGCAAAGAATGCATCTCAAAACGGCAGTGAGAGCATTATAATCAACCTGCCGTTTTTGCGATCAAAAAATGGGATACTACCAGCCGCAGGACTACGTCATCTACATAGGGATACTGATAGTCATTATCTGGGTCCTGCTCAAAGTCTTCAGCAGAGTAAAATTAGATAAAAAATTCGTCTACGCGATATCCCCCTATATTGTTGTGGGCGTGTTGATCCGTGTGTTCGCGGACACGCACACAGTAGAATTCAACCAATGGTGGTCAGTCACTCCCGGCGTATACATACTTGCCATGATGCTGGCATGGACCGGCGTCGGGATAGGCTACGCCGTGCAGAAGATAACAAAGATCGGATACCACGTCACGTCCTTTGCGCTGGGAGCTGCACTGGCGCTGCTATTGTTCTGGAAGCTGTCTGAATACATGATAAATCCTGCGACTATCATTTACACGGTGACAATGGCGTTGTGTCTCACGTTCACGATATATGCCTTTTCAGTGCTCTTCAAGTCGCGATTATTCCAGAACAAGTACAACCTCTTGATAATGTTCGCGCACCTGCTGGACGGATCATCCACATTCATAGCCCACGACTACTACGGCTTCTATGAAGAGCACATACTGCCCAATTTTTTCATAGACCTCGCAGGAGACTCGGCAGCGATAATGATACCCATAAAGATCATAATAGTGGCACTGACGCTCTATTTCATGCAAAAATGGTATACTGAGGAGCCGAAGACTGAGAGGAACAGGACTATCTATATCATGCTCAGACTCCTCATATTCATAGTCGGGTTCGGTCCCGGGGCGAGGAATACGCTGCTGCCGGCGCTGAGGCTTTAATGACGCGATCCAGTGATTGGGACTGGAAATGATGGGGTGGTGGATGAGTGGGGGCGTTGGGTGGAAAAAGTGACTGTGACCTATATTAAACTGCAAAATCGACACATAATGTTCCTTTTAATAGTCATTGTTTAATATATAATCATTGAATGGACCCCTTAGCAGTAGCCTACGTTAATTATAGATTCATGACTGAGTTCATGCAGCGGAAGGGTAGCTCTTTTCAGGATTTATTTAACACTGTGATGGGGATGCGGTATCCTCAAGACTTCATTAAGATTAAGGCGTGGGGAGCAAAAGGAGATGAGAAGAACGACGGGCTATTGCAGTCCCATAAGATGCTTTTTCAGGTTTATGCCCCCGAAAAGTTGATTGAGAGCAAAGCCATAAGTAAAATCGACGAGGACTTTTGGGGTGCGTTAGACAGTTGGAAAGGCTATTTCAATACTTGGGTTTTTGTCCATAATTCGCAAGACGGAATAAGCCCCGGTACTAAGAAATATTTATCCGATCTTGAAAGTAAACAGGATACAGTAAAAACCGCATCCTGGGGTCTTGAGGAGATTAGATCAGAAGTGTTTAAGCTTAATCATGAGCAGCTGTGCATTTTATTTGGAAGCCTGCCGTCGATGAATGGCATGCAAAACGTCACATTTGAAAAAATAAAAATCGTTTTGGATGTTGTTGCCCGGAAAACACCGACTCCAGATGCAGAGATTAGGCCAGTTCCTAAAGACAAAATTGAGATAAATGGACTGTCCGGGAATGTCGAAACGCTCCTTATGGCCGGGATGAAGAAATCTAAACTTGTGGATCGATTCTTCGAGACATATCATGACCCTGAGTATGGAGATGAGGTGGCAAAGGCGTTTAATGATCGCTATATCGAGCTAAAGCGTCTTGATTACCCCCCTGATGTGATATTCTCTGAGTTACTTGATTTTGCGGGAGGACGACAAGGAGATCCTGGTAATATGTGTGCAGCGCTAGCAGTTCTAGCGCATTTTTTTGAAGAATGTGATATATTCGAGGAGACAAGGAGCGTGAAAAATGATACTTCCAACTAAAAGAAGGTCCAGTGCACGTTCTTTAGTAGGAATTGGAACGCTTGTGCTTCCTCATCTAAATGAGCCGAAAACGATTTCAAACTTATGGTGGACCGTGCAGAAGTCTAAAGTAACTGA
Organism: Candidatus Altarchaeia archaeon; assembly: GCA_049299895.1. Taxonomy (GTDB): domain Archaea; phylum Altiarchaeota; class Altiarchaeia; order IMC4; family QMZM01; genus CAIYYO01. The sequence goes on from JBAQYF010000007.1 coordinate 47,765, forward strand.
GTTGAGCTACCCTAATCTTAACTTTGATCAGTTCGTACTTTCACTGGATTTTCTTTTTCTCATGGAAATAATCAATCTGAAAGATGGAAAAATTGTTCGGGTAGAAAAATGATTCATAAGATTTATAGTGATTTGCCTACATTCAAGAATTTGGATTTTAACTCGGGGCTTAATGTGCTCCTCGTAGATAAATGCCCGGAGTCGACTAATCAGCAGACTAGGAACCGAGCAGGCAAGACAAGCTTAATTGAAATTATTAATTTTCTTCTTGGAGCCGATTGCGAAAAGAACTCAATATTCACGGATGAAGAACTCATTGATTATTCTTTCAATATGGTTTTTGATATAGGTGCCACTCCAGTTTGCGTGAAAAGAAGCGGTGGAAATCCCAAAGAGGTTTCTGTAACTCTCGGAGTGGAGGATAAGCGAATCCAACAGCTTTTAGTGGATGCAAGACACTATGATGGTGTAATATCTAATGATAATTGGAAAACGCTATTGGGCCACCTGATTTTTGAGTTGCGAGATATTAAAGGAAACAAGCAGAAGAAGACGTATGAACCTTCATTCAGATCTCTTATCTCATATTTTGTTCGTAGGAGGAATAGCGGCGGATTTATATATCCCACTAGGCAGAGCGAAGATCAGGGTCTATGGGACCAACAGGTGGCGGTAAGCTATCTTTTAGGAATCGATTGGTCTATTTCGCAAGAATGGCAAAAGGTGCGAGAAAGCGAGAAAAGTCTGAAGAGTATTAAAAAAGAGATGACACAAGAGGAAGGAGTACTTAACGATTTCATAGGTAAAGCCGCAAAACTCCGTACAGATTTAGCAGTCAAAGTAAAACAAGTCGATGATCTCTCAGCAGAGATTGCTGCATTTAGAGTACATCCCAAGTACAATGAACTCGAAAAAGAGGCATCAGAACTGACCCGAAAGATAAACGATCAATCTGGTAGCAACATACAAGATAGAATATTAATTGAAGAATTGGAGCGGGCAGTAAAGCTTGAAACCCCTCCATCCCTAGACAAAATCGAAAAATTGTACTCTGATTTTGGGATTCTTTTTCCTGAGCAAGTTTCGAAAAGGTTCACAGAATTAGAAGCATTTCACAAATCCGTTGTTGAAAACCGTGTATCCTACCTTTCACAAGAGATTGAGGAAGCCAAGGAAAGAATTGCGCAAAGAAGTAAAAATATGAAGACCTGTAGTGAAAGGCAATCAGAAATAATGAAAATATTAGGATCTCATGGTGCTTTGGATCAATACAACAGAATACAGACCGAACTTAGTAAACTGGTTTCAGAAAGAGAAGATCTTAAGAAGAGATTTGAATTGGCTCAAACTCTCGAGAGTCAAAGAATAATATTAAAGAATGAAAGGAGTAGCCTAGAAGTTCGACTCAATAATAATTTTGTTGAGCAAAAAAAAGAAATTGATATAGCCATATCCTACTATCAGGAAATATCAAAATCGCTTTATGAGGATGCCGGGCAACTTGTGGTCGATGCCACAAGTAATGGTCCAACCTTTAGTTTTCCTATTCAAGGAGAACGGAGTGCAGGTATACAACTCATGAGAATATTTTGCTTTGATATGATGCTCATGAAAATTTGCAAGGGGCGGAGTATATCTCCGAATTTTCTTGTCCATGATAGTCATCTTTTTGATGGTGTAGACGAAAGACAAACGGCCTCGGCACTTATGCAGGGAGCACGATTTGCAGGGGAAAATGGTTTCCAATATCTTGTTACTATGAATTCGGATGCAATTCCTAAGCAGGGCTTCAGCGAAGAATTTGACATAAATAAGTTCCGCTTACCTACTAAACTTACAGATGCAAAAGATGGTGGGCTTTTTGGGATTAAATTTGGATAGTCTGTGTGCAATATAAAATGACCCTCTATTTGGAGGCAACAAAGCTTGTACAGAGCAAATGAAGGCCTATTTGAATTTGATTAAACAAAATTAAGGGGCCTAAGTCTAAAGTGAAAGATGGCAAATTTAGCTTATAATGACGTACTAGGGATTTGACTTGTTCATTTGTGCCGATAAAATCACTTTAGATGATTCATTTGAAAAAAGACACGAGATTATATATGAGAAAAAAATACTTAAAAGGAAATAGGCCCTTAAAATCGGGCTTTATCTCTACCTCGTGCATTCGTGAATCAGGACTACTATGTTATTTATATGTTATTTGCTATGAGTTTACATAAGGTGCAGACGCCCGACCTAGGGTGCAGACATGACTTTAGATGCAAGCTTATCTTACTACCTGATTTTTATATCTCCGCTCCTAATCATATTACTATTGGGTGTATACCCTTTATTCGACATACAGCGGAGATATAATTATGCCAAAGGTTTCAGTGAATAGTTTTATTCCTGGAGACTCTCTTTGTATGTATTTTTAATCTCCTAGTCCATAATTTTTATCCCACTTATGGGTTTCATATCATTACTTCATATTTAAAGACACAAAATGGCAGCACGTAATCGTCCTCGTCGGGGATCCCTGATGACGAAACCCCGGAAGAGAGCAAGAAACGAGACTGTGAGGATACACTCATGGACTCCTTCCAAAGAGGTTAAACCTTTGGGTTTCGCAGGATACAAAGCAGGAATGACCCACGTAATGGCAGTAGACAACCGAAAGCACAGCAAGACCGCGGGCCTGGAGATATTCATACCCGTAACCGTTATAGAGTCTCCCCCGATGCTGGTCATGGCCATAAGAGCCTACCAGAAAGCATATTTGGGGAAAGCTGCATTGACCGACGTTCTAACGTCCGATCTGAAGGAAGAGGTAAAGAAGAGATTAGACCTCCCAAAGACGATCGACACTGCCAAGGGACTAAAGACCCTGGATGAGAGCATCGACAGCATCACCGATATAAGGCTTATCGTTTTAACCCAGCCTACTATGACCTCCATGGCTAAGAAAACCCCTGACGCGATGGAGATAGCCCTCGGCGGAACCGTCGCAGAGAAGCTGGAATTCGCAAAGAAGGTTCTTGGAAAAGAGATAAATGCAGAGGATGTTTTAACCAAGAGCAAATACATCGACGTATCCGCTGTAACGAAAGGCAAGGGATTCGAAGGAATAGTCACAAGGCTTGGTACAAGGATACAGCCCCGCAAGACAGACAAGGGACGAAGGCACGGAGGATCAGGTGGACCTTGGACGCCTGCCCGAAAGATGTGGATGTGGCCTTTACCTGGGCAGTTCGGATACCACACAAGGACCGAATATAACAAGCTTGTCGTAAGCGTCGGAAAAGACGGAAAAGACGTTACTCCCGCAGGCGGATTCGTGAATTACGGACCGGTCAAAGGATCATATTTACTCCTATACGGATCTGTTCCAGGCCCCTCGAAGAGACTGATAAGGATCAGCCCGGCAAGAAGGCCTCTAGCGGATGCGAACTTTGAAGTAACACATATAAGCACGGCATCCAAACAGGGTGTCTAATTATCAATCTAGAAAGAGATAGACGATGGTCAACATATACTCATTGAAAGGGAAGGTAGTAGGCAAGACCGAACTGCCCAAGGTTTTTAAGACGGATTTTCGTCCGGACGTGATACAGAAAGCGGTCGTATTCCTGCAGAGCAGCAAGAGGCAGCCTTACTCGAACAAGGAAAACGCAGGCATGTTCACCAGCGCGGACTACTTCGGTAGAAGAAAAGGCGCCTACAGGATGACTATCAACAAGGGTATGAGCAGGCTCCCAAGAGAGAAGAGCGGAGGGGGAGGCCTTGGAAGAGTCCGTTTGGTACCCAACTCGGTCGGTGGAAGAAGATCGCATCCTCCGAAGAACAAGGACTGGACGAAGAAGATGAATAACAAGGAATACATGCTTGCCATCAAGTCCGCCATAGCCGCAACCCAGAATAAGGAATTGCTGACTGAAAGAGGCCATGACATAGAAGGCCTGCTGGAAGTTCCTCTGGTAGTGGAAGACTCATTCGAAAAAATTCTTAAGACAAAAGAAGTCATAGAAGCACTCACGGCACTAGGCCTCGCAAACGACCTGTCCAGGGCAAGCGAGAAATCAATACGTGCCGGAAGAGGCAAGACCAGAGGCAGGAAATACAAGAAGAAGAAGACTGCTCTGATAGTGATTAAAGAGGATTCAGGCCTCGTCAAAAGCGCGGGCAACATCCCGGGCATAGACGTAGTGGCGCTTGAAGACCTTGATATAGAGCTCTTGGCTCCAGGAACGCACGCGGGCCGTCTGATAATATGGACCAAGGGCGCGCTGGAGAACTTGGATAGCATAGTTGGAGAATAAAATGGATCCACATAAGATCGTACTCTACCCCCTGATGGGCGAAAAAGCGACCATGCTCAGAGAAAAAGAGAACAAACTAAGTTTCATGGTTGCAAAAGACGCAGGGAAGAAAGACATAAAGGAGGCCGTAGAGTCTTTATACAACGTAAAGATCATAGGCATAGACAGCATGATAACGAGCACCGGAGAGAAAAAGGCCCATGTGAGGCTTGACGCAAAGTACTCTGCTGAAGAGGTTGCGTCGCACTTCGGAGTATTGTAAATAATTTTAATAATTTTTCAAAGATTTAGAATGGGCAGAAGGACTATCACCAGGAGAAGGGGCCGCGGCGGTCCAAGGTACCAGGTACCGAGTTTTAGATTCGAAGGCGGAGTAAATTACCCCCAGGGTCAAAAATACGCAAAAGGCATAGGTGGGCAGGTCATCAGCATAGACAACGACCCTGCAAGGACTGCGCCTGTAGCAAAGATACTGCTTGAAGACTTTTCAGAAATAAGGCTTGTTGCTTCAGAGGGAATGAAAGTCGGACAATGGGTCGCTATCGGAGGAGAGGCAAAACAGGAAAAAGGAAACGTCCTCCAATTAGGTAACATTTCCGAAGGAACTTTAGTGTATAACATAGAGCTTACACCAGGAGACGGCGGAAAGATAGTCAGAGCGTCCGGAGGGGCCGCTGCAATAATCTCACATGATAAAGAAAAAGGAATCACAGTAGTAAAACTCCCCTCCAAGAAGACGGCAGAGATTCCAAGCAAGTCTCTTGCATCCATTGGGATTGTCGCCGGAGGCGGCAGGAAAGAAAAACCAATGGTCCGAGCAGGACAGAACTATCACCGGCACAAGGCCCGAAACAAGCTGTACCCACGCGTAAGAGGTGTTGCGATGAACGCGCAGAACCACCCCCACGGCGGAGGATCGCACGGTTACACAGGCAGGCCCTCGTCAGTTGCCAGGAACACGCCTCCAGGAAGGAAGGTCGGTATGATCGCGCCTTCGAGGACTGGAAGACGTAAGAGGTAAAAAAGATGGCAAAGAAAAAAGTTACATATCGCGGATTAGAAATAGAAGAGCTCCAGGCCAAATCAATGGACGAGCTTGTGAAAATAATGCCTGCGCGCACCAGAAGATCCCTTAAGAGAGGATTTTCCGAGATACAGAAGAAATTGCTCGCAAGGGTAAAACAGGTACGAAAGGATTTGGACGCAGGCAAGAAGGTAAAGCCCATTAGGACTGAGTGCCGCGATATGTTAGTTCTCCCGGACATGGTGGGAATGGAGTTTGAGATATACAACGGTAAAGAGTTCCAAAAGGTTTTGATCGATATCGAGATGCTGGGCCAGTACCTCGGCGAGTTCTCATTGAACCGTAAGCCGGTGAAGCATTCAGCTCCGGGAATTGGTGCGACAAGATCCTCGTTATTCGTCCCAGTCAAATAAAAGTAGCGTGTAAAGATGGAATTAGATTATTCGCTTAAGCCCCAGAATGAGGCAAAGGTCGCAAAGGCCATAGGAAAAGACATAAACATATCCTTCAAGAAGACCATAGCGGTCTGCGACTGTGTACGGGAAAAGAACCTAACAGAGGCAATAGCGCTTCTGGAAAAGGTCATTGCCCTGGAACAGGCCATACCCTTCAGGAAATACAACAAAGGAGTGTCCCACAGGACAGGTGTCGGTATTGCCAAATACCCCAAGAAGGCGGCAACTGAAGTTTTGAAGATCCTAAAGAACGTACAGGCCAACGCGGAATACAAGGGACTGGATAATGACCGGCTCAGAATAATAAACATACAGGTAAACAAAGGTCAATCCCGCAAGAGACGAAAGCCCAAAGGCCGATGGAAAGCTTGGAAGACCCAGTATGTCTGCGTGCAGGCAGTCGCAAGAGAAGTTTAATATTAATTTTACACACACTAAAATGGCAATGGAGAGGCATTTCATCCAAGAGGGACTCATCAGATCAGAAATAGAGACATTTTTGAGAAGGGAGCTAGAAGGCGCCGGATACTCAGGCATAAACATACAAAAGACACCCCTTGCTACAAGGGTCGTCTTGTACGTCGAGAAACCGCCCTTGGTCATCGGAAAGAAAGGACGCAGAATCAACAAGCTAACAAGATTCCTGAAAGAAAAATACGGCATAGACAACCCCGCAATAGATGTACAAACCGTTGAGAATCCAAACTTAGATCCAAACATAGTCGCACGCAGAATAGTTCAGTCCCTTGAAAAGGGGATGAATAGAAGACGCGTCATATACAAAGCGGTACGATCCGCGCTTGGTTCAGGAGCAAGAGGGATCGAAGTCATAGTCGCAGGAAAGATAATCGGAAAAGGAGGACGTGCAAAGCAGGAGAAATACCTCCAGGGATACATGAGAAAAGTAGGGGACTCCGCGAAACTCGTCAGGACTGGTTCGACCCAGGCTTTCATGAAAGCAGGAGTCATCGGCATAACCGTAAAAATAGTTCCTCCGGACATCGTTTTCCCGGACCAGATAGAGATTAAGATGCCCCAGAAGCCGGTTGAGCCTGTAAAGGCACCTGCTGCCCCCGAAGTCAAAAATACCGAGGAAGCGGCTGCGGTACCTGAAAAGGCGGACGTGAAGAAAGACATAAAGCCTGTTCTGAAGAAGCCGATAGAGAAATTAGCTAAAAAGATTGGTGCAGAAGAGGTTATAGACCTGGTTGAACCCCTAAAAGAGGACGTAAAAGAAGAAAAGGCTGATTAATACTTTAGTTTCGATAATTATATTAACATGGCAATATTGCGCAATAGCGAAATACGGGAACTCAGCAGTGAGGAGCTGGAAGACAAGCTCACACAGTTGCAGGGAGATATGATGAAGATCAGAGGCGTTCTGGCTTCCGGCGGCATCCCAGAACACGTTGGCAGGATGAGAGAAACCAGAAGGACTATAGCCCGGATACAGACCTATAAGACCACCCAGGCAAAAGCTTCAAAGGATCAGAATCCCAGTATAACCCAAAAGAAATGAATTGTCAAAGATGCGGTCTTCCCAAGGAGTTATGCGTCTGCGACGAGATGACGAGGGAAGGTCAAAGGATACGTGTCCGCAGCGATAAAAGACGTTATGGGAAGATAGTAACGCTTGTGGACGGATTCAAAGACGTGGATATGGATAAGGTAGCAAAAGAGCTAAAAAGACGGCTTGCTTGCGGCGGAACCCTTAAGAAAGACACTATAGAGCTCCAGGGCGACCATAAGAGCCGGGCGAAGGGTGTTTTGGTAAGCATGGGGTTCTCGCAGGAAATGATAGATGTGCTTTAGAGCTCTAAATAGCCAACCAATAGGATGATCACTCCCTATAATATCCTTAGACATGAATTGACCGGCCTGCCAGCGCGCATAGTATCTGCCTCACATGAGGGATACAAATGCGAGGGCGAGCTAGTCGATGAGACAAAGGATACAATAAAGATAAAAACAGATGCGGGCGTGAAAACCCTACCCAAAGACTGCATCACCCTGGAAGTATCGCTTCCCCAGGGAGAGGTGGTGCGAATCGATGGGAAACTCTTGGTCTCGCGGCCGGAAGAGCGCATCAAGAAAAAATATCGTATAAAATTCGTCTGACAGGATCTTTAAGAAAGGTCCACGAAAGAGCGGGATGAGCCTGTGGCTCACCCACTTGACGAAATTTAACATTTATTGAATTGAAAAATGGCAAAAGTCGAGAAAAAAGATAACGAAAAGAAAACCGATTCCAATTGCGTTGATCGGAACTGCCCGGAGCACGGCATCCTCCCCACGAGGGGCATGGTACTGGACGGAGTAGTAGCATCGGATAAGATGGATAAGACAGTCATAGTCCAGAGAAGTTACTATGTGAAGCTCAAGAAGTACGATCGATACCGCCCCAAGAAATCAAGGATCCCGGCGCATAATCCCCCATGCATAAATGCGAAGACCGGCGACCGCGTGAAGATAATGGAGTGCAGAAGATTGTCCAAGACAGTTAATTTCGTGATCACTGAGAAGCTGCCTAGCGAGGCTACGGCAAGCGCATGATAAATAAGAGGTACTAAGATAAAATGGCTAAACCGCTTGGCGCAATGAAGAATCTTCCCCTGGGGAAGGCTACCACTGCCAACATAACAAGGACGCTCACAACGAATGCCCGCCTGGTATGCGCAGACAACACGGGAGCAAAAGAACTGGAGATAGTCGCAGTAAAAGGATACAAAGGAGTCCATAACCGTATGCCCCGGGCAGGTGTCGGAGACCTCATAGTAGTCACTGTTAAGAAAGGAAAGCCAGAGATAAAGCACCAGGTCCTGATGGCTGTCATAATACGCCAGAGACAGCCTTATAAGAGATACGACGGCTCCAAGATAAAATTCGACGACAACGCGGCAGTGATAGTAACTGACGAAGGACTACCCAAAGGAACGGAAGTCAAGGGTGCAGTCGCAAGAGAAGCCGCAGACAAGTGGAACAAGATAGGCAGCCTTTCAGGCATCGTCGTATAAGATAATCAAAGATAGAATGGAAACAAGACCCCAATCATCAAAACCCAGAAAGCAGAGGAAGTGGCTCACGGATGCGCCTCTACACAAGAGACAGAAGATGCTGGTCTCAACCCTGAGTAAGGAATTGCGCGCAAAATACAAGAGAAGGTCTCTCTCAGTTCGGAAAGGAGACAAAGTAAAGATAATGCGCGGAGAATTCAAAGGAGTGACAGGTGAAGTATTGAAAGTAAGCCTGAAAGATTACACTATTTATGTGGACAGCATAAAATCAAAGAAAGCCAACGGTACTGAGGTACCAAGGCCCATAAGCCCCTCGAACGTGATGTTGACCGAGATAATAACGGAAGACAAAGAGCGAAGGGATTTATTAGAGCGTAAGACTAAATAACTAACTCAACTTTTAGAGCAGCAAGATGCACACCAAGAGAATCGCTATCGGATACGGAAAAGAGAACAAATGGGTGTCAACTCCGAACCCCGGAGCACACACAAGAAAAGAGAGCACACCCCTCATACTTGTCGTCAGAGACATACTGGGATACGCAGATACCTCCCGGGAAGCAAAGAAGATCATACACGACGGTCTCGTGTCCGTAGACAAAAAGGTTAGAAGGGATCACAAATACGGCGTCGGCCTGATGGACGTAATAGAAATACCTACAATCTCCAAGCACTACAGAATGGTTCCCGGCAAGAAGGGACTGGAGATGAAAGAAATAGATGAAAAAGACTCCAACATAAAACCCTGCCGCGTCATAGGCAAAACAGTAGTCAAAGGAGGCAAAATACAGCTAGTGCTACACGACGGCGGGGCACTTCTCACAGACAAAGACGAGTACAAGACGAATGACACAGTCGTAATAAAGCTCCCTGAGAGAAAGATGTCTGAAGCGATACGCTTCGAGAAAGGGAACCTTGCACTCATATACAAAGGAAGGCACAAAGGCATGTCCGGCAAGATAAAAGACATAATACCCGCGACCGCGACAAGAAAATCCGTGACGACCCTTGAAGACATGCAGACGTTGACCGAATATTCATTCATCATAGGAAGCGACAAACCCGTGATAAAGATCTGAACAGTAAAATGAACTACGACAACCCCATGCGCAAGCCAAGAATAGAAAAAGTAACTCTAAACATCGGCGTAGGCCAGAGCGGGGAAAAACTCGGAAAAGCAGAGACACTCCTGCAGAAGATCACAAGCAAAAAGCCCGTAAGAACCCTGTCCAAGCACAAGATACCCACATGGAACTTGAAGAAAGGGGAAGCTATCGGCTGCAAGGTAACCCTAAGAGGCCCTGACGCGGACGCGGTCCTAAAGAGAGGTTTTGCTGCAAAAGACAACATGCTCAAAGCAAACTGCTTCGACAAACAGGGCAACTTCTCATTCGGAGTACACGAATACATCGACATACCCGGCATAAAATACGATCCAGATATTGGAATCATGGGAATGGACATAACCGTAACCATGATGAGGCCCGGTTTCTCAGTTCGTAAAAGGTCGATTCGCCCGGGCAAGATACCCGTTAAGACAACGATTTCCAAAGAGGAGACAATAGACTACATCAAAGAGAAATTCAACATAACAATAGCAGAGGAAGATTAAGAATGGTCCAGAAAGAACCCCTAGTCAAAAAGAATCAAAAGATGGATCAAAGAAGCCTGACCTGCTCCATATGCGGAGCGCAGAGAGGATTGATCCACAAGTACAGGCTGCACATATGCAGAAGATGCTTTAGAGAAGTAGCCTTCAGGATAGGATTCCGAAAATACAGTTAATCAATCTTAAACCCCCACAATGGAAGAAATAAAACTATTCGGCAAATGGGACTACAAAACAGTTGAAGTAAAGGACCCAGGAATAAGGCAATACGTATCCCTTAATCCGGTATACATGCCCATAACCTCCGGCAGGCTCATAGGAAAACAGTTCGCCAAAAGCAAGATGAACATAGTCGAAAGACTGACGAACAAACTCATGAGAAGCGGCCAGGGAACAAAGAAAGTCGCAGGCCGATACATAAGAGGAGGCGGAGCAACCGGCAAAAAACAAAACGCACTCAACATAGTAAAAGCAGCATTCGAAACAGTGGAGAAAAGAACCGGCAGGAACCCGATACAAGTCCTCGTAGACGCGATAGAGAAATCAGGACCCGGAGAAGAGACCACAGTCATCATATACGGAGGAATAAAATACCACCAGGCAGTCGACGTATCAGCTCAGAGAAGAGTGGACTTCGGCCTAAAATACATAACCCTGGGAGCCTTCGCAACAGCCTTCAACAACCCCAAGAAGATCGAAGACTGCCTCGCAGACGAGATAATATGGGCGTCTACTTCAGACTCCAAGAGCTACGCGATCCAGAGAAAAGAGGAGACGGAAAGGATTGCTAGGTCGGCCAGATAAGATTTTCTTATCTATTCTATTTCTATTTTAACGTCAGAGCAGCTAGCGAAGCGTATGTGTCGACCTTGTTCGGCATGTCCTTCGGGCACCCCTCGGTGTGAACGGATGTTGGCCGTTCCGTACCGATTGCCTCGCAAATGAAATAGTGTGGGTTGCGACATCGGATATAAAGAGCTATGTCAATTATAGTCTAGGTCATAATTAACTTGAGATATTTGGTGTGAATGTTTGTATCCAGTTTTGTGCGTAGGTGAGTTTTTTGGCTTGTTGGTGGAAGGTGGTTTTGATTGTTTCTTTTAGGCTCCATTCTGATTTGATGTTTGCTATTTGGGATAATCGTTTTCGCACGCTTTTGCCTCCTGGCATGACATGGGTCATCCAGATGTATTCTATGGGGTTTAGGTCGGGTGAGTAGGGCGGTAGGAATATGAGGCTTATGTCCAGTAGTTCGGCAAACCGGCGGGTTTGCCGGGCCAGGTGGCTTCGGGCATTGTCCAGTATGATTATGAGGTGGTTTTTGGGGTTCTTCATCCTTATCTGCCGCAGGAAGTCGCATAGGTCTCCTGCTTTGGATTGTTCCTTGAATTCCAATACCTCTTTTCCGTTCAGGGGATAAAAGCCGAAGGTGTTAGCCTTATAGTACGCAGTGTTCTTGCTTTTCTTGGGTTTGGTGAAAGACCAAACTCTCTGGGTGTTGTCTTTGGTTTGCGGACTGGCCTCATCCAGGAAGCCTACGACGGCTTCCTTCTCTTGCAAAGCCTCCCGCAGCCGTTCGGCTAGTATTTTCTCAGCCTCTTGAGGCCTTTTAACGTCCAAGACATAAGGCTTGGCATAGTACATGCCAAAGTTTCGAAGAATCTTACGAACATGCCTAAGAGAATACGAAACACTGAACTCTTTCCTGACTAAGGCACATACCTCACCCGTAAGCCAATGCTCCTTAGACTTGAGCAAATCCATCAACCTCAATTTCTGCTCGTCTCTTAACTTAGGAGGCCGCCCACCTCCAGATTGAGGAGGTAAAGCCCCCTCCCCTGCTTTATTCCACAGAGACAACCAATCATAACCAGTTTGTAGCGAGATACACATCCTCTCACAAGCCTCTTCCATGCTGTCCTCTTCATACAACTGCCGGATAAAAAGCAGGCGATGACGAACCCGCGCATCCTTAGATTTCTTCACAAGATGCTTCAACTCCGACAAAGACACCTGCTGCACAAGCTCAGGAAGAACCATCAAACAAAGATATTAACGCAAAACTCTAAATACTTTTAGCCAGGACTATAATTTACACCTGATTTTTGCGTTAAGTACACTTTCAACTAGTTGATAGTTCTTTTTCTATTATTTTCCTATTGCGTTTATTGTTTCTGTTACTGTTTCGAAATTGCTGTTGTTGAGTATGAATCTTTGTATTAGGCCGAAGTCTCTTTCTATTGGATTCAGCCAGGAGGCTCTTGTTGGCAGGGGTAGTATTTGCACTTCCGGGTGCAGGGATAAATAGTTTTGTATGTGGGCTGATCTGTGGGCGCTCCATCCGTCCCATATTATGTAAATAGTCTTTCCGGGGTATGATTCTTTTATTTTTTCTAGGTAGTCTGTTACGATGTAGGATTTTTTCCAGTCGTATAATTGGTAGTGTATTTCTCCTGTGTGTATGTTTCTTGTTGCGAACAGGTCGCATAATCCTTTTACTTTCTGGCCGTAAGGTGTGTGATAATAGCCTTTGAATACACACTTCTGTCCTTCGTATTGCTTGACTGCGGTCTTCCCCTTTTCGTCGAAAGACAGCAACACTCCGTTCACGGGCGGGCAGGCTACTGCCCGCTCAATTGCTTGTTTTTTTTAATGAATTCCTTGTCCGGACTATACTGCCAACGCTTGCTCTTCTTGAGTTTGGCTCCTCTTTTCATAATCATCTTTCGTAGGGTTTCTATGCTGATGGAGTCTACGACTTCTTGTTCCATTAGGTGTTTTCTAAAACGGGGAAGAGTCCAAACAGTATAGCAGTGACCGAATTCCAAAGGATTCAAAGAGAACTGGGCTAAGATGTTGTCTTGTGTTTCTTTGCCGAATTTAATCTTTGCCCCCTTGGCTTTTAGTCTAATAACCTAAGTTTTCCCTTGTTTTTCCTCATTACATCCTACTTTTTTTAGTATGCTGTCCTGTATTTTTTCCAGATTTACAGTTGTGGACCAAGTATTGTCGTTTTCGTTGTCTTTCAAATGGATTTTGT
>JBAQYF010000008.1:0-55031 GCA_049299895.1 Candidatus Altarchaeia archaeon
CAATTAAACACGATACAGCAAACGCATACTACAAAAACAAGAAAAAAATACAAGAAAGCAGTAAGACAAGCCACAAGAAAAAAGAAACTAACAAAAATGTTCCAATATTTTAATTATTAGCTATAACTCTTTACATTGAGGAATTAAATTAGGGGCTTCCAAAGTCAATTCCCTCTTACAAGTCGTATACTTCTTGGAAGATATCCTTTCTGACTATTTATACCCTTTAAATGCACATAATATACGTATATCCCGTATAACCAACATGGCCGCAATTACTTTATCCGTCCCCGAGGATCTCAAAAAGCGCATGGAATCCGTCGACTGGATCAACTGGTCCTCTGTCGCGCGGAAAGCATTCATAGAAAAGCTGTCCGACGTGAAAGAGTTGGAAACAAAGAAGAAGGTCGCTGAGATCTCTGAGATAGCTGATGATGACAAAAGAGTCGTCAGGGAGGACGTTGCAAAACAGGTCGTCAAGTCGATCGAGAAGACTGCAAAAGCGGTCAGGGAGGGGAAAAGAAAGCCCATGTCCCTGGAGCAGTTCAACAAGTGGTGTGACGGCCTATGAAGGTTGAAATCTCGGAAGAGCTTGAGAATGTCCTTATCAAGCTAAGCAGGAGGGATCTGGGCCTTTTTCGGGCAGTACAAAAGAAGATAAATCAGATAGCTGTTCTGGACGAATGCGAAATCGAGCATTTCAAGAATCTGCGTGGAGAGCTTTCTGACCACAAACGCGTACACGTCGGGAGCTTCGTTCTTTTCTTTAAACTCGATGGTGATTATATAATATTCGATCGCTTAGAGCATCACGATAAGGCGTATTGATCTCCTATGTCTTTATATCGTTATCCCCTCGATCATCGCCTTTCCGACCATCGTCACGCCCTTGCTGCGCTTCTTGTACTCTTCCGGCGTATAGCAGATAAAATCCACCGGCTGGTCCGTAAGGCTCCAGTAATCGTACATCTTTGACCCGCGCTGCATGAAATCGAGGCCCTTGAATTTCGGGCTGACTATGATCAGGTCTACGTCGCTGTCTTTATGCGTTTTCCCTGTCGCGTTGCTTCCGAAGAGTATCATCTTCTCGACCGGAAAATCCCGGTTGATCTCCTTTTTTATCTCTTCAAGCCTGCTTAAGAGAGCTGCTTTTTTACCCATTTTATGATCCCCTCGGCATAGTCGATAAATATTTTCGATTTAATGTCTATGTCCTTTATTTCCGGCATGTCCGGATACCTTGAGTAAGTATATGCCGGAGCCAGTTCTTTTGATGATTCCAGGATATTCTTTGGCGCGTTAAGTCTTCTTGCCAGAAGCACAAGATCGTGAGCCCTGATAAGGTCGCCTTCCTTTTTTATTAGAAGCGCTTTCAATGCCTTTTCAGCGGCCTGCTGGCTTAGAAAGACGCAAACGTTATATTTGCAGCCTGCAAGATTGTATCTGGCGGCATCTAAATCCTCTTCCGCTTTAGATAGCCAGATGGCAGCTTCTGCTTTCATACAATAAACTAATAGACTCCTTAGGATATATTTAACATTTTGAACTCTAGCGATGTCGGAGTTGGCAGGGCATCTTTTTATGTCCTATAAAGTTAAGAAAAGTTATTTTTTTTAAGCCTTGTGTCGCTAAATAACTTCTAATTGCCTTGATTGAAGCCGTCGTCATAATATTCGACAAATTTGAGAATCACGACAATGCGTATTAATACTCTCCAATAATGCCTTGATATCATCCATCTGTGGGCACACAAGAATAAAAATATCGTCTAATAATTATTATAATGTGCCCATATACAGACAACTCGGTAACACCTGTCATAGTTGCGTTTTCTCCTCTCCTTTCCTAATCAATAAAAAAATGAAGTCCCTTGTAGTTTATTATTCGGCAACCGGCAACAACAAAGCCCTGGCCGAGAATCTGGGAAAGAGGCTTGATTCGGACGTTGAGGCTATCAACGCAGGCGGCAAACTTGCAGGCATTGCCATTCCCATAGCCGCGTTTAAGTCGTTGATCGGTCTGGGTTCAAAGATCGATAATCCGAAATACGATCCCGGAGCGTACGATCTTGTTGTACTGGCATCGCCCGTGTATGCTGGCGGCGTCCCGCCCCAGGTGAGGAGTTATCTGAAACTCTCAAAGGGAAAGATAAAGAACCTGGCCGTTGCATCTGTTTCGGGGGGAGGGAACAATCCTAAGGCGATCAAGGGCGTGGAGGATCTTGCGGGGAAGAAAGCTGCGGCCGTGTTAGAACTGAAGGCTATAGAAGATAAGACCGGCAAGGATAAGATGTTCCCGAAATTGTCTGCGAAGGATCTCGAAAAACAGGAGTACAGGGAGAAGATCGATGCCTTCGTTGACGCGGTCAGGAAGGGTTTTTGATTTTTACCTCTTCAAAAAACTGTCTTCTACCGGTTCGAGCATCACGGCAAGGCGTATTAAGACCGGTCCCGGTCGTGAGGGGCTGCAAGAAGGTCTCTATCTTTTCACAATGTCTTCCAGGTCGTATGCCATTATCCCGTCTTCCCTTAGGTCCTCTTTTCCTTCTATTTTCTTTGCCATTATGCCGTAGTATTCTTCTCTTTTAGCGTTGTTCCAGTCTACGTAAGGCGTTTTTTCTTTCAGTTCTTCTATGATCTTTTCTGCTTCTTTCTTTTTTAGGTTTTTCCATTTGCATTCCGCGTAGAGGATGCTCTTTTCTTTTACGCTTGTCGCCGCTATGTCTATTTCGCGTTCCCGGTGCCACCAGCCGCCGATCCGTTCCAGCGGGAACGGGGCATTGTTTTCTTTGGTCAGGTATTCCCTGCATATGTCTTCGAATGCCTTGCCCGTGTGCGCCGGCAGTTCTTTTTTTATCTCTTTTTTTATCGCTTCGTAGTTTCCTATTTCGTAGAGGCTCATGTTCTTGTATATGAACCTAAACCAGAAGGAAAAGAAGCTGTTTGTCAGCCGGTAGGTTCCCTGCCTGCTTTTTTGCCATTCCTCGGTTACCGGGACGTCTCTTTTGACGTATTGGTAGTGCTCTGTAAGGTCTCTTAGGAAGGGCATTACGCCCGTTGGCCCAAGATCCGTGCAAGTGCTTATCTCGTTTAGCTTTGTATGGCTGCAGGCTATTGCTTCCAGTATCGAGTAGTAGTTTGTTTTTCCGCTTCCGAATTCCTGTTTTAGCACCGACGGCACCTCGTCTTGTAGGGGCGCGTTTTCCCTGAGGAGCAGATTTTCCAGAACGCCTTCTATGTTCTTTTGGCATAGTTCGTAGTCTTCCGTCATGACGTAGTATTTCGGTATGCCGCCGAATACTGAGTAGAACTCCACTGCGTCCCGGGGATCTTTGTATGATAGTGCGTCCATCAAAAGGATTGAATTGCGGAACGTAAAAGGCGTTATGTGCATCTTGGATTTTATCCTTCCGTACAACGGCGCCTGCATGTCTTCAAACACCTTTTTTATGAGGCCCATGACCGACCCGGTGAATATGAAAAGCATCTTCTTTTCGCTGTTTTCGTCCAGCATCTTCTGTATGATGGAAAAAACCGCAGGCTCGATGTTCCGGTAATTCTGGAACTCGTCAAAGACTACTACGTAGCCCTCGCACCGGCTGAGGAGGACCGCAAAGAATGCTTCCCAGCCTACGATCGAAACGCCTTCCTCGAGCAAGCCTTCAGCGCGCAGCTGCGAAGAGAATTCGTTGAGTAGGGCGGAACTTGCCTTGTTGTCATACACAAAAAAGTAGAGGTGCTTCCTTTCGGTGATGAATTTTTTTACAAGGAGCGTTTTTCCGATCCTTCTCTGACCGTACACCAGAACCGAAAAAAGCATATTTCCCGAAAGACGATAGATTTCTTCCAACTCCTTTAACTCATTTACTCTATTGATGAACTCCATTTTCCTTAATTAGTATAGTAATTTACTATTATAGTGATTTGCTATATAAATAAAAAGGGGATTAAAGGCCGGAAAACTCACCCCCTCAGCATCGGTATGCGGACACTTCCGTCTGGGTATCTCCCCTTCAAGGCTTCCGTTTCTCTTTTCTCCCGTCATATCCCTCGCATCTGCAGAACACCCCGTGCCCTTTTTCGCACGGGAATATCCTGCAGAACATCGGTTTCACGTCGTATATCGTGCAGTAATGCTCTTTTTTGTTCCTGACTTTCCTTATGAACGGGCATCTATGGCTCGTCCTGTTACGGAATAAGCCGCTCGCACCGAAGTGTTCCCATTCGAGCATCATCTCTTCGCTGGTCAGATCACTCCGCCCGGCTCTAATCCATCCTTCTATGTCCTTGTCGCATATGTCTATGTGGTCTGTCGAGAGGCAGCATCTTCCGCACCTTTTGCACTGGAATCCCTCAGCCGCTCTTTTTCTCTCGATCTCCAGAACCGTTTCCTCTACAGTCTCCTCGGAAAACTCGGGCCCGCCGGGATAGTCTTCGTCCATGTTTTAGTGGTTAATTATGTGTCCCTTGTTTATATCTCTGGTCGTGCTATGCGATGGCGGTGCTTACTGACCATTGTGTGACTACATTTCACTTTTTTGTAGTCACACGTTTTTGTCTCTTGTATTCTTTTAGTATTAGTTCTACTGACGGCCTTATATTCCCCGAGTGTTCGTATTCCTGGAGCATTCCGTAGTACTCCGATCTGTTCTTTAGCTCTATGTTCACTGGAGGCATGCCGTGCTTTAGCAGGATGTTATTCAGGAGGAGCCTTCCTACCCGGCCGTTCCCGTCTTTGAATGGGTGGATGTTCTCGAACTGGTTGTGTATGACTGCGGCTAGGACGATGGGGTGGTATTTATCCTTGTTTTTGCCGTACCATCTTGTCAATTCCTTCAGGAGCCGCAGGATGTCTTTTTGGGAGGCTCCTCTGTGGATGATGTTCCCATAAGAATCGACTATTCCTACTTCGACTCCTTTCTCGCGGAAATTCCCTGCAAATTCTTTGGAATTCTGAAATACTATCTTATGGATTTCCCGCATCAGCGGGATTGAAATATGCTCCCGTGTTTTCCTGATATGCTCTATTGCCTCAGCCACTCCATAAGTTTCTGCTATCTCCTGTCGTGTCCTCTTGGCGGGCCATTTGCATGACTCTATTATTTCACTTACTTCTGTGGCAGTGACCGTGGAGCCTTCGATGGCATTCGTGTCGTAGGCGAAGTTCTCAGTGAAGAGGGCCCAATCCTTTTCCGACAGATGCATCGCACTTATATGTCTGCCTTTCTTTTTGATCAAGTCGTCCAGCGATTCCTTCTCTTCCAGGGAAAGAACGGTATGCAATGGATCATTTATCCTCCTTTCAGATCTTTCGAGCAGCTCTTTTTCGGCATGCGTCCTCTGGTCAGACAGTTCCTCTATTCCGAGGTCTGCGCCAAGGTATTTCCTTATCTTTTTGACCCTGGCACCAGCTCTAAAGGAATGGGCCAGGTAATAGAGCTTTCTTTTGCCTCTGATGCGGACTTCGACATGCATGTAATTATATGTGACTACAAATATATAAATTATCATTATATGTGACTACATTTCTCTATTTTCTTGTCACCTGCGTTTTCTCCCCTCAAAATAATATCCCATTATGGAACCGAAAAAACCCGGATCCGATCTAATAGACCCAAACATAGGCCGAAAGAGGATATCCAAGGAGCGGAAAAAGTACGTCAAGGAGCATACGTTCGGAGCGGATGAAGCAAATAAAAAGCAGTGATCCTCATATCTCCTTCTCAAAGACAACTCTATGCTCCCCAGGTCCGCTGTAATCCAGGACTACAGGAAATCCTTCGATAACATCCTTTCCTGTCAGCGCCATCCCTGTGGTCTTATGGAATTCGATCGACTCCTGATTCGCAGGCGACGTAATAGCTTTCAGACGAGTGTACCTGTTCTTCTTTGCGATCTCTTCGAAATTGGAATATAATCTTCTCGCATAACCCAGTCCCCTGTACTTTTTGCGCACGGCGATCAATTGAACGTATCCTGCCGGTCCGGTCTGCGAGAAGAAGGCGAACATGTATGCACAGACTATGCCTTTCTCTTTTATCACGTAAGCAGTGTTCCCGAATTCATAGAGCAGCGTCGGGTGATGCATGTGCAGTGTTCTCTTGCTTCTCCAGAAATCCTCGATGTCGGTGATTATCTGGTCAAAGTCGGCCTTGGAACATTTCTCTATTTCCATCTACGCAAGGTGCCTAGTGTCCCCTGATCATTTCGCTGGATTGTTTGAGTTCGACCGCGGCTTTTATTCCTGCAAGGTCTTCATGGATGTTCTTTAAATCTTTGTCGATGGTGTTTGCTTCTGTTGTTGCCGGTTTTGGGTCTTCCGGTTTCTTTATCTTGTCGCTGACGGTTATCTTTAGAATGCGGTTTATCATCTTTATGAATTGGTTTAGGGAGAAACCCGCGAGGAATGCTACTGCATAATACACCGCCTGTTTTTTCTCTTCCGCAGGATCGGGAAGGTTGGGTATTACGCTCATTTTTACGAAATAGTAGGCGATTAATCCAAAAGGGATGGTGATAAATGGCCTGGTGTAATACCACCAGAGGAAATTTGCTTTGAATTTATATTTTTCTTGGAGTTCTCCAGTGTGTCTGTATAATGACTGTATTTCGTAGACTATGCCCCCTAATCCTGCGGAGCATCCGACGTAGATTAACAGTTGCTCGTCTGTGGGATTATCCATGCTTATCAGTATAGTCGCAAGAATCGCCGAGACTATTACAAGATACCCTCCGATCCGTATTATTTTTGTGTGGTAAAAACTAAGAGTTCTGCCGTTTGCCGGTTTGATGTATTCGTTCCCCAAATCCCCGAAGAACCTTGAGGACAGATCTTTAATAACCGATAAAAAAGTATCCAGGCAAAAACCGATAAGGAATGCAAGAACATAATATGATACCGGCTCCTTAAGCGGATTTACGTTTAGTACGCTGATCTCTATGATGCCGCTTTCCAGGAAAAAGTACAGGTATACCCCGCAGAAAACGCTGATTATAGGCCTGAAGAAATACCACCAGGCTTGTTCAGGCAACTTCTTGCGATTAGAGTATTCGTATTCATGCATCATCTGGAATTCTCTTAGAGCGTAGACTGTACCTCCTATTCCCCCGAAACATCCTACGAGGATCAGTTTTCTGAACAGTTTTTCATCCGGCAGCGTGTTTGCTATCAAAGCAAGGGCCCCTAATCCCATGAGTGTAATTACCAGGTAAATAAAGATTGTTTTGCAGAAGGGGTCTATTCCTTCTTTTTCATCGCAGGTGCATTTTGTCGCCTTGCACTTGGGACCCGGCATCCTATTTGGTTTCTTCTTTTCAATAATTGACTCTACCACTGCGTAGAGAGTGAGACCGAGAAGTACGAAGCCAGAGCATACCGCTATTATCCACGGAGCGCTTTCTTTATGGATAAAGTTTAGAGAAATAGTTGCAAGTAATGAAATAAACGTTATGGTATATATACGCACCATATGACTGAATGATTCCAGTCCCTCCCCATCTGTTTCTGAGTTATTATCTGCCATAATGGCTTTACTCAATATATACTATAGCCCTATGTCTTAATAACTCTTTTTATCCGTATTCTGCGCCTAAACTATGTATTTCCAAGCGTTCGTTCGTGTAGTAATCCCTTTTCAGCATTTCCATCCTTGCTTGTAATTAGATTGTCTAATCCAATGATATACTCAAGGGGAAATGAAAACCTACGAAATCTTTGAAAGGGTACGTAAAGAAAAGCCTTTGGTGCATCATTTGACGAACTGGGTGACTATCTACGACTGCGCGAACATGACTCGCGCATTCGGGGCATTGCCCGTTATGGCGCATGCGAAGGAGGAATCAGGTGACATGGCTGCCATTGCTTCGGCATTGGTTCTGAACATCGGGACTTTGACGCCCGAGTTCATCGAGTCGATGATCGTCGCTGCGAAGAGTGCCAATAGGAAGGGGATCCCTGTGGTTTTGGATGCTGTCGGCGTGGGCGCTACCCGGCTCAGGGACGAGTCCGCAGCAAAGCTCTTAGGATCTGTCCGGATAGACATAATCAAGGGCAATTCATCCGAGATAGCGAAGCTTGCGGGGTTGAATGTGACTACCCGGGGCGTCGAGTCGACGAAGGTCGACTCTGATCTGAAGGAGGTTGCAAAGAAGCTTGCAAAGGAGCGTAATGCGACTGTCGTTATCACCGGCAAAGAGGACATCGTGACCGACGGCAAAACGACTTACCTGGTTAAGAACGGCCATGAATACATGAGCAAGATAGTCGGGACCGGCTGCATGGCGGCATCCGTTATCGGCGCATGTGCGGCGGTCGAGAAGGATTATGCGAAGGCGAGCGCTGCGGCTCTGTCGATTTACGGCTTAGCGGGCGAGCTTGCGGCTAAGGGTGCGAAGGGCCCCGGCAGTTTCAAGGAGAACTTCTATGACGAGGTCTATAACCTGGACAAAAAGAAGATTACGGAGTTGAGCAGAATTGAAGAACTTAAATGATATCGATTATTATTTCATAACCGATGCGAAGCTGAGCAAAAAAGGCATTTTCTCGGACGTGGAGGATGCCGTGCACGGCGGGTGCAGTATCGTCCAGTACCGCGAGAAAGACAAGAACGATGAGGAGATGATAGAAGAAGCCCGGAAAATAAAGGAATTATGTGGTAACAAGGCCTTTTTCATTGTAAACGACCGGGTGGACATAGCGCTTGCGGCTGATGCCGATGGCGTGCACCTGGGCCAGGAAGACCTGGACGTAAGGACTGCAAGAAAGATCCTTGGGAAAAAGATACTGGGCGTAACAGTGCATAACCTGGACGAAGCTCGCAGGGCCGCAAGCGAAGGCGCGGATTACTTCGGGGTAAGCCCTATTTTTCCGACCAGCACAAAAACGGATGCCGGGAAACCCTGCGGAACAGGCCTGATAGAACAGATAAAAGAAGAGTTCAATCTCCCGATCGTCGCCATAGGCGGGATCACCAAACAGAATACGCCTCAGGTCATAAGGGCGGGGGCAAATTCCGTTGCGGCCATCTCGGCAGTCGTCGGCTCGGATGACGTGGAACGGGAGGTCCGGGATTTCATCCGGATAATACGGGAGTCCAAGTGATCCCTCGGTTTGGGTCCATGGTTCGCATGACGGTTCATCGGTGAACAAGGCTGCCGGGTGCAGGCAAATAACGGGGAATAAAGCCTCGATTAATTTAAAGGGATTGTCTATATATACCTACTCATCTTATTTACAATGACTTTACGCAGCGGTAAGACCGTTAAGAAAGAACAGAAAAAGACGAATGCTGGGAGGGGGAAGATTCTGCTCGTACTCGTGGTTTTTGGGTGTCTGCTCCTTGCAGTGGCGCTTGTTGCCCTGCTTTTCGGGGGCATGAAAATAGCTCAATTGCCTATCGTAGGCCAGAAAGTAGCTATTATCCCCATCAAGGGCGAGATCACTGCCGAAGGCTGCAGCGCCTCTTTATTCAGCTCGGCGTCGTGCGTGAATGTCGCGGCTATCAAGGAGGTGCTCAAGGCCGCGGACAAGGACGACTCGATCAGGGCCGTGGTACTTGACATAAACAGCGGCGGGGGATCTGTTGTTCCTTCAAGGGAGCTTGCTTACGTCGTTCGAGATATGAAGAAGCCCGTTGTTGCGTGCATAAGGGAGACAGGGGCATCAGGCGCGTATTATATTGCTTCGGCGTCCGATCACATAGTTGCGGACAGGGATTCCATGACCGGGAGCATCGGCGTTATTATGACGATACAGCACATGTACGGCCTGTATGAAAAGCTGGGGATAAACGTCACAGTCATAAAATCCGGGAAGGTAAAAGACATCGGGAGCCCTTACAGGGAGATGACCCCTGAAGAGAATGCAGAGCTTACCGACATGGTCGATAAGATCTATGAAGACTTTGTTTCAGACGTTGCCTTGAACCGGAATATGTCCGTCGAATATGTGAAGAGCATCTCCGACGGGAGCATATACCTTGGCAGGGAAGCAATGGACCTGGGCCTGGTCGACTCCCTTGGCACCATAGACGACGCCGTGGCGATAGCTGCTGACCTCGGGGACATACAAGGGGAGCCCGCCATCCAGAAGACTGCTTCAAGGCCTTTGACTATCTGGGACTATCTCTCCCAGAGCTAATTTAAAAAGATAAAATTCCAAGGATATACTATGGGACGAATAAAGCAGACCTATTTGAAAAGGGTGGCTAAGAACCTCCTGGCCGTCTACCCTGACGCCTTTACCCCTGATTTTGAGAACAACAAAAAGAAGGTGCAGGAACTGACGACCGTGCAGAGCAAGTCTATCCGAAACAAGATAGCCGGCTACCTGTGCAGGGTCATGAGACAGAAAGAAATATTGCCTGATTAAGGAATAATCCTCTATAATCACGTTTTTCTACTGTAATCCGTATCACCTGCGTATTCTTTATATCTAGCGGGCGGAAGGCCTGATGAAAAAGACAAAATTCCTCATAATATTATCCTCCTTTCTATTGATCCCTGTCGTTGCCCTGGTATACGCCGTTTTTATAGAACCATATTACTTCGAAATAAAAGAGGTAAATCTGGAGAGCCCGGATATACTCCCTTCCTTTGACGGGAAAAGAATAGTCTTTGTTGCGGACATACACAACGGCGAATATTTCTCAAGGGCGCAGGTAACCGATCTTGTTAACCGGATAAACGCGCTGAAACCTGATATGGTGATACTCGGAGGAGACTATGCCTCCAGGGGCTTTAGCAACACGTCGATCGCCTTTGAGGAACTGAAGAGATTGCAGGCACCCCTTGGGAAATATGGCGTACTGGGCAATCATGATTACTGGGAGGGAGGACAGGAGGCACTAAGGGCCATGAATGCCTCAGGTGTAACTTCCCTGAACAACCGGGGGGTCTGGATATACTCCGACGGGGAACGTATACGTTTAGGTGGCGTTTCCGATCTATGGCATGGGGCGCCCGACCCGATACCGACGATAGTCGAGGTAAACCAGAGCGACTATGTAATCCTGGTCTCTCACAACCCCGACTATGCTGAAGAGCTGGGAACATCGTTAGCCGATATTGTCCTCGCGGGCCACACTCACGGAGGCCAGGTAACAGTATTCGGCCTCTGGATGCCCTATATGCCCTCGGACTACGGTCAAAAATACAAAGGGGGCTTTGCCCAGACCGCATATACTACCGTCTACGTGACACGAGGCGTAGGGATGACTTTCCTGCCCATACGATTCTTTGCCCGCCCCGAGATAACGGTACTTACCTTGAAGAGGGTTCAGATCTCGTAGCATCTCTTGGCGTAGCCGCAGGACTCGCATTTTCTGCCGTTCCCGTGGGGGCATATATCCGGTACGGCGCCTTCGAGGAGCTCGAATACGGAGTCTCTGGTATCCATAACGCTCTTTCTCAAGGAATCGGTGTACATTACCGGGCGCATCTCAGGGATCCTCGCATATTCTACAAATCCGTAGGGTATCTTTTTCTTTAATGCGAGGTCCTCTTCCAGGAGCAGGCCGTAGGCGCATACCTGTATCCTGTCTCCCTCCCAGACACTCTCCGGGGGGCTGCAGGTCTTTATCTCGACGGGATAATAGATCGCTTCTTTCATTACCTTGTCTATGCGTCCGCTGAGTCCCAATCTCTCGGATGAGATGGAGTAGTCTACTTTCCAGGGAGTCATCTTGCGCAACGCCCGTTCTAATCCGATATCCTCCGCTATGTAACTTAGGCGCCCGGAAAAAGCCCCAAGGTCAGTTATGACCTCTGATTTAACTTTTGAGGCATCTTCCGCACTTATCAGGGGATATTTTTTACGGACTCCCTCAAAAATACTGTTCAGTTCCTCTCTCAGGCTGGATAACAGGGAAGGGATATCCTCTGAAACACCCAGGAGAGCAATCTGCTTTTCTGCCAGTTTCTTCCTGATATCCTGGCCGAATACGCCCCGCTGCATCTCGCTCAATGAATCAGGCGCAAGACCCAGGACCTCGGACAGGTAGACTTCCCTCGGGCAGAAAGAATACGCGTTCAGTGTGGAAACTGCAACTTTCATTTAAAGACCTTCATAGAACCCGCATTCTTAGGCTTGATCTCGAGCTTGCCGTCATACTCGTCCAGTTCTCCTATGACTTCTAGGATATTTCCCTTGGCTATGGGTGCGGTGGAATTAGCCAGACTGGGACCCATAAAGACGTCTATGTCCCCGGAGCCGTCGCCGATGGAAACAGTAACGCTCCCGCCTTTGAAGGTGTGAACGCCGGAAACCAATCCCTGAACGTGGACTTGTTTGCCTATAGAAGTAGTATCAAGAGCGCCGATCTTCGAGAGCGGCGGCTCCATCAGCATTGATGCATAAGTAAAAATCAACAAGCCAAGCACCGAAACGCCCAAGGCAACATAGAGTATCTTATCCGACATCTCCATGCCCCCATCATGCGTTTAAACCGATGCTTTTGCCGCTTTCTTCTTGTGCTTTCTGCGAATCTTGTAAGTCTTCCCGCATCTCCTGCATTTGGTTGCTCCAACCGGGTTCTTGGCGTTGCAATTCATGCAGATGCCTTTGAAGATCCTTGCCTCAGCCTCGACGAACTTAGCCATTGTTTCTGTGAAAATAAGAGTAATAATCTGTGATTTAGAGCATTTAAATAGCGTTTTTTATTGTGCCCTTTGACCTTTCAGACCTCTTGGGTTACGACGATCCTCCACTCGGTGCCGTATAATTCGACGGTGTCCCATTGAGCCTGTTTGCTGACCGATTCATTCGTCGCCTGCCGCAGGAAACTGTATTCCCCGGTCCCTGACGTTTGGTTCGCAATTATCCTGCCCAGGGACAGCAATTCAGGGTAAGACTGATATGCGGGATCGGTAAACAGGTCCTTTCCTATCTCTCCCGTATCCGCATCATACAGTATCCTTCCGTTCGTATCCATGGCCCATGCTTCCAGACCGGTTCCTTCGAGCAGGGGTTTTGCGGTTTCGCCTATGACTGTCTGGGGCATTATTAGCAGGCTTAGTTCGCCCGACAGATTATTGCCTTTTGAGTAGATCGGATAATGGATAGCAGCCGCCTCAAACCCCTCGACTGCCTTGAAGATGCCGCCCATGACTGGTTTCCCTGTCGCTTTCAGTTTTTTGACGTGTTCCTGGCCGCTTATGTTGGCGCCCTCGCTGCTTTTGTATTGTTGCGGTTCGACGGTGACCAATATGTCGCCGGCATCGACTATCGCATATTCAAGAGAGTACGGGGTCTTGTTAAGCGCGTCGGTCAGAACGTCTCTTGCTTCCTGCGACCCGTAATCGACTCCTGACAACTCCTGGGCCGATGAGGACATGACGGCGTCATATCCGGTAAATATCCCGTTTACGGCTTTCACCACGCTTGAGAGTACCGCCGCCTTGTCGGCAGCAATGGTGGTGGGTGTATCATTCTCTTTTGCTTCCTGCTGGATGCATCCAGCAGAAAGGAGCAGTGAAATTATTAGTCCGCAGAATAACGTCTTTTTTATCATACTACCATTTTAGGCGAAGAGGTATAAATGGCTTCTACTAAGCCGAGAAAAAGATATGAACTCAAAAGTGGCAATCGTCAGACCCATCGAGCGAAGCGAGTATGGGTCTCCTTCTTTCTTTTCCGAAAACGCTTTTCTTTCTTGGAAAGAAAAGGGTTTAGCGGGGAGTAGATTTGAACTACTGACCTTCGGGTAACTCAGAAGTGTTTGTCTCATGAGTTTTACCTCTTATGAGCTTCGCCCGCGCCGAGCAATTATACTCCTCATGCGCGTCCGACGAGCACTCCTGGCTGCTCAACCCCGCTGTATGTAAATCAATATCACGTAGTACTTGTTGCCGGTATTCAATATTGGTATTTGTTATATAATAACCAAGGCTCTTCCATAATCCGTACTTTGTTTCGTGTCTTGGATTGTGGAATTTTATTTCCCTCTCCCATTT
The DNA here is from genome assembly GCA_049299895.1 of Candidatus Altarchaeia archaeon. Taxonomy (GTDB): domain Archaea; phylum Altiarchaeota; class Altiarchaeia; order IMC4; family QMZM01; genus CAIYYO01. The sequence continues at coordinate 13,950 of JBAQYF010000008.1, forward strand.
TTCCAGTAAGTTTTTTCCGTTCATTTGTACTGCTGGGGGCGTTATTCATATCCTGGCCGTCGGTTTTTAGTTCCGTAGGTCAATTATTTAACAAATATCTTTTATGACCCGAGAAAAAAAGTCCTGGAAAGAAAAGCTTGCCGACGACAAGGGTCTTCCCAGAGTGGAGACCATAACCGACAAGATGAGCCCGCGCTGGGGCGCGGGTACCGTGGTCATACCCTCCCCAAAGGAGGTCGACGAACTGATGAGAAAGGTCCCGCGAGGAAAGGTCACAACGATCAACGAGATACGCGCGGCCCTGGCAAAGAGGCATCATGCGACGATCGGCTGTCCCATCACGACCGGGATATTCGCGTGGATTGCGGCCAATGCTGCCGCAGAAGATGCCGCGGCAGGCGCGGCGGGCATTGCTCCTTATTGGCGTATCCTGAAGTCCGGCGGCATCATAAACGAAAAGTATCCCGGGGGCGCAGTCTCCCAGAAGAAGATACTGGAAGGCGAGGGCTTTTCCATTGTAAAGAAGGGGGAAAAGTATATCGTAGCAGATTATGAAAAAGATATTTTCTCTTTCTGATGAAATCCTGCTCTATTATCCGGGCCGTTCTGGCAGTTTTCGTCATCCTGCTGTGCGGATGTTCGGCTCCATCCGGGCAGAAGAACGCCTCGGAGGGATTGTTTAATGCTTCCGCATCCTCCCTGTACGTGCCGCCGGTCATTGCCTCCCCGGCTACTGCTATTTCGTCCGGTACTATAACTTATATCACCTATGAAAATCCTGCTTATGGGATAAAGATGTCGTATCCTGCTTATCTGAAAAAGCAAGAAGAGATATCCGGCGAGGTGTTATTCTTCCTCTCCCCCCAGAACAGCACGACTGATGCGTTTCCTGCGAACCTTGATATCCTGGTATTGAATATCTCCTCCCAACCTATGATCCTGGATGAATTCACTAATCAGTCCCTTGTGGAGATTGCAGATATCGTCCCTGATTACAAGATAACCGATTCCCGCAAGGCCGAACTGTCAAAAGAGGATGCCTACCTTCTCTCGTACACTGGAACGCAAGGTCTCCTAAAATTGAAATGGATGTCGGTCTACACTATTAAGAACGATACTCTGTATCTGATAACATACGCAGCGGGGCAAGACAAATTCTCGGCATATCTCCCGACTGTCAGCAAGATGCTGGATTCGTTCGAGATCGTTGAATAAAAAAGGGCTTTATTTCTTTACAGAACTGTCATACAGCTTCTTCATCTTGTGCAAAAAGAAGGGGCATATAGCCGTTATCCGGGCTATTTCGTTCACTGACATCCCATTGTGGAATGCGTCGTAGATATAGAAAAGGCGTTTGTCCGTGGGGTGGGCCAGGTTGTCTTTTATTATCTCCATGTCCTTTTCCCCCATGCCAGAGAATCCGTCTTTTCCGATATCCAGGGAGCGAATCGCCTTCTGGAGGGCTTCTTCAAAGGTCCTGCCGATCGCCATCACTTCGCCCGTCGACTTCATCTGAGTTCCGATGTGCTTGTCTGCGTCCTTGAATTTGTCGAAGGGCCAGCGCGGGATCTTTACGACGATGTAGTCGATGGATGGTTCGAATGACGCCGGGGTCTTCTTCGTGATGGAGTTGGGTATCTCGTCCAGGGTCTTTCCTATCGCGATCTTGGCGGAAACCCGCGCTATCGGATACCCCGTAGCCTTGGATGCGAGGGCGGACGATCTGGAAACGCGGGGGTTGACTTCGATCACTACGTATTCCCTTGTCACCGGGTGCATGGCGAACTGGATGTTGCATCCGCCTTCTATTCCAAGGGAGCGTATTATCTTAACAGAGGAGTTCTTGAGCACCGAGTTGTCTACGTCGCTCAACGTCTGTGCCGGTGCGACGACTATGCTTTCCCCTGTGTGTATGCCGACTGGGTCGACGTTCTCCATGCTGCAGATTATTATGCAGTTGTTCAGGCGGTCGCGAATTACCTCGTATTCGAATTCGTACCAGCCGGCTACGGATTTTTCGATGAGTACCTGGTGTATCATGGAAAGCTGCATGCCGTGGCTCGCTATCTTTTCCAGTTCTTCCTCATTGTTCGCTATTCCCCCGCCCCCTCCTCCGAGGGTGTACGCAGGCCTTACTATCACGGGGTAACCGATCTTTCTCCCTGCGTCGATTGCTTCAGTGATGGATGTTGCCGCCTTGCTCGGAGGTATCGGCTCGTTTATCTCCTTCATGAGTCCTGCGAACGCGTCCCTGTCTTCTCCTTTCTGTATGGTCTCGATGGGCGTTCCCAGGACTTTTACGTCGTATTCCTTGAAGACTCCCATGACTGCGAGTTCCGATGCCAGGTTCAACCCGGTCTGTCCGCCCATGGTGGGAAGGATGGCATCGGGCCTCTCCTTTGCGATTATCTTCTTGATTATCTCCGGGGTCAGGGGCTCCATGTAGGCGATGTCTGCAACGTCCGGGTCGGTCATTATCGTCGCAGGATTGGAGTTTACCAGGACAGTTTTAACCCCTTCCTCTCGTAGCGAGAGGCATGCCTGGCTTCCGCTGTAGTCGAATTCGGCTGCCTGCCCTATCTGTATGGGGCCGGAGCCTATTATGAGCACTTTTTCTATTCTCTGCATCCAAAAATATTAGAACTGGGCGGATTTAAATCACTGATAATCCGGCGGTTATATAGTTCCCTAGATTAATATTATTCAGGATAAAATGAAACGAACGATTATGTTTGCGGCAATCGCTTTACTGCTCCAGGCCGCCTTTTGCACCTCTCTGCTTGTAGAAAAAACCCCTTCGTCTGATTCCGTTGCCACGCTCGGGAACAACAGCAACGGCAGCAGCATTTTTTTCTCCGGCAAGAAGGCGACTGAAGCAATATACATGAATGCGTATTTCACGATCTACAAGGACATGATATCGGGTGACGGCAGGTTTTCTTCGGACGAGCTGTCGGACGTAATAGACTATTACATGTCAAACGAAAATCTCCAGAAAAACCTGGACTCCCCGGGATCAAGGTCGAATGAACGGATACGCGACATACTGAAAAGGGCCGGGGCAAACTTCGGCCCGGGCGATTACTGCTACATGGCTTATACGGTCAACTCCGAGATATGCTGCGTGGATGCGACGAGCGATCCGGACGAATGCTTCCTTGAATCAATCTGCCAGGGAGACAGATGCGTTGAAACCGGGGGAAGCGGCTGCTATATGACGTTATCCGTGCACGACGAGCCATGCTGCGTCGACTACATGGTGGCTGACGGCTATTGCTACCTGGAAAGCGTCTGCGAGGATGATATCTGCGTAGACCAGAATACGACTCCTACGCCCACCCCGACTCCCGCCCCCACCCCCGCCCCGGGTTGCGGCGCATTCACCTGCGGGAACGATTTATGCGAAGCATATTTCCCGTACGATCCCGCCTACGACGAATCCGAACCCGGCAGCGCCTGCTGCTGCGAGCTGGATTGCTGGGTCCCGTGCTCGGCCAATTCTACGACAACAACTGCTGCTACCACGACGACGACCCTTTACACGCCCACCCCCACTCCCACGCCGGATAATTCCTCCTGCTACATAACTTCTTCCATTTACGGAGAACCGTGCTGCGTCGATCCGACCCTTCCCTTTGGATACTGTTATCTGAACAGCGTCTGCGAGAATGGGATGTGCGTCGACCAGCAGACGACCTGTTACATGACCACGTCGATCTACGGGGATCCGTGCTGCGTCGATTCAAATCTTCCCCCCGGCTATTGTTATGCCGGCAGTTCATGTCAGAACGGGGTGTGCGTTTAGAGGCTAAAAGATGACAAAACAATCAATAAAAAAATCCGGGATCATCCTCTTGCTCATCGCATCCTTTGTCTTATGCGCTTCAACCCTGTGGGCGAACGCAAAAGAGGTCGCAGAACAGGCTCCTGGAACGGTTGTCCAGTCGCAGTCCAGGGATAACATCGTCCTTGCGTTGTCCGCAGAGCAGACGCTGGTGACCGCGGAGATAAAGATGTACTCCCAGGATTATGCTGCGCCCAGGTGGATCCTTTCTTCTTCGGAGATTGAGACTTTGAAGATGAAATTGAGCAACCTTCCCCGGTCTGCGCGTGTCGATGTGCCTGAATGGGGCTATGTGTCTGTCACTAATTTCAACAATTCCGGGGTGCTTCCCTACAGTTCCATTTACTCTTTTAATAACCGGCTGGTGCTGGTAGATTCTTCTGGAAAGCGCAGCTACTATGTAGATACCAAGAAGGCGGGAGACTGGCTTATGCTGCTTGCGGAAAGTCATGTGCCGGCTTCGATGTATCAGCGGCAGGTAAGATCCGGGAGCGGGGTCGCCATGGTCATTGCTCCCGAGCAGACCAAAGACACAAGGTATTCTAACTCTGAAACAACCGAAGTAAAGAACCAGAATATGATGGAATACGCTCCATACATGGTCGTCGTATTGGTATTGATACTGTTTGCGTTCCTTGCTTTCAGAAAGCCGAAAACAGAAGGGGCCTGACGCCCTTTTCATGAGTTTTTTTTTTTTAATTATATAAGCATGCCCAGCTCGAATCCCAGCAGTAACCCAATCGTTATGGGCGGCAGGGCCGGGAGGACTACGTCTTTTTTGTTCACGATATAGAAGAACAATGCCGTCATGCCCAGGAGGCCCCCCAGACTGGTAATTATCGCCTGCGTAAGATCATAATCTCTCAGCACGGATACTGTGAATACCAGGGGTATTGCAAGGTCTCCTGTTCCCAGGCCCAGCACCTTATCCCCTATGGGTATCCCGAACATCAGGGGAAGTTTTCCTTTCGCACCTTCGGCGAGAGTCACCATATGTTTTGTCCCGAATACTGCGACCATGTCATAACACGCAAGGCCTATCAGCAGTATCAGGGAGGGTATGAATGCGAGTGATGCTCCCATCCATGAGCCGATGCCGGGCAATGAGAAAATAAGTAGGAAGTTTATCACTGTCAGGTTGTTTCTCTTCCAATATGCCAAAATGAACAAAGGCACTCCCAAAAGAGCGCCTGCGACGCCTGAGAGCCCCCAGAGGGTTATCATCAGTCCCCAGAACAGGCCCATATAGATTATCAGCTTGATAATAAAATCGAATTTGTACTTCATGAGAAACAGCATTAGCGCTGTTGCTACCAGTATGTATCCGAATATCTGAAGCGATGAATTAACGTCCTCCGGTTTCTCGACGACTGGGGGAAGATCGGTTCCGTTTTTTACGTTGTCTATTATACCCCCGGTTCCGTGCGGACCGATATTGCTTATATAAAGCCCTATGCCCTGGACCAGCAGGTAGATTGCCGCGGCCAACAATACTGGCGTAAGATGTTTTGCCTTCAAATCAGGCATCCTCCGTGAACTGGTATCTATCGTGCCTTGGCTCGAAGATAACTCCCTTGCTCTTAAGCTCGGTTATTATCTTCTCCACTTCGCTGCGCTCCAGTTTCTTCTCAGCGGTCGCAGCTAATATCTCCTGCATTCCGGCAGTCTTATCCTCACTGTTTGCGATGATGGCCCTTATTGCCTCCTCGATCGACTTGATCCTGTCCCGCGTGGACTTGGGGTGGTCTGTTGCTATCCTGTCTATGTCTATCTTTCCAGTCGCCTTGTCCATGGCAATCTCTCGTAAGACGAAATTGGTGAGACCGATTGCGCGTTCGGCGTCGTCGACTGTTACGTCTTTACTCAGCCTGATCTTCGCTGAAGCCTCCGCAAGACGCACAAGCGCCTCAAGCTGCCTTGCAGTCGCACGCACAGTGTCCCTGTCTCCGCCTCTCAACTCGACATAATACTCTATCAGTTTGTTTCCCGCTTCTTCCGAGAGCAGGGGATGCACGTTCTTCCTGGCGTAAGCTATGTATTTTCTGAACAAGTCAGTAGGTATCGCAGGCTCCAGGTCCTTTTGGTCCTGGACATTCTTGTGCATCTTCATCATGTGCTCTGCTATCTTCCTGTCCGTTTCCCTGTCCACGACGTCCTGTATCGGGAATATGAGATCAAAACGCGATACCAGCGTCGGCGGGATGTCGAACTGCTCCCCCAAAGGTTTGTAGGTGTCAAACCTGGAGAACTTGGGGTTCGCAGCGGCTAATATGGCTGTATTACATTTGAACCTGGCGACGATCCCTGCTTTCGCTACGCTGATCGTGTTATGGAGGAGCATGCATTCAGAGACGAAGCTTCTTGTAGGTTCGATTGTTACGTCATAGACCCATTTTTCCGTCTTGTTTGGTATGGTCTCAACCTTTTTTACTCTGCTCCAGGCGATCTGCCCGGTTGCGAGGCGCTTTAGCATCATCACGTCTTCTGTTGCATTTCCGGCATATTCGCAATATCTCAAAAGCGCCTTTCGGAGGATTGAGGCATCACTTTTTCCGCGTTCAATAAGAGAGAGATTCTGGTGGCTTGTGCCGGCATAACTCTCAAGGTCTTCAAGCGAGACATTTAGTTTCTTTCTCAACTTGTGGATATCCCCGGCCTGGGTTAGCTCAGGGAGCAGGTCTATTACATCCCTGAATAATGCAATTTTCTTCTCTAATGCTTCGGCGAACTTTTTCAGAGCCGGTTTTGAGAAATTCTGGCTGCCGTCTTTAAAAGGAGTTATCGAATATCCCAAAACCTTGGACTCGTCTACCTTCAGCATGCAAGAGAGCCTGTGAACCGATGCGCCCACGTTGGGGACTATGTCTGTTATCGTCCTATAACTCTTCGGGTTCAACTGGCTTGCAAGCCTTTCTTTTTTCCTTTCCGAAAGGAAGGATATCCTTTCACTGAATAGGCGCAGGTTCCGTACACCTGTTATCACCGTCCGCCAGATTTTCTTGCCTGAGGGGGTCTTCTGTTCAAGGATGCTTGAAGGGATCCCGAACCTTAAAAGAAGCGTCTGAACCTGTTCGCAGCATTCCTTGGAGGGAGAGATGAAGCCGACGCGATTGTTTGTTGCCCACCCATCGCATTCAAACATCGCCGAAAGCATGCTTCTCAGGTCAGCCGACGATGACTTCATAAGGAACGGAGGGATCCTCTTATGTTCGCTCTTTTCGGCGAGGGAGTAGTCTACTTCTCTCAAGTAATTTAACAATGGTTTGGATATTATCCGTGCCGAAAACACCCCGTTTGACCGCTTATACACGTATGGGCGCAGACCGAAGTATTGTTTGGACAGCCTGCAGAAGTCTTCTATGAGGTCTGCGTTTTTGTTAGTGAAATTCACGCCCGCCTTGGTCCCCCGATTAAGTTCATAGCCTCCGTCGGTGATAAGATATCCTATAAACTTGCAGAAACCAGCATCGTTGTGCTCCGGAAAACCTGCGAATTGCATCTCCCCCCTTTCTGCTTCCCGCACTGTATGATTTATTTGGCAATCAGGATAACTCTGTTGCATCTCTGTAAAGAGTTGGATTTCCTGCGGTTCTCCCTTCAGGGGTATTTCAGTCGGAACCGGCAGATGGTCTTCAGAGGAGACACATTCGGCGGGTTTGGTGCTGATCCTTCCATCTTCTATTACCCAGCAGGGATGTTCCGGCGTCACTGTCACTTTCCTGCCGTTCTGCAGGGTTATCTCAATGAACCTGTCAGGCGCTTTGTGCCTGCTTACCCGGTCAACGCTGGTTTTAAACGTAGAAAAGAAATCGGAGGAAAACAGTTCAAGAACTCCTTTTTCCAGGAAAATTATCTCGCAGTCCTTGCCCTGGATTATCCGGGAACTGCGTACGTTAAATAAACCGTCGACAAGGGCCCCTATCTCCCGTTCCTCCCCGTTGGACAGAAGGATCCTAGTCTTAGAATGATATGACTGCTGTTCCATCGCCTCGTGCATCGCCGCACGGTCCTCCTTTTCCATCTTGTCGAATTCGTCGATGCAGGCTATTCCGCCGCCTGCGAGGACGAGCGCTCCCGCTTTCAGGGTCCATGCGCCGTCCGCGAGTTCGTCTTTTTCTGCGGAGGCTGTTAGGCCTGCCCCGGTCGTTCCTTTTCCCGAGACGTAGATACTTTTAGGCGCTATCTGGTCCACGTATTTGAGCAGACGCGATTTTGCGACGCCCGGGTCTCCTATCAGTAGAAGGTGTATGTCCGCCCTGACCTTTCCTCCGTCCGGCAGGACTTTCCCCTGGCGTGCGCCGAACATCTGCAGTGCGATTGCTTCTTTGACCTCGCGGAATCCGTAAATAGAGGGAGCTATCGAGTCTACTATCTTCCTGTAGACCTCGGGGTCTTTTGATAGTTTCTGTATCTCCTTTTCTTCCTTTTTACTTATCTCGATGTCTTCGAACTCCTTCTCCATCGGTTCGATGTAATTAGCTTCAATGAATTTGTAATAGACGGAGCCTTTTTTCTGCGGGGGCTGAAGCCTTATTACTCCAGTGAGAGTCACCTTGTCTCCGGCTGTAACTCTGTCTGTCAGGTCGTCTTCCACCCAGACCTTTATCTTCCTGGCCTGCTCTCCCCCCTTTATGTACTCTAGGGGTTCCTGTATCTCGAGTATCTGGAAATCGAGCCACTGGGACTCCTCGGGAAGGAACTGGAAATCCATCTTCCCGCAGTCCCTGCAGCGAAGCGGTGTCAGTATCTGTCCTCTGAGCCGGTCTTCCCTGTCCTGGGGCGTCTCCATGCTCTGGCCGCAGCCTTTGCATTTGAATTTGGCGACATACAGTTTCGGCAGAACCTCGCTGATACGGTTCACGACGCCCTCGCTGGATACGAAATGGGCTATGGTCTCGGAATCTATGTACCTGACCATCAGGGAATAAGGTTTCTCTTTGGGTAAATTGGTGAAGCGCACGTGAAACTCCGGGGTGCCGGATGCGCCGGTCTCCAGGACCGGGATGTTCCTCTCATGCAGTGCGTGCTCGAAAATGTCGATAATGCCCCTGGGCGTCTTCTTCCCTGTGCTGTCATAAGTCACGCCGTAGGGATTAGTCAGAAGCAGTTCCGCTATCTCTGAATCAAATTTCTCCAGTTCCTGCCAGTCCAGAACAAGGCTTTTATCGTCGGGATACTTCTCCGCAAGCTTATTAATCGCTTCCTCCTTCCTGTCTAAGAATTTCTCGATGCGTTCCTTCATTCCAACCAACCACCAAAAGAATTATTAATATGTAATCTTGATTAAAAAACCCTAGCTCAGGGTTATCTCCTGCCCCGACGCTATCGCGTTCTGTAACATCCGGCCTTCCTGGCTGCTTCTTCTGATCTTTATCATCCCGTTCTTATAGGTCCTTGCGTTGAACAAGTCCTCGCCATCCGCGCAGACCGTTACCATCTCGTCTCTTCTGCCTGATCGTATCACAATCGCCTTCTTTGTGTTGGCGATGCTTATCTCTCCTGCTTCAAGCTCTTCTTTCTGGGCCGCCTTCTGCCTGACTGGTATCACGACAACTTCTTCGCCGAAGGAATACATCTCGTACTGCGGGTTGCCGGTCTCAAAGTCGCGTATCTCGATCACTGGCCTTGAGAGGTCTCCGTCTCGCATGCCGAACGGTACCTTCACGGTCATCTTCAGTTCATAGACCTGTCTTATCTGCCCTGCCTCTATGAATAGGATCGTATCTACTACGTGCGGTATTATCCCCAATTCCACGCGGCCGATGAGCCTCTGTACGGCGTCTATCGCTTTATTTGCGTGGCACACTCCCACCAGACCGACGCCGGCAAGGCGCATGTCTGCGAATATCTGGAAGTCCTTGGTCTTACGTACTTCGTCGTATATGGTGTAGTCGGGCCTCACCAGTAGCAGGACGTCTGCCGTTGCTTCCATTGAGCCTTCCAGTCCGGTATACTGGGTGACAACGTCCGGCACCTGGAGGTCTCTTGGCGATTCCATAGTCTTTATGACCTTGCCCATGGATAAATAGAATTCTGCAAGGGCCTGCGCGAATGTGCTCTTCCCCTGCCCCGGGGCGCCGGCTATGAATATTCCCTCGGCTCTCGATGCCAGTCTGTCCAGGAGCTTCTTTGATAGTTTGTAGTCTTCCAGGCGCGTCTTAACTATCGGCCTGACAGCCGTTATCTCCAGGCCGTCTGAAAAAGGAGGCCTTGCTATTACGATACGGTACTCCCTGAGCTGTATGACGGATGCGCCCCGTTTCTCCATCTCCATGTATCCCTTGGGGTCGGAACGAGCGCATGCGACTATCTCTTTTGCGTATTCGTCCAGGTCTTCTCTTGTGATGTTGGGCATTATTTCGGTTAGTACGAATCGGCCCACATGCCCCTTCTTGGCGTAGACCGGCGTATTTTCCTTCATGTGAACGGACGCTGTTTCGGCGTCGAAGAGCGCAAACAGCCTGGGCTCGACAGTCTTTACCTTGGGACCTATGTATACTACTTTCAGGCCCTTTGCCTCGGATACCAGCGCCTGTGTCTTGTCGCTGGTTACTAGCGTTGCGTCGTTCTCCTCGGCAACCTTCCGTATCAGTTCATCAATTGCGCCTGCTCTTGCCATCTTTATGCCTGACTCAGTCGGGGGCTTTCCGTGGAACCTGATAGTTATCCTACCATTCGAATCGTCGGCTATCTTACGCAGATCCTTCAATTCGTTCAATCCGTCGAATCCGGTCTCCCTTCCCATGTTGGCCTGGTTCTCAAGCTCCGCTACAGCAGCTTCCGGTATTATTATCTCAACTGTTCCCTTCTCATGCTTGAGTGCCTCTGTTATCCGTCCGTCTATTATCGCGGAGGTATCCGGAACGATCTTGCTATCCATTTCGTCAAATGTCGATTTATATTTGCCTGGGCTTTTATTATGTCAGGAACTATTTAATACTGGGCTTTGAGGCAGAAATAACAGGAAATGAGAGAAAAAAACGTCCCGGAAGACCTCCTGGAAAAGACAATCGCCGGAGAAATAACACTGTCAGAGAACCCCGGCGGGGCATTGAAGAAATGGCGCCAGATACTTGACGTAAGCCAGAAAGACCTGGCGAACGCACTAAACATCTCACCTTCTGTCATATCCGATTACGAAGCAGGCCGGCGTTCACCGGGCGTTGAATTCGTACGCAAATACACTCAGGCGTTAGTCGCCCAGGACAAGAGAAAAAAAGGAGGAATAACGGGAAAGATCCCGGCGACAGAAAAATCCGGAGCGATCCTTGACATGAGAGAATTCATAAATCCCCTGACCGGGAGAGAATTCATAAAACACGTCAACGGAAAGGTCATGGCCTGCGAAGAACTCCTGGAAGAAAAGATATACGGGTACACTGTTATAGACAGCATAAAAGCGATACTCGAACTATCAGATACGGAATTCCCCCAGATATATGGCATAAACAACCAAAGAGCCATAATATTTACAAAAGTCCACCTGGGCAGATCCCCGATGATCGCGATAAAAGTGACAAAACCAAAACCTGCGATCGTGATATTCCACGGGGTCTTGCCCGGAGAAGTGGACAAGCTGGCAGTAAAGATAGCCGAGTCGGAAAGGATACCCCTGGTCGTGTCCAAGACGGGGAACGAGGAAAAACTGGTCTCGGACCTCAAAGAGATCGAAGCGTAAACTTTAAATAATCAATCGACGTAAATTAGATTCATCCAAAGAAATCAGAGAGAAGAAAATGCCTGTAGGAATAGTCGGATACGGGGCATACGTGCCTAAATATCGGATAAAAGCTGAAGAGATAGCCGCGGTCTGGGGAGAAGACGCAGAGAAAATAAAGAGCGGCCTGAACGTGCGTGAAAAGTCCGTCCCTTCGATAGACGAAGACACCGCGACCATCGCCGTCACGTGCGCCAGGAACGCGCTCGAGCAGGCGAAGATCGACCCCGCGGACATCGGCGCAGTATATGTCGGCTCTGAATCCCATCCATACGCCGTGAAGACTACTTCGAGCATGGTCGCGGAAGCCATAGAAGCAACGCCCGTTCTCACGGCCGCAGACTACCAGTTCGCATGCAAGGCGGGGACTGCCGCGATACAGACCGTAATGGGAATGGTCGCATCCCGGATGATAAAATACGGTGTTGCCATCGGCGCTGACACCTCGCAGGGCAAGCCCGGAGACGCACTCGAATACACCGCCAGCGCAGGGGGAGCAGCATTCATAATAGGTTCTGAGAACATCCTTGCGATAATACACGATACCTACTCGTTCACGACCGACACGCCGGACTTCTGGAGACGCGAAGGAGCGGAATTCCCAAGCCACGGCTCGCGTTTCACAGCGGAACCGGCATACTTCAGGCACGTTCTCGCCGCGGCAAAAGGGATACTGGAGAAGAACAAGATGCAGCCGAAGGACTTTAAGTACGCAGTCTTCCACCAGCCCAATGGAAAGTTCCCGGTGAACGCGGCAAAGAAACTGGGATTCACAAGCGAACAAATAACAACAGGCCTCCTCACCCCGGTAATCGGGAACACTTACTCCGGAGCAACTCCCCTGGGCATTGCGGCGGTGCTTGACGAAGCCGGCGCGGGGGACAAGATACTCGCAGTCTCGTATGGGTCCGGTGCAGGAAGCGATGCGTTCATAATCGAAGTAACCAATGAGAACGAGAAGCGCAGGAATAAAAAAACGGTGAAATCATACATGAACAAGAAGGAATACCTGACCTATTCGATATACTCAAAGTTCAAGGGGAAAATAAAGGGCGTCTCCCTGGAGAAATAAAATGACCGGAAAGAAAGTCGCAATAATAGGCGTCGGGCTTACAAAATTCGGAGAGCTCTGGGAGAAAAGCTACCGCGACCTCATAACGGAAGCGGGAGTAAAGGCAATAGCCGATTCAGGAATAGACGGAAAAGACGTGCAGGAACTGTTCGTCGGGTCCATGTCGCCCGGCCTCTTCGCCGCGCAGGAGCACATAGGCGCGCTGGTCGCCGATTACGCAGGACTTGCAGGGATACCGGCTACAAGGGTGGAAGCAGCATGCGCTTCAGGAGGCCTTGCGCTAAGGCAGGCGTATACCTCGATAATGGCGGGAAGGAACGATATCGTGGTCGCAGGAGGCGTAGAGAAGATGACGGACGTTCCAACGGGCCTTGCCATGACTGCCCTCATGGGCGCAGGAGACGAGGAATGGGAAGCCTTCAACGGCGCGACATTCCCTGCGCTTTATGCACTGATGGCTAGAAGGCACATGCTCGAATACGGGACCACGATAGAACAGATATCGATGGTCTCCGTCAAGAATCACGCGAACGCAAAGAACAACGAATATGCGCAGTTCCAATTCGAAGTATCCCTGGAAGACGTGCTCAATTCATCGCCTGTTGCAGACCCCCTGCGCCTGTTGCACTGCTCGCCCATAACCGACGGAGCGGCTGCCGTAATACTTGCAAGCGAAAAGAAGGCAAAGGAAATATGCGACAACCCAGTATGGATAACTGCATCCGCCATGGCGACCGATACGCTCGCCCTGAGCGACCGAAAAAGCCTGACCCAGACGAATGCTGCGATCCTCGCGGCAAAAGACGCATACAAACAGGCGGGAGTGACTGCAAAAGACATAGACTTCGCCGAGGTACACGACTGCTTCGCGATAGCCGAGATACTTGCAATAGAGGCCCTCGGCTTCTGCAAGATAGGCGCGGGCGGAAAATACACCGAAGACGGGAACACAAAGATAGGCGGAGAACACGCAGTCAACACAAGCGGCGGCCTGAAAGGGAAAGGACACCCCGTCGGGACTACCGGGATAGCCCAGGCGATAGAGGCGACTTTGCAATTGCGCGGGACAGCCGGGAAGAGGCAGGTGAAAGACGCAGAGATCGGCCTAACCCATAATGTGGGAGGATCCGGAGCAACCGCAGTAATACACGTATACGAGAGGGATTAAAGATGAAAGGACTAGCATCATACTGGAGACTCATACCTCAAAGATATAACCTGATCGGAACAGAATGCGGCCACTGCAAGGAAAAGTTCTTCCCTCCAAGGAAGATATGCCCGAACTGCAGAAGGCTGGGCGAGATAAAGAACTACAAATTCAAGGGAAACGGGGAGATATATTCCTACAGTGTCATCCATGCAGCCCCGGACGGATTTGAGTTCCAGAAACCGTATGCACTTGGCCTGATAAAGCTGGTAGAGGGGCCTTTGATAACTGCCCAGATAGTCGACTGCAAACCAGATGAAGTTGCGATCGGAAAGAAGGTTGAGATGGTGTTCCGGAAGATTTTTGCGGGAGGAAAAGAGGGGACGATACGATATGGTTATAAGTTTAAGCTGGTTGATTGATATTTTTTCTCTTTAATCCGTTTAGTTGGGGGAGAGTCAGGATGCCATCAGGCATGAAAGCTATGCTTTCAAACCTAGAACCGGGTGGTTGAAAACCACGCGGTTCAGGTATTAGTTCAAATTGGTCAACTAAATACTTCTTCCCTATTTGATTGCACCCGCCTAAGTTGCGGTTGCCCACGCGTTTATCAGCGCCACGACTTCGGGTATTGTTGCTTGTCCGGCAACCCATTTGTTTATTATTGTGACTATCTCCGATATGTTTATCTCTCCGCATGGGGGTTCGTCTCCTGTGAGTTCGCATGCTCCCTGCGTTGTCGAGGTGGTCGAAGACGTAGTCGTGGTCTGATATTTGTCGCTCAATGGGAGCCTGTCTACGTTCCCGTCGGCCAGGGCATACTCCTGGTCGCAGAATCCGTTGGCGTTCACGTCAGTGCAGGTATCGGAGTAACCGTTTTGTTCCGGCGCGGACCAGTAGTTTCCGCCGATCTCGTTCCCCTGGGAGTATACTCTGTTTCCCGTTGTCTTTGAGCTGTTAAAGCTGTTTGTTCCCTGTGCGTTTTCCAGCATGCCGTTCCCTGCGGCGTTTGAGAAATAGTTGTTGTATACCGCGTTATCCGACGAGTCGTCGATGATGATCCCTGTGTATGTGTTTCCTGTGATGCGGGAATTTTTTATCGTGTTTTCGTCGCTTTCATCTACCCAGACTCCTGTTACCTTGTTCCCGTCTGATGTTATGTTGTCCAATACGTTGCCTCGGCTGTTGTAGAGGACTACGCCTGAAAGGTTGTTTGCGCGTGTTGACCCGTTGGTTAATGTATTGTTGTCGCTGTAATAAAGATATATCCCATTTTCATGGTTTCTGTACGTCTCTATTTCCCCCAGGCTGTTGTTGTGGCTGTTGTCGAGTATTATCCCGTGGGCATCCCCAGTGTTGTCATGTGCGTATACTCCGGATATTATGTTGTCCGAGGAATTCCAGAGATCGAATCCGAAGGACTTGCAGTACGTTATTGAAATGTTATGTATAAATCCCCCTGAGGAGTTCAGTGCCAGGAAGGCATATGATCCGGATCCTGTTATCAGGGCGTTCCTTAATGTGATATTTTTTCCTGCGTCAAAAACCAGTCCCCACATCTTGCTGGATGACGACGTGATGTTAGTGAATGCGTTATTGCTTCCGCGGGTGGAAACGACTCCGTAATACCAGTTCGTTGTTTTGCAGTTTTTAACATTTGCTCCCGATGCTCCGTTGACGATAATCCCGTTTGAGTCGCTCAGGTTCATGCCTCGTATCGTATGCCTGTTGCAATCCAGTGTTACGTTGTTAGCGAGGATGCTTAAACATTCCATTGCGGAGGAGTCCGGAATGTCCGACGTGAGAGTATATGTCGCGCCTTCTACGTTGAGGGTCGTGCAGTTGTTGATGTTTATATCTGTCGCAAGGGCATAAGGGGTCAGGGCAATTAATGCCAAGAGTGCGAAACTTTTTTTCATATTAATCTTATGATTTGCTTTGATATAAAACCTGCGGCAACTCATGCATTAATTTCGAGGCATTAGCTGCATTTATCCTGGATTAATAATATAAAAGAGAAAAAGAAGGATATACAATCAGAACGTGCCCGCTTTTCCTTCCATGCACATCTGGGTTATCTGTCCGATGTCTTCCAGCCAGCGATCGGTTATCTGTCTTGCTTTTGCTTCGAGGGCTTTGTCCCCTACTATCTCTACTGACGCTATCAGGGGCTGATCTATCGGTTTACCTATCTGGGACAGGAGCCTTACGTGGGCTTGTTCCGCGCCCGCTTCGGCTATGTCTTCTGCTATCTCTTTTGAGAGCAGGTTGTATATTTTTCCGACGTGGTTTATCGGGTTTTTCCCGGAGGTTGCTTCCAGGGACATCGGCCTGTAAGGCGTTATGAGGCCGTTCGCCCTGTTTCCCCGGCCGACCGATCCGTCATCTCCTCCTTCTGCGGACAGGCCCGTCATAGTGAGATAGACTGATCCCTGTTTGTAGTCGTCTGCGGTGTTTATGTGTATTTCGACTTCTTTGTCTGTTTGTTTGCAGGTGTAGTCCATCAGTTTGCTGTGTAGTTCCTCCATCGTGGAAATGTAGGCATCGAGGTCTTTTATGTATTTTGATACCATGGCACAGGCAACGGTCAGGGTTATTTTGTCTCCGCTGCGTACTCCCATTACTTTTACGTCTTCTCCCGTTTCTTTCATTCCTAGGCCTTTGTATATGTATTGCTCTGTTTTCAGGACCACTTGTTCGGTCGTTGACAGGGGTGCGTATCCTACTCCGAAGGATGTGTCATTTGATTTGGGCACTCCCTTCTGTTCGAATACGTGTGTTAGGTCCGCGGATCCTTTCCCTATTTTGTGGTCTATTTTGACCTCTGTGTCTACGTCGAGGTTGCGGAAGTTCTGCTTGAGGTATTCTTTTGCGGCTTTTACCGCTATCATCCCTGTTGGAACTTTTTCGTTTCCTACCAGGGCCGTCGCCCTTCCGCTGAGTAGTATGTATATCGGTTCTATGAAATCCCCGCCGCCGTATTTTGGGTGGGCTTCTCCGCCTACGAGTTCTACCTGGTCCGTGTTGTGGTGGTAGACCCGGCCGAATCTTCTCTTGTATTCCCTTGAGAGGGCTACGCTGACTGCTTCAGCGAGTCCGTCGCATATGGAGTCCGGGTGTCCTATGCCCTTTCTTTCTACTAGTTCGGTATGATATTTGTGTACTGGTGTTACCTTTGGGAAATCCACCACGATGTTTCTCATTTTAGGTATCTATGGTTTCGATGTTATCCAGATGTATTAGGATTAGATTTTAATATAATACCCCTCCGTATGCTGAAGATTGTTAAAGAAATAATCCGGGGATTAAGACATTCGTCTTAATCCTTGATTTTCGTGTCCTGTATCCCGTTTCCTGTTACTTCGAATATGCATTCTCCTTCAGGTAAACTGGGCGAGTCTACGAGCTTTGCGACCCTCTTGTCCCCCTTGCTCTTACGCAGGTATACCCTGAATGTGGACGTATGTCCTACTATGTGCCCTCCGACCGGCGCCGTGGGGTCAGCAAAGAACGTGTCCGGTTTGCTCATGACCTGGTTGGTTACGACAATTGTGATATTATGCTGGTCCGCAAGCTTTCTTTGCAATAAGTGCATGTGCTTGTTTATCTTTTGCTGCCGGTCCGCAAGAGTCCCCCTGCCTGTATATTCGGCGCGGAAGTGCGACATCAGGGAGTCTACCACTACAAGCCCTATATTGTGTTCTTCGGCTATCTCGGCGGCTTTTTCGGCTAGAAGCATCTGGTGGTCCGAGTTGTAGGCCCTCGCGATGTGTACGTTCTTCAGGACCTCGTTTGGGTCCAATTTGAGCGCTTTTGCCATTGATACGATCCTTTCGGGCCTGAATGTGTTTTCGGTGTCTATGTATATCGCATTTCTCCCGAGGCCGCCTTCGTCCTCCGGTAGTTGCACGTTCACTGAAAGCTGGTGGGCAAGTTGCGTTTTTCCTGAACCGAACTGCCCGTATAGCTCTGTCAGGGCCTGTGTCTCTATTCCCCCTCCCATGAGTTTGTTTAGTTCTTCGCTTCCCGTCGTGATCTTTCCTATGAGCTCCCTTTTCTTGAGCGCCTCGATCCCTGTTTCGAAACCCATTGACGGTGCGTTCTTGATGCTGTCTTTTGCCGCCTTTATAATCTTTACGACGGATGCTTCCCCCAAGCCTATGTCTTTGAGCTCTGATATGCTCGCTGCTGCTATTGCTTCCAGGCTGTCGAACCCGGCTTCTTTTAATTTCTCGGCTACTTTTTCTCCTACTCCCGGCAGATCTTCTATTTCCATTTTATTTTTTGTTATCTTGAACGTTTTCCTAATTAATTGGGAACGGGGTATAAATATACAATAGGAGAGAGTGCACAGGAAAAATGATATGCCATTCATGCGGGAAAAAAACGATGCAGATAGGATTATGCTTAGACTGCTTTCTGAAAAAACACCCCATAATAATAGAAGACATCGCCGTCAGAGTATGCCGGTGCGGGAGATTCTGGAGGAAGGCTTTATGGGAACAGGACCTCGAGAAATTCCTGGGAAAAATGATCGCTGAGAATCTTGTTGCAGATCCGGAGATCAAGATAACTGAAATAATAGTCGACCCTGTTTTCGAGGAGAAGAAGATAAAGACCAAGGTAACGCTGAAAGGTGTGTACCGAGGCAGGGAATTTTCAAAGGAACTGTCCAAGGAGATACGCAAAGAGACGGTCAGTTGTCCCCTGTGCAGCAGGGTCTCTTCCAGTTATTATGAGGCCGTCGTTCAGTTCCGCATACCTGTCAATGCCAAGAAGGTACTGGACGGAGAATACGTTACCCGCACAGAAAAGGTCGCAGGGGGATTCGACGCATACCTCACGTCTGCGCATTACGCCCGCAAGTTGGGAACGCAGTTTGCCCGCAAAGGATACATCGTGATGAGATCCAAGCAGATAGCCGGGATGAAAGACGGCGTGGAGATGTGCCGCGAGTTTGTTGCCATAAAGTCTCCCGGGGTAGAGGTCGGGGACTTCATAACCCAAAAGGACAAGATACTCCAGATAATGGAATTCGGCAGGACCATACGTACGAGGGACGTAGCCCAGAGAAAGACCCAGATGATCCCTCCGAACCGCATAGAAAAGGCGGAGGTCGTGGCAAGGAAAGGCGACGTAAAGCAAGCGATGGTGTCCTCTATTTCTCCTGCAACGATGCAGTTCATGGATCAGGAAAGCTTTTCTACTTTCGAACTGCCGAACAAATATCCGGAGCTAAAGGAAAAGGATATTGTAATCTATGTGAAGATAGGAACAGACCTGTATATTCTATAACTGGTTAATAACCCTTTTTACCATTATTTTACTTAATGGATATATACACGAAGGCATCTAACGGTTCCATAAGATTTATTTTGCTCTTGTTTATTGTACTGATATACGCTGGCTGTGTTCAGAACGGCGAAGAAAAGGCCGTCACAACGCAGGCAGAACAAACGACCCTTGAGGTAACTACGACTGAAGCAGATACGGTCTCTACTATTGCAACTATTCCGGCAGTGAACGGAGAGTCCAATGGCGGATCATGCACCTCTTCCGCGGATTGTCTATCGCTCCGTTGCAATAATGGCGTCTGCTGCGACTCCGATCAATGCGGCTACCTGGGCAAGTGCTACGACAACGGTAATCCGGCAGGGGACTGCGTCTGCATAAGCGGGGAGCTGATGCTGTGCGGGACGACCACTATTCCTGAGGGTGATACTCATACTACGATGATTGATTTGTCTTCGACAACCCTCTATGTAGATGTAGTCGACGAGACAACTACCACCCTTCCAAGGCGGCTTGACAGTTCACTATCTGAAGAAGCGGTAAGCTACTCGGGCGTCGAGTATGCCGCGAAGGTCGGCGATAAATTAGCTTATTTTGCCCTGATTGATGAGAACATGCCCGAGGGCTGGATGAAAGAAGTCATTGTCTACAATGGAAAAGAATATGGGCGGGAATATTATACTGTTCTTTCCCCTTTTGATCTGCCCGATGCGTCTATTGAGAGCGAGCCTGCGGTTTCTGTGGGCGGCAAACTAGTTTATAGGGCATTTCTCAATGAACTTCTGCCCGACGGCAGCAATAAACAGGTAATCGTCTACGACGGAAAAGAATATGGAAAGGAATACTCTTTAGCATATAATCCCCGGGACGTAAACGGAAAACTCGCCTACTCGGCAAAGCTCGATGCAAGCGATTATTACGGCCAGGAGTTCATTGTCTACGACGGAAAAGAGATCGGCAAAGAATACTCCCAGGCCTACGATCCCGTAGGCGTAGGCGGAAAACTGGCGTACGTTGCTTTGGGGGATCAGAATAGCGACCTTGCAGAGACATTTATAGTATATGACGGCAAGCAACTCACCGAATACACGGACATCGACAGTCCTTTTAGTCTGGATGGAAAGCTGGGCTATTTCTATCTCAAAGAAGGAAAATCGTACACAATCTACGACGGCAAGCATATCGGCGATAAATATTTTTCTGCCGGAAACCTTATGCTTGTAGGCGGAAAGCTTGCATATCTTGCCGTGCATGATTTCAATAATTTCGTTGTATTAGACGGAAAAGAAGGAAAGATATATGACCTGGCGGATCAGATAATTCAGCCCGATATGATGGTTTCGGTGAACGGCAAGCTCGCATATTTTGTAGGGGTGCCTCCGAGCAGCGTCTTCGAGGTCTTTGACGGAAAAGAGATGAGCGAACGATACGACGAGGTCATTGGGCCGACGGCTATAGGAGACGAGCTTGTATTCATAGGGAAAAAGGAAGACGGCTACGTTTTAATGCACGGAAATAAGGCGACCAGTCTGGACTACGATGAAATAGTGAAAAACCCGGCGGATCTCAATGGAAAATACACCTTCATAGCCAGAAGAGACGACAAATACTATATTGTGAGGGAAAAATAAGAGAGGTCTCAGCTCAATCCCTTCACGACCTTCTCAACCTGCTCAACCGCGGTCCCTATGTAATTCTTCGGGTTCAAGGCCGCATCTATCTCCTTTTCTTTCAGGTATCTTCCTATCTCTTTGTTCTTGACAAGGAGTTCCCTGAAAGGTTTTTCCTTGTCGTGCGACTCCATGGCGATCGTTCGCAGCAGTTCGTGGGCGTCCTGCCGGCCCATGCCCTTTTCTACGAGCGTCATCATCAGGTTCTCAGCCATTATCAATCCTCCGGACATGTTAAGGTTCCGGTCTATTGCTTTGTAGTCGAATACCAGGTCGTTTATCAGGTTGATGCTGGTCGTGAGTATGTAATCTGTCAGGATGCATGCCTCGGGTATTATTATCCTCTCCGGGCTGCTGTTCGTGAGGTCGCGTTCATGCCACAGGGGTATGTTGTCCAGTGAGACTATCGCATTAGCCTTGATGATCCTGGAGAGGCCGCAGACCCTCTCTGCGTAGATGGGATTCCTCTTGTGCGGCATGGTGGAAGAACCTACCTGCTTTTCCCTGAAGCCTTCTGATACTTCGCCTATCTCCGTTCTTTGAAGGTTCCTTATTTCTGTTCCTATCTTGTTCAGGGTCTCTGCGATTAATGCGAGGTCCAGCATGAATTCGGCGTGCCTGTCGCGCTGTATGACCTGGTTGCTGACCTGGACGGAACCTAAGCCCAGGTCTTTCATTACCAGTTCCTGTATCTTTATTCCTTTCTCTCCGAACGAAGCCTGCGTTCCGACCGCGCCGGTCATCTGGCCCACTAATAGGCGTTCTTTGCATTCATTGACGCGGTCTATGTGCCTCTGCACTTCGCAGGCGTATATCGCGAACTTCAGGCCGTATGTTGTGGGAATGGAATGCTGAGCGTGCGTCCTCCCGATGCAGACTGTTTTCTTGTGGTCGTTTGCCTGTTTCAGAAGCGCTTTTTTGAGTCTGTCCAGGTCTTCGAGCAGGAACGCTATGTATTCCTTGAACTGGAGCGCCAGGGCAGTATCCGTTATGTCGTTACTGGTCGCCCCCAGGTGAACGAATCTTCCGGCATCGCCGCCGCACTGCTCGGACAACGCCCTGACGACGGCCATGACGTCGTGGTGTATCTCTGCTTCGATCTCTTTGACCCTTGCGACCTTGACGTATTTTATATTGGCTTTGGCGGAAATTGCTTCCGCGTCCTTTTTCGGTATATTGCCGACTAGCGCATGAGCCCTTGACAACGCCGCTTCGACTTCAAGTACTCTCTGCAATTTGTTTTCTTCCTCAAAGATCCTTCTGACTTCTTTCCTTCCGTAGCGGTCTTCAATGGGGTGGACAGACATTTTATATCAACGATAATTTCTTTGGTTTCGTAGAATAAGAAATGAGGTTCTAAGATACTTTCTTCTTTATCAGGGTTCTGAGTTTCTGTATTACTGACTCCAGAAGCGGTTCTTTTCTTGTCAGATATTCTTTTTGCAGAAAGAATCCGTCATATGCTATCCTGTTCCTCAGAATCCTTAGTTCCTCTATCGTCGATATCTCCTGCTCCGTGAACTCTTTGTAATGCTTTGACAGGTACTCTATGGTCTTTTTGTGGGCACCTTCGCCGTATGTCTTGTATCCGTCCAAAAGCAGGACTACTGAAATAAGCTCCCTTATCACGTCATAATATTCTTTTGCAGCATTCGAAGGGAATCTCTCCAGGTCAATAGTCTGGATCATTTCAAGCGTTGTCTCCGCCATCTTCAGAATAGACTTGGCCTTTTCCTTGTCCGGAGCAGTTTTGATTAGTTGGCCTTCCATCTCAGTACGCTTTTAGATACCCTTTGAGGATTATGCCGTTTACTATGTTGTTCCTCAGTTCAGGGCTTAACTTCTGGAATCCGGAGCAAAAGAATGGATTAATCTTCCTGCCCAGTTTTTTCTCAAAGGAAGAAAAATCGACTAATTTGCCTTCCGCCTCTATGTAAATGTCCAGATCGCTCTCCTTAACATCCTCCCCCCTCGCGGCCGAGCCGAATAGAACGATACATCCAGGAACAAACTTGTCGTAGAGATGATCTACAAGACCTGTTTCAAACAGGGAGGCGACGAGGTCGAGCTTCTTATACAATTTAAAGGATGCTCCATCCCTGTTTGCGTAATAAACCGGATACTTATACAGTCTCTGAGGCTCCTTTAATACAAGACCTTCTTTGATCAGTTCGTCCAGATAGATCCTGACAGATTTGGGGGCGAGCTTTGCGAGGCGTCCTATCTCCCTTAGCTGGAAACCTCCTTTTGGGATGGGGTCGTCGAAGAATATTTCCAGGACTTTATATTTGTTATAATTTTTCCACATATGTTATAATATTATGATGGATGTTATATTAATATAACAATATGATTTCAGAAGCACAAATCTGTAGCTATTACCTCTTCTTCTTCGGCTTCATCGCATACGGGATGTCAATATAATAGACTCCCTCATCAGCCCTGACGACTATCGGCTTTCCGCTCATCAGGGACGCTATGTCTAGCGTAAATTTGCCTTCCTCGAGGCGGGTCATGTTCTCGACGTCCAGGCGGATCGTTCCTTTCTTTGCCATGCGGTCGCCGAACTGCTTGTCCAGCCACTGGAGGTCTGATTCTTTCAGTTTTTTGGTCTTAAGTTCTTTGACCGCTTCTTCTTTTGCGATGCCCGGCTTGTCCCTTAGAAACAGAAACAGCCTGGAGCCGCAGGGGCATCCCTGTAATAGCTCCTTTGAGGTGCTGTCGTATATCCTTTCGCAGCGGGCGCATTTATGAGGCATTCTGGATTATTTCTTTGCTTTTTCTCTCTCGATCTCTTTTTCCGTTTCAGGTTCGAGCTCCTGCTTTCCTGCGAAAACAGATATTCTCTTAGGCTCCTTTTTTATCTGCTTTATCAGCTTCGATGGTCCGATGACCGTAAGGCCCCCGGTCTTTCCGCCGAGAAGCTTTATTATCATCTCCCGGATGCCTGTTTCCTGTTTTTCCCGCAGGGTCGAGACCTCTATTCCTGAGAATTTCTCGGAAATGTTCCTCATCGTGGCCTCTATGAGCTTTGCTTCATCCGTGGAAGACAGGCTCTCTTCCATGACAAGGATCTTGTTGTCTTTTATCTTGTCGAGGATGAATTGCATCTTTTCCTCACCCTTGTATTCTTCGAGTATGTCGGATGAGATAAACTCCAGTTCTATGTTCATTGACGGGTTTTTCATTTTTTGGGAGGATGACTATTTTGAATGCTTCGCTATCGCATTATAAAGGTCTTCTATGTTCGATCCCGTTAATCCGGAGATCTTCACGATAGGATGCTGGGGGAACGCTTCTTCTATCCATTTCGCGTTAGATTCAGGAAGGTCTATTTTGTTCGCGACGATTATTATGGGAATATTCCTTGCTTCCAGATTCCCGATTATCGTGATGTTCACCTGGGTATAAGGGTCCTTCGTAGAATCCATTACCACAAGCGCGGTGTCTACGTTCTCAAGCCACTTGATAGCCTCGATAACGCCCTTCGTCGCTTCTTTTGCCCGTTGCTTTGCGTCCTCGGCGTTGAAACCATACTCCATGAACTCTTCGAAGTCTATTTTCGTAGAAATACCGGGCATGTCCAGGAGGTTCATCACGATCTTTCTCCCTCCTACTTTGACGGTGACCTTCTCCTTTTTCTGGACCTCGCGGGTCTCGTGGGGCACTTCAGAAACAGTTCCTACCGGTTCGCCGGTCCAGTCGATGGATATCTTGTTAGCAAGAGTAGTCTTGCCTGCGTTGGGCGGCCCGTATAGCCCGAGCCGAATGATCTTTTTCTTGCCAAAGAATCCTTTGAACCAGCCTAACAATTTCCTGAATGGCACTATGAATCACCTAGTCTATGTTTGCAATATATTGCTTTTTAAGCCTAAAATATCAATTATAAGATGTTTAGAATATAGTGTATACTGCTATATAATAAGCATTTTATCCCCGTTATTCGGCCGCTTGGCCGGTGGAGATGTGCGCCTTCTACAGTGCGTGAATCCGCGAAAAGGGGAGGTGTATTCTATGGGCTACTATAAGTACGTTGCGCAAACATATAAAGCGATAAGGAACAAACTGAACGAACCGGAAAACCTGGAACTGCGAAACCTGATAGGTGCACGCAAGAAAGCATGGAGAAAATGTCCTACGGTAGAGCGCGTAGAGCACCCTACAAGGATAGACACTGCCAGGAAATACGGCTTTAAGGCAAAGCAGGGCTTTGTGGTAGTACGTGTCCGGGTCAGGAAAGGTGGACTCAACAAATCCCGCCACATCAGAGGAAGAAAACCCAAGAGAGCAGGAGTAAACAAGATAACGCCCCGCATATCAATCCAGAGGATAGGAGAGCAGAGGGTAATGAAGAGATACCCGAACATGGAAATACTAGGATCCTACTGGCTATGGGAAGACGGGCAATACAAATACTACGAAGTCGTCATGGTCGATCCAAGCCACCCTGTCATAATGGCGGACAAGGACGTAAACTGGATATGCGAGTCACAGCACACCAGAAGAGCATACAGAGCGCTCACGCCGGCAGGAAAGAAAGGCAGAGGATTGCTGAACAAAGGCAAGGGAGCAGAGAAGATACGCCCAAGCCTTGCGGCAAACGAGAACAAGGCCAAATAAACGGCCAGGTTTTCCTATTTTATTTCTTTTTAATTTTTCTATTTATTATAATTCAAACAGTAGTTATAATTCCATTTAAATGCCTCGGTAGCTCAGCTGGTAGAGCGCTCGACTGTTAATCGAGTGGTCACAGGTTCAAGTCCTGTCCGAGGCGTCCATAGGCCAAATCGGGCCCGTAGCTCAGACTGGTTAGAGCGCTCGACTCATAATCGAGTGGCCGTGGGTTCAAATCCCTCCGGGCCCAAGTGTTATCCCATAAACAGATTCAAAGACAAGAGGTCGCCAAAATGATAATTGAAGTAGGCAGGGTCTGCAGGAAGACCACAGGAAAAGACGCCGGCAAATACTGCGTGATCGTGGAGAAAATAGACGATAATTTCGTCATAACCGAAGGCGTTGCCCAGAAAAAAAAGAAGACTAACATAAAGCATCTGGAGCCTCTCCCGAAAGTCCTTGACATAAAGAAAGGCGCTTCCCTGGAAGAGGTAAAAAAGAAGCTGGAAGAAGAAAACCTTGTCTAGGTAGGCTATGAAACCAGAAGGACTATTCGATGTCCTGATAAAAGAAGAGGCCGAAACAGACCCGCGATACGGTTGCCCCCCGGAAAAACGGGACATAAAGACATACCTGAACACGGGCATAGTGAATATTGACAAGCCCGCAGGGCCTAATTCTCATCAAGTCACAACCTGGGTAAAGGAAATATTGGAACTAAACAAAACAGGCCACTCTGGAACACTTGACCCGAAGGTTACTGGAGTACTCCCGGTCGCTCTGGGAAACGCAACAAAGATAGTAAAAGTACTTCTCCTCTCAGACAAAGAATACGTCTGCCTCATGTCCCTGCACGACACAGCCCCAAAGGATAAGCTGGATAAGCTATTCCATGAATTCCAGGGACCAATGTTCCAGACCCCTCCGATAATGTCCGCGGTAAAAAGAGAACTGCGCATAAGGAACATATACGAATTAAAGCTCCTGGAACGAGACGGGAAAGAAGTCCTGTTCCGCGTCAGATGCGAAGCAGGAACCTACATAAGGAAGCTCTGCCACGACATGGGCATACTCCTCGGAACAGGCGCCCACATGCACGAACTACGCAGGACAAAAGCAGGATCATTCGACGAAACAAGCCTGGTCATACTCCAAGACCTGAAAGACGCCTACTATGCCTACAAGGAAACAGGCGACGAAACCGAGCTACGCAGGCTAGTCCTCCCAGTGGAAGCAGGCGTCAGGAAAATAAGGAAGATTTGGATCAAAGACTCCGCCATAGATGCGATATGCCACGGCGCAGACCTCAACGCACCCGGGATAAGCATACTGGAAAAAGGCATAAAGAAAAACGACCCGGTCGCCCTGATGTCCCTGAAAAACGAACTGGTCGCACTCGCCAAATCAAACTACTACTCGGAGGACTTGCAAAAGATGCAGAAGGGGCCTGCGGCAACGCTTGTAAGAGTGATAATGGACGCGGGGACCTATCCAAAGCAATGGCACAAGAACAAAGCGGAAAAAACCCTATAATAAAACCCTATAATCCATAATCCATAACCTCCCCTGTAAACAATGAACCAACTACCCAGCATACAAAGCTGCCCCAAATGCAGAGGGGAACTGCAAGAACAGGAAAACAGCCTGATATGCAGAAGATGCAGGATGAGATACTCCCTAAACCAGGGAATACCCATAATGATAGTCGACTCGGCGGAAAAAGCCAGTTGAACGATCTAACAATCATACACTCATGCTGAGGTGGCAGAGTTTGGTCTAACGCGCGGGCCTGCTAAGTCCGTTCCTCGAAAGGGGAGCTTGGGTTCAAATCCCAACCTCAGCGAACCCTTTCTTTCTTTTAAAAAGAAAGAAAGTGTTTCATCCCAAAGAAAGAAATGATGGGGTCTAAAGACCCCATGGTGACGCTGGCATTTTTCAGCGTAATACCAATAAACTATATCCAAAAAATATTTTTGGAGTGAAAAAAATGGCAGGACCAGAAAAGAAGAAGCATCCAATATCTGAGATGGCCACTGGGAAAATACACCCAATACAGGCGATGAACAAAGCCCTCAATGAAAAAGAGAACAGAGGATCCCCCCGGGAAGATTTCAGCATGAACAAAAACGAGCGCGAAGGAATGAAAAGAGTCCTGGAAAGCGCGGCAAAGTTCCAGCCATACAAGAAGAAATAAGGATTAGATAAAGGGCTCGTAGATCAGCTCGGTAGATCGCCCGCTTGGCGTGCGGGAGGCCTCGGGTTCGAATCCCGACGAGTCCACTTGAACCCCTTTTCTTTTTAAGAAAAAGAAAAGTGGTTTCATTCCCAAAAGAAAAATTGTGGGGTCTCGTAGACCCCACATGGGGTGGGTCAGGATTAACCTAAAACTGGGGAGGGGCGGTAGCCCCTCCGCGGTTTGGGTGGGCAATCCCGACGAGTCCACTCCCTATCCTTTCCTATTATTTTAATATTAAACCCCTATCATAGACCATTCATCTCTGGGACCGTGGGGTAGCTTGGCCATCCTTCTAGCTTGGGGTGCTAGAAACCTGAGTTCAAATCTCAGCGGTCCCATTGAACCTCCTTTATGGATGCTTCACCCCCAAAATGGTTGACTGTGTCAACCATGCCCGCGCAAGCTGGCAAAGAAGGGGCAGTGCATTCGCACTGCTGACGATAGACATTTATTGACATAATACGGAAAATATAATATCTTATCATGCCTCTGTGGCTCAGACTGGCAGAGCGGCTGACTTGTAATCAGTAGGTCGAGGGTTCAAATCCCTCCAGAGGCTTTTTTTCTATTATAACCCTTTGTTTTGGGTTAAAAGAGAGAAGAAAGCAGGTATCTGCGTAAGAAGAATTAGAAAAAGAATTATGGGGGTTATTATTCCCCTGGGAGGCATCCGGCGTTGCGGTCTCCTTTACTGTCTTTTATGCATGCTCTTCAAGGGGTTCGATCGGCGATCTGAATGTGTAACTGTATTTGGAGTCCATTTCTAATGAGTCTTCTGTCTGGCAGCAGCAGGTGTCCAGTCTTGCGGTGGGACATAGTCTTCCGCCGTATATTGATTTTACTTCGTTTCTTATCCTGCATTCCAGTCCGTTCAGCCTGCAGTCTCCTCCTTCGTATCCTATGTTCTTGCAGTATGAGTTGCATGTCTTTTTCTTGGCGGATGTTGTCGTTGTCTTCGGCTTTGTCGTTGAAGCGGATTTTTCGATTGTCGTGGAGGTGACTTCCGTTGTTGTGGTTGTGGTCGACTCCATTGTTGTCGTGGTCGTGGCCGTCGTGGTCGTTGTTATAAGTTCTACTGTTGTTTCGTTTTCTTTGGTTGTATCGTTCTGGGCGTACGAATTCCCTAGTAGCAAAATAATCCCAAGTCCTAATATAATGTACGTCTTTGATTTCATATATTTCACCTTGGGTTATCTATGGAAAGAAAACAATAAATAATAATAAACAGATTCGGCGGTTTTTCCTACCATTCCTCGTTCTTGGGCATCCATCTCTTCAGTTTGAGGACTGCAAATACAACTGCTCCTGACACCAGTGTTCCAATGGTCAGGGAATATAGCATGAATTCATGGGATATGTCGTCCCCCAGCGGCGTTCCATAGATGGTTGCCAGGGTGTTTGGCACAAGGACTGCAGTACCGATTACTGCCATCCATGTTGCGAGCCAGGCCAGCCTGTTGTTCAGCATCTGCAATTGGTTGTTGTAGATGGTCTGCAGTACCTCCAGGCCTGATGCCAGCACTTCGCTCATGTGCTCCGAGAGGCCTATCTGCTGGTTTACGTCCGATTGGAGCATGGTTATTCTTTCGATGATCTTTTCATCGTCTGTTATTACCTCTGCATCCC
This sequence comes from Candidatus Altarchaeia archaeon, assembly GCA_049299895.1. Classification (GTDB taxonomy): domain Archaea; phylum Altiarchaeota; class Altiarchaeia; order IMC4; family QMZM01; genus CAIYYO01. The sequence goes on from JBAQYF010000008.1 coordinate 43,168, forward strand.
CGTATCGGAGGCTGTTCACCACGTCGAGCGTGCCCCACAATGCGTTCATGTATACGATGAGTGCGTGTTTCATGTTGTATATTGCAGGACCTATCTTGTTTCTGGGGGTCTTTGGGTCCATCAGGTCTTTGTGTAGTTCGTCTGCCTGGGATTCTATTTCGCGCAGGTGGTCGAAGTTCCGGTCATTGTTCTCGTCAAGGATTCGGATAAGTGCAAGAGTCAGCGCATCCTGCCACAGCACGTTCGTGGGGATCTTTCTTAGGAAGGTGTCTGCGTATCTTGAAAATCTGACGAGCCTTATGACTTCGGTCCCTGCCATTGTGAGTATCAGGCCTTTGCGCATCAGGACAATGAGCGGGTAGACCTGCACTTCCAGATTTTTTACAGTGACCGCAGGGACGAGCAGTGCAAGTTCCACGTCGTTGTCTATGTATTCTGAATAACCCGTTCCTTCGAGTAATTTTCCTACAAGGCCACCCGTGAATCCAAGGGACGTAGCCACTTCGTCGCCCTTTATCTTGAGGTCGTCTACCAGGTAGTTTATCCAGGCTATTTTCGCGTTGTCAAGAATTGTTTTTAGTTCGGCGGTCGAGTTGTATTCCACCCTTGTGCATTCTCCCGTTTGCATCAGCGCGGCGCAGAATTGGGCGTGACTTACCTGTCCGCGTGGCATGCTTTTCGGGGCTTGGATCTCTTTTTCGTCTGTCATTTTCTTTTTCTTGGGTGGGATGGGATTCTGAAATCGTGTGTTTTTTTAAGAATGCGTTGACCGGAAGGTACCCCCATTAAGAATCAGTTATCTTACCAGTTTTATGCTCTTTGGGAGTTTTACTCTGTATCTGCCCTGGTGCGGCTCCAGTTCAAGGAGGTGTTCTTTTTTGCATATGGGGCATATTACTTTGTGGTCGAGGACCGCTATTTTTGCGTTGTGTTCGAATTCGCCGACGCATTTACCGCAGCGGAACATAAATTTTTTGTGTATGACTGCGGGATTATCCGTTGTCTGTACTCCGCACATGTTCAATGAGAGCTTGTCTCTCAGCTTCCGTATGTCCTGTTCTATGAGTATGGATTTGCCTTTGGTCTGGGCGAGTTCCTTTTGTATCCTCTTGAGCTCTTTGTCCGAGATGCTTGCGGGCGCGGCCTTTTTCGTTTTGTTATCCTTTGATTCAGCGATTTTTTTTGCAGCCATTATTTTCTCCGAAGATGTGCATGGACGAGGTGAGCAGTCTCCGAATAATCATTGGTTAAATAGATATATAAATCTCATACTATATAGGTATATACCATAGTTTTTGCTTTCTGTAGAAAATGAAATTTACGATCAAGATCTGGCCTATTGAAGCCGGAAGGCCTATTGCCATATTGAACCACGAAGACGCGAAAGGACTGGGTCTGTACGTATCAGACCGCATCGAGTTGTCCTACAACAGCTCATCGACTGTCGCATTGATAGACATTAGCAAGACCTTTGTTTCCGAGGGCATAATTGCGGTTTCCAAGGAAGTGGTCGATATTCTCGGAGTAAACGAAGGCGTCAAGGTAGACGTTCACATTGCAAAGAGGCCCCAGTCGGTCGATTCCATAAAGAAGAAGATTCGCGGAGAAATTCTCTCCTCCGAGGAAATCAAGTCCGTTATCCAGGATATCGTCGACAACAACCTGAGCGACATAGAGCTTTCTGCATTCGTTACTGCCGGTTACATAAACGGCTACAACATGGATGAGGTGGTAGGCCTTACGAATTCCATGGTTGAGACCGGTCAGCAGATAGACTTCGGAGACGACATAGTCGACAAACACTGCATAGGGGGCGTTGCCGGGAACAGGACCACGCTTATAATCGTTCCGATAATCGCTGCGGCAGGGCTTACTATCCCAAAAACAAGTTCGAGAGCTATCACTTCGCCTGCGGGTACTGCGGATACCATGGAAGTACTTGCCAAGGTGGAATTCAAGATAGACGAGTTAAAGGACATCGTGAATAAGGTCGGAGGATGCATCATCTGGGGAGGGGCGCTTAATCTTGCGCCTGCGGACGACAAGATAATACGCGCGGAGTACCCGTTATCCATAGATCCCGAGGGTCAGGTTCTTGCCAGCGTCATGGCCAAGAAGAAGTCTGTCGGTTCTGATTATGTTCTCGTGGACATCCCGGTTGGAAAAGGCGCTAAAGTAGCAGACAATGGATCTGCGTCAGAGCTGGCCCAGAAATTCATAGAATTGGGGAAACGGCTGAACATATACGTTGAATGTTTGATAACTGACGGCACAGCTCCTATAGGTGCAGGCATCGGCCCTGCGCTTGAAGCCCGCGACTGCTTGCTCGTACTGGACGGCAAGGGGCCAAGCGACCTTATGAATAAATCCCTGGACCTGTCGGGAATACTGCTGGAGCTTTCAGGGAGCGTCAAGAAAGGCCATGGGCGGGGTGTAGCAGAAAAGCTCCTCTCATCAGGGAAGGCCAAAAAGAAGATGATGGAGATAATAGATGCTCAGGGAGGGAATTCGAACATAAAACCAGACGACATAAAGCTCGGCGACAAGAAGCATACCTTTAAGGCCAATTGCAAGGGACGCATACGTTTTATCGACAACAAAAAGATTTCTATGGTTGCACGAGCGGCCGGAGCGCCCAAAGATCAGGCTGCGGGCGTTTATCTGCATGTCAATGTGGGAGACTGCGTCAAAGTAGGAGATCCCCTGTTCACATTGTATTCCCAAGGGAATGGGAAGATAGAAGAAGCTCTTAAGATAGCTGAAAGGGTGCAGCCGATAAACATAGGGGGGGTTATCCTGGACACGTTGACCTAAAGAGATCAGGCTTCAACTGTTCCCTGCAGCGTTCCCGAGCTTCTGAAAATAGTCCCCGGACCAGTGCGGTTATCCCAGTATGTTATTGTAAGAAGTATGTTGTAGGCGTTTCCCTGGTTTTCTCCAGTGGAAACCTGACTCTGCCAGCCGAATATCTGCCCAGCAGTCAGTACCTGGGTAACAGGAAAAGGAGCTGAATACCCTTGAGTGGTGACAATTATTTCCGTGACGTTTATGTTTCCGTCGATTATGTTGTTCTGGAGAGAAAGTATGAGCGTTCCATTGCTCTTATATGAAAAGTCGGCAGGCATGACGCCCCAGAAACCCATATATGTCGCCTTGGTTCCGCTGGTAGGAGTGAATATCCCCCACTGCCATAGTACTACCATGACTACGCCTATCACTAATATGGCCCAGCCGTAAGTCATCAAGAATTCGAGCGAGGCCTGGCCTCTGGTTTTTCTCATTTTGATGTGTTTGTTAAATAATTCCCGGGGAAGGTTAAATACTTTTAACTATGGCCGAGACTATGCTTACTATCTCTTCTACTGTGAACCTTTTGGTGTTTATGATAAGATCATATACTGCTCTATCGTCCAGGTCTATCTTATAGATGTCTTTGTATCTCTTCTTTTCGCTTTCCTCTCTTTTGATTATGTCTTTTTTTGCTCTTGTCTCCGTGGTCTTTTCTCTTTTTGCGACCCTTTGCGCCCTAACTTCCAGGGGCGCGTCCAGCCACAGGCGTAGGTTCGCGTCCAGCATGTAGGCTGATAGGCGTCCGTCTACGACAGAGTTCCCATTGTGGCACATGCTCTTCTGTTTTCGGTCTATCTCCTTGTCTATGGATGGATTATCCTCGGCGTATTTTGAGAACTCAAGAATGTCCATTTCCTTCTCTTTTGCCATCTCCCTCATGATCTTTCCTACGGAGACGTGTTGCATGTTGAACGTTCGCGATATCTCGGCCGCAAGCGTGGTCTTTCCCGAGCCGATGGACCCGCCTATAGTAATAATCATTTTAGTTGATCTCCAGTTTTTTCAATCTCTGCAAGACTTCCTCCAGCCTCTCCTTGGGCTGGGTGAGCGCGCATCTTACATATCCTTCGCCGTATTTTCCAAAGCCTGTCCCGGGAGTCATAACGACCCCTGTCTTATCAAGCATCTCTCCTGCGAATTTGACTGATGATTTGTATTTCTTCGGTATCGGAAACCACAGGTAGAACGTAGCCTTCGGTTTCGCAACATTGAATCCCAGGTCGTTCAATCCGTCGACCATGATGTCCCTTCTGTCCTGGAAGACCTTGCTGTGGTTTGCGATGGAATCCTGCGGTCCGGTAAGCGCTTCGATCCCTGCTTCCTGCACTGCCTGGAAAGCGCCGGAGTCTATGTTCTCCTTTATCTTCCCCAGGCCCGATATGACTTCGGGGTTCCCTACCACAAAGCCGATGCGCCATCCTGTCATGTTGTACGTCTTAGACAGGGAATGGAATTCTACCCCGACTTCCTTTGCCCCGGGAACTTCCAAAAAGCTCGGAGCCTTGTATCCGTCATAAGCCATCTCGGAATACGGAGCGTCATGGCATACTATTATGTCGTTATCCTTTGCAAAATCCACTGTTTCCTTAAAGAACTTTTTATCGGCTACCGCAGCCGTCGGATTATTCGGATAGTTAATGAACAAAAGCTTTGCCTTCTTTGCGGTAGTTCTGTCCAGGGCAGAGTAATCCGGCAGGAAAGCATTTTCCTCCAAAAGGGGCATCTCTACCGGCTTTCCGTCCGCAAGTATCGTGCCGACACGGTATACCGGATAGCCCGGATCCGTGAACAGGACGACATCTCCGGGATTTACGAATGCAAGCGGTATGTGAGCTATCCCCTCCTTTGAGCCGATCAGCGCAAGGACTTCTTTTCCGGCATCCAAGGGCACATTAAAGCGCTTCTTATACCACTTTGCCGCAGCCTCCCGGAATGTAGTCATCCCTGCATAAGAAGGATATCTGTGATTCCTGGGATCGTGCGCTGCCTTACAAAGCCGGTCGATGATATTCCCCGGAGTCGGGATGTCCGGGTCGCCTATGCCCAGGCTTATCACGTCCACGCCTTCTGACTTCTTTTTTTCGATGGCCCGGTCGACCTCCGCAAAAAGATAAGGAGGTATTTGATCTATCCGTTTCGAGTATTCCATTTTTCCCTTGTTGTCCTTAATGTAATAACTATCTTTAATTAGGATTGGCGCTATAAATCCCCCACGTTGAGCCTCTCCCATATCTCTGCGCATATGTCTGCCGTATGGTCGACTTTTTCTATTATTGCCGAGTCGCTCGTAAGAGCTATCCTGTTTAGTTCCTTTATTTCGTGGTCCGCGCACCATCCTATTGATTCCGTGTTTCTTCAGTTCCAATCTTTTGTATTCTGCAAGCTCTCCGCTCCTTGTTATCCGGGAGTCGAGGATGAAAGGACTGTGCGCGGATTATATTATGAGATGACTCCGATGATCGCCGCAAGAGAATCCCCGGATTTTTCCGTGAACCTGTAGCTGGAAAAGACCGCTGAAATATCCCTGAGAAATCCGTTCATCCCTATAACGATTTTCTTGCTGCAAAGAATGGACCCAACAGTTACGATTACATTATATGCGTCAAACACTATGTCTTTTCCTTTTATCTCCAACGGGGGGATCCGCCTGGCCCGGTGGTCTTTTATCTCCCTTTAAGAAAAAACATACCTGACAAGACAGTTCCTCTGGACCTTCCCCGGTTCGTAATGGTTGACTGCAAGATTCAGGGCGGTCTTTCTGGAACAATCCCTGTCCAAAAGATGGAAAATATCCTCCGCCGCTTTTACAATAATGTCATCGCGCGGCTTTTTTCATATCATCTCTTCGCCATAAGAGAATTCAGGCCGTTCACAAGCGCATCCACGCTTGCTAAGACTATGTCGGTTCCGGCTCCCTGCGCCGTGACAAGACGGTCTTTACTCTTAAGTTTCACCATGACCTTGACCACCGCATCGGCTCCCCCGCTGATAGAATCTACGTGATATTCCACGAGATCAAAGGGAAAGTCTTTTGCTGCGTGCTTTATGGCCTTCAGCGCCGCATCAACCGGTCCTGTTCCCACAGCGGACTCGACGATCTCTCTCCCATTCAGCGTGAGCTTAACCGATGCCGTTGGAGTAATAGTGTTACCCGCTACCGCGACGAGTTCCTGGACTTTGAGTGATTTCTCTCTCTTTATCCCCTGGACCGAGTCTGCGATCACTTCAAGATCGGAACTCGTTACGCGTTTCCCTTTGTCGCCCATGTATTTTATCTGCGAGAATATTTCTTTGAGCTGTTCGTCTGATACTGTGATCATCTGGTCTTCCAGCATCTTCTTGACGGATTTTGCGCCGACGTGCTTTCCCAGGACGAACGTTCTCTTCGCTCCCACAAGCTCGGGCTTTATCGCTTCATACGTCTCGGCTTTTTTCAGTATGCCGTCCACGTGTATGCCCGCTTCGTGAGTGAATGCGTTCTCGCCGACGATCGCTTTGTTCGGCGGTACGGGTATTCCGCAGACCTTTTCCACAAGCTCCGATAACGAAACGAGCTTTTCGGTTTTGACCCCGGTCTCATATCCGTATCCCAGTTTCAGAGCCATGACTGCCTCCTCAAGGGAAGTATTGCCCGCTCTTTCTCCCAGGCCGTTCACCGCAACGTCGATGACGGATGCTCCCGACCTAACTGCGCATATCGTATTCGCGGTAGCAAGGCCGAGATCGTCGTGGCAGTGTATTCCTAAAGGGACTTTTGCTTTCTTTACGAGGCATGCGAATATTTCAGATATCTTGTCGGGCGTCATTATGCCGACGGTATCAGCTACGGTAAATCTGTCTATCCTGCATTCGGTCGCGGTCTTCAAGACGTTTTCCAGGAAATCGATATCCGTTCTCGAACCGTCCTCTGTGCACAGGTCGACTATGAGGCCGTGCTCTTTGGAATAGTCTATCGCCGAAACCATCCTTCTCAATAATTCATCTCTGTCTATCCCAAGCTTGTATTTTATGTGCAGATCCGAAGTCGGAGCTACGAGAAATACCGAATCTACGTCGCACCACAGCGCCTTGTCTATGTCGTCTTTGACTATGCGCGCAAAGCTGGATATCTCCGCGGAAAGTTTTTCTCCGGCTATCCTTTTGATGCTCTCCATTTCCCCCTGGCTGGTAATCGCCGCTCCCGCTTCGATTATGTCGACGCCGATGTCGTCGAGGGCTTTTGCTATCTTCAGTTTCTCGTCGGGCAAAAGGGATACGCCCGGAGTCTGTTCGCCGTCTCTCAAAGTGGTGTCGTGTACCAGTATCTTCTTTGGCATTTTGCTTTGCGGAATACTACTATCTTTATTTATCTATGTATACAATTAAATAACAGGATGGCTGCTAAGAATATGCGTTGCGGAAAGGGGTCGCATGATCCGCTTGAGTTGCGTTTGTGCAGGTTCGAGAAAATGACTGCGGAATTAGAGATACGCATATCTTCTTTCGGAAAAAAGAAAAGGTCGAAATATTCCAAGAGTGTCAAATGATTTTGCAAGTCTGTTTTTTTTTCTCGGAAATTCTTTGATTAAAGTTTTTTCCGGCGGAAAAAACCGATAGTTTTATATACTACGACAACACATATTCTTATTAATAAAACTTTTTTCTTACAAAAAGGTTTTTCCTAAAAATGGCAGCAAAAAAAACAGCTAAGAAGGCAACAACAAAAAAGAAAGCTAAGAAGAAGTAATTTTTCTTTTTAGCTTCTTTTTATCTTTTCTTTTTTACTATTCAATTTTTTACAATCCCTTTTTCTGTTATGAATCCGCTTATGTACTTTTTCGGCGTAACGTCAAACGCCGGATTGCGCGCGATGCATCCCTGCGGCGCTATGCGCGTTCCGTCGACGAACAATACTTCGTCCTGGCTTCTTTCTTCGACCACCACGTCTTTTGCTTTCAGGCCCGGATCAAAGGTGCTCTCAGGAGCCGCCACATAGAACGGTATCCCATTCTCTTTTGCGACGACCGCTTTTTCGTATGTCCCGATCTTGTTGAATACGTCGCCGTCTTTCGTGATGCGGTCCGCTCCGACGATAACAATATCTATTTCCCCATTTTTTATAAAGTATCCTGCGGCGTTGTCCGCGATGAGGACGTACGGTACGTCCTCCTGCGAGAGCTCCCAGGCGGTGAGTTTTGCGCCCTGTAGTCTCGGGCGGGTCTCATCGACGAAAACGCGTATATTCTTTTTGCAGCGGTGAGCGAACCTTATAGGCGAAAGGGCAGTCCCGTAGTCTACGCACGCAAGGGCCCCCGCATTGCAATGGGTCAGGATGGAGGAGTCCCCGTCGATCAATGTCATTCCAAATTCCCCTATCTTTCTGCATGCCTCTGCGCTCCTGTCTGCGTATATGCGGCTCTCTTCGGATGCGATGCTCTTTGCATGTTCCGGGGAATCTGCGCGCAGGATCTTTTCCATGACACTATCTGCCGCATAGAAAAGGTCGTATGCAGTAGGCCGCGCCTTTTTAACCAAGGCAGATGCAGAATACATGTGTTGTATGAATTGTTCCATGCCAGAGCCCTCGTATTCTGAGGCCGCCTGGGAGATAGCGTATGCGGCGGCGGCACCGATTGCAGGCGCCCCGCGTATCGTCATGTTGCTAATGGCAGATACCGTCTCCCTATAATCCCTTGAGGAATAGATAATGAATCTGTGGGGTAGCGCGCGTTGGTCTATCATGTTGACGACTGTTCCGTCCATCCATATTGTCCTGTAGTCTTTTGGTCCTGAAGCGGTTTTTATCAGCATTTTTTGTTCACTCCCATTTTTCTTTCGATAAGGACAAGTTATTTATTCTATATAATAAGAATAATATTTAGACTGAAAATGGCTTATAACGTCAAAGATATAAAACTGGCTGATGCAGGTGCATTAAAGATAGAGTGGGCTGAGGCGCACATGCCCGTTCTCATGGAGATGCGAGAGAGATTCGCCAAAGAAAAACCCCTGAAGGGCGTACGCGTAGGATTCGCCCTGCACGTGACCAAGGAGACTGCGGCTCTGGTTAGGACGCTGCGGGCGGGAGGAGCGCAGGTAGCTATCACCGGATGCAATCCGCTCAGTACGCAGGATGACGTCGCTGCGGCTCTTGCAAAGGAGGGCGTGGACGTTTATGCCTGGAGGGCTGAGACGCGGGAGGAATATTACGAGAACATAAACAAGGTCCTGGATCATAAGCCGCAGATAACGGTCGACGACGGGGCAGACCTCATATTCACGATACACAAAGAAAGGACCGATCTTTTGAAAGACATAAAGGGCGGCTGCGAGGAAACGACCACCGGGATAATCCGGCTGAATGCCATGGAGAAAGACAAAGCGTTGAAATATCCCGTGATGGCAGTGAACGACGCGGACACCAAGCATTTGTTCGACAACCGCTACGGAACCGGGCAGTCTACTCTTGACGGGATACTGCGGGCGACGAGCATCCTTTTTGCAGGCAAGAACTTTGTTGTCGCAGGCTATGGGAACTGCGGCCGCGGGGTCGCTCACAACGCCCGGGGAACGGGCGCGAACGTCATCGTTACCGAAGTGAACCCTGTGCGGGCGCTTGAAGCGGTGATGGACGGATTCCGGGTCATGCCGATGGACAAGGCAGCAGAATTAGGGGACATATTCGTGACTGTAACAGGCGACGTTGACATCCTCACCGGGAAGCATATCGAGAAGATGAAGAACGGCGCAGTCATTGCCAACTCCGGGCACTTCAATGTAGAGATAAACACCCCTGAACTGGAGAAACTCTCGAAGGAGAAGAAGAAGATACGCGAGAACGTAGAGAAATACACCCTGAAGAACGGGAAACAGATATACCTCCTCGCTGAAGGACGTCTTGTGAATCTTGCCGCTGCCGAAGGGCACCCTAGCGAGGTCATGGATATGAGCTTTGCGAACCAGGCGCTGGCCGTCAAATACCTCAACGAGAACGAACTCTCTGCAGGGGTCTACAAGATACCAAAAGAGATAGATGAGATGATAGCGCGCCTGAAACTCAAGACCATGGACATAGCCATCGACGAATTGACCGAAAGGCAGAAGCAATACATCTCCAGCTGGGAAGAAGGAACTTAATTAACAGGAGATTCCAATATTACTCTGATAAGGTGAAATGATGGAAAACAAAAAAATACTGATAGGAGATTATCTAGGCACGATCGAAGAATTCGTCCCGGGAAAAGGAACATACGCTGAGGACGGGAAAATATATGCCTCCAACATGGGTAAATACGTCGTGGATCCCGAGAATCACGTTGTATCAGTCGACGGCAAAAACCCGCCCATACTGGAGCGCGGCCAGGTAGTATTCGGGGAAGTACTGGACCTGCGAAAGAATGCGGCCGTGGTCATAGCAAGAAAACTGCAGGGCCACTCCGGCGAAGTAGACATAAAAACCGGCCTATTCGTCTCAAACATGGCCGACAGCTACGTAGAGAGGCCAGAGGATGCATTCGCAATCGGCGACATAGTAAAGGGCGTAGTCATAAAGATCGAATTAGGGCTCATCGACATATCCACCAAGGGACCGATGGGCGTCGTAAAAGCGTTCTGCAGAAGATGCCGCTGCCCCCTGGAAAAATCCGATAAAGGTCCAGGCATGCTCGACTGTCCCTGCTGCGGCAACAAGGAGAAGCGCAAGATAGCGGACGACTACGGGAACGTGGCTGACTTATAGTTCCGCCATGAAAAACTTTTTCTAAGTTTTTCAAAAAATGGGCGTCAACCTAAAAGACATAATAAACTCTGATCCGATCAGCTTTTCGGACCTGAAAGGAAAAGTCATAGCAGTAGACGCCCTGAATTCTCTTTATCAATTCCTCGCCTCCATACGCCAGCAGGACGGAACGCCCCTGATGGATTCCAAGAGGCACGTTACTTCTCACTTATCCGGCATCCTGTACCGCACAATACGCCTACTGGAACTGGGTATTAAGCCAGTCTACGTTTTCGACGGAAAGCCGCCGCACCTCAAAGGAAGAGAGATAGCCGAAAGAAGCGAGGCAAAGGAAGCGGCTCATTACGAATGGATAAAGGCAAAAGAGGACGGCAGGATAGAAGACGCCAAGAAATACGCCATGCGCACGTCCCGGCTTACGTCTGAAATGCTCCGCGAATCAAAAGACCTCCTAAAATACATGGGCATGCCCTGCATACAGGCGCCGAGCGAAGGAGAAGCGCAATGCGTTCGCATCTGCACGAACGGCGACGCATGGGCCGTCGGAAGCCAGGACTACGACTCACTGCTGCTCGGCTCACCCCGGCTGGTGAGAGGCATGACCATGAGCGGGACGATTGAATTGTCGATGATCACACTGGAAAAAGCACTCCTCGAATTAGACCTAACCAGGGAACAACTCGTAGACCTCGCCATACTGGTAGGAACAGACTTCAACGACGGGATCAAAGGAATAGGCCCCAAGAAAGCGCTTAAAGCAGTAAAAGAAGGAAAGATGGCGGAACTGCGCGGTCAGGTTGATGGATACGACGAAATAAAAGAAATATTCATGGACCCGGACGTTACCGATGAATACGGGATCGAATGGGGGAAACCGGACAGGGGCGCTGCGATCGCTCTATTATGCAAGGAGCATGAATTCTCAGAAGACCGGGTCAATAACGCGTTCAACAACCTGGAGAAATACATGAAAGAGTTCTCGCAGAAGGATTTGAGCGCGTGGTTTTAGAGTTTTGTAGTCCGCAAACAAACTTTTAGGCAGAAAGTTGGAAAAGTGGTGTGCTAAGGCCAGACTGGTTTTTCCTGAAATTATCTCTAGGAAAAACGGGGGTATGTACCCTCATAACTACACGATGTATAATCTGTGGTTTGATTTGTTAGTGTTAACTCACCTAAGTTTTCCCTTGTTTTTCCTCATTACATCCTACTTTTTTTTAGTATGCTGTCCTGTATTTTTTCCAGATTTACAGTTGTGGACCAAGTATTGTCGTTTTCGTTGTCTTTCAAATGGATTTTG